>CAYGKP010000089.1:0-9326 GCA_964350605.1 uncultured Cytophagales bacterium
GTCCGGCAGCGTCCTTCCGAAAGACCTTGCTGAACGAACACCACATCTTCACCGGTTCGGCGGCAACGCCAAACACCGTGCGCCTCCTCCCCCCGCTGGGCATCGGGGAGGCTGAAGCCGATCTCTTCCTCGAATCCTTCCAGAAAGTGCTCACTACCCAATCTGTCGCTTCCTGAACCGATGGCGCTCAAACACTTCACCTCGGTTCGCGACATCGAAGACCTCGAGCAGATTGTCCGGTTGGCCCTTCAGATGAAGGCCAAACCCTTTGATCACGAAACACTCGGCCACCACAAGACGCTGGGGATGATCTTCCTGAACCCCTCGCTGCGCACGCGCCTCTCGACCGAGCGGGCCGCACGCAACCTGGGCATGGAAGTCATGTCGATGAACTTCACCTCCGACGGGTGGGGCCTCGAACAGGGCTCGGGCGTCATCATGAACGACAAGGCGGGCGAGCACATCAAAGAGGCCGCCCCGGTCATCGGGCAGTTCTGCGAACTGATCGGCATTCGCTCGTTCCCCAAGCTGGAAAACAAGGAACTCGACTACTCGGATGCGGTCCTCAACGACTTCATTCTGTACGCCAACCGGCCGATTCTTTCGCTGGAATCCGCGACGTTGCACCCGCTTCAATCTTTCGCCGACCTGTTGACGATTGAGGAGTTAAAGCCCAAAAAACGCCCGAAAGTCGTTCTCACCTGGGCTCCGCACATCAAGAGCTTGCCCCAAGCGGTGCCGAACTCCTTTTCCGAGTGGATGAACTTCGCCGACGTGGATTTCATGATCACTCACCCCGAGGGGTATGAACTTGATCCCAAATACGTGGGCCGTGCCGAGGTGGAGTACGATCAAGACAAGGCACTGAAAGGGGCCGATTTTGTCTACGTGAAAAACTGGTCATCCTACTTCGACTACGGGAAGACGCTGACCCAGGACTCCTCGTGGATGATCACGCCCGAGAAAATGGCCCTGACCAAAAACGGAAAACTGATGCACTGCCTACCTGTGCGCCGCAACTTGGTGGTCAGCGAGGAGGTGCTCGACAGCAAACAATCGGTGGTCGTCCACCAAGCGGGCAACCGCCTGTGGGCGGCGCAAGCCATCATCAAAGAACTACTTGAAACCTGGTATGGGTCTGCTGCGAGTCGTTAAAATCGGCGGAAATGTGGTGGACGATCCCGAAGCGCTCGATGCGTTTCTGACGGATTTTGTCGCTTTGGATGGACCCAAAGTGCTCGTGCATGGCGGAGGGAAAATTGCCACGAAAACCGCAGCCGCGCTGGGCATCGATGCACAGATGGTCGACGGTCGGCGCGTCACTGATGGCGAGATGCTGATGGTCTGCATCATGGTCTACGCCGGGCTGATCAACAAGACCATCGTCGCCAAGCTGCAAGCCTTAGGGGCCAACGCCATTGGCCTATCGGGTGCCGACGGCGATGCGATGCGCGCCCACAAGCGCACGGGGTCGGACATTGACTATGGCTTTGTTGGCGACATCGACCACGTGAACGACACGTTCCTGGGCGGCCTGATCGGCCAGGGCATGGTACCTGTGCTCGCGCCGATCACCCACGATAAGCAGGGCTTGCTCCTCAACACCAACGCCGACACCATCGCTGGCGAAGCAGCCCGCAACTTGAGCGGTGGCTTCCAGACAGAGCTGATTTATTGCTTCGAGTTGCCCGGCGTGCTGTTCGACATCAACGACCGTGATTCGGTCATCCCTCAACTGAACCCCACTCAATACGAAGAGTTGAAAGAGAAGGGCATCATCGCCAAAGGCATGGTGCCCAAGCTCGACAATTGCTTCGCGGCCATCGCCGGCGGTGCGAGTCGCGTACGTATTTGCCAATCTACCGCCCTATCGAAACTCTCGGACGAGCCGGGCACTGTGCTCGTCCCCTAAGTCCCCTATGACCTCGTTTGAATCGACCTCCACTGTACTTTCGAATCTCACCATGGCAGACCTGAAAACCCTGCAGTCCGACGCCATCCAGCTCTTGCAAGATCTGATTCGCATCGAATCGCTCAGCAAGGAGGAGCACGAAACGGCCGACCGCATCCAGCGCTTTTTGAAGAACTGTGGCATCCGCACGCAGCGCATGGAAAACAACGTCTATTGCTACAACAAGCACTTTGACGCCTCGAAGCCAACGGTCCTGCTCAACTCGCACCACGACACGGTGAAGCCGAACCCAGGCTACACCCGCGATCCCTTTTCGCCCGACATTGAGGACGGCAAACTTTACGGCCTCGGTTCGAATGATGCGGGCGGCTGCCTGGTCTCGCTGATGGCGGCGTTCCGCTATTTCAACGACCGCGAAGACCTGGCCTACAACGTCTGCTTCGCTGGTACTTCGGAGGAGGAAATTTCAGGGCCTAACGGACTAGAGTTACTCTACCCAGACCTGGAGAACATTGAATTTGCCATCGTGGGTGAACCGACACTCATGGACATCGCAGTGGCTGAAAAGGGCCTGATGGTCATCGATTGCACTGCAATGGGTGTGAGCGGTCACGCGGCCCGCGAGGAGGGTGATAACGCTCTTTACAAAGCATTGGACGACATCAACTGGGTGCGCAACTACCAGTTTGAAAAGGTCTCTGAACACTTGGGGGCCATGAAAATGTCCGCCACGATCATCAAAGCGGGCTACCAGCACAACGTGGTGCCCGAACGTTGCGAGTTCGTTCTTGACGTGCGGGTCACCGACCAGTACACTAACGAAGAGGTCTTCGAAATCATCGAAATGAACCTGCAATCAGAGATCACGCCACGCTCGGTGCGGTTGCGCCCTTCGTTCATCGAAATGGAACATCCCCTAGTGAAAGCGGCCCTCAAGCAGGGCGCAAAACCCTACGGCTCGCCAACCACCTCGGACCAAGCTTTGGTGCCCGTGCCTTCCGCGAAAATGGGTCCCGGCGACTCGGCGCGTTCGCACTCGGCCGATGAATTCGTTTGGGTTCACGAGATTGAGGAAGGCGTCGAGAAGTACATCAAGATTCTCGAGGACACGATCGTTCAAAAATAAGTGAGTCAGGCGGGTAAACTTTGGGCCAAGGGAGGCGGACTCGATCCCCGCGTTGAGGCGTTCACCATCGGGCGCGATGCGGAGTTCGACATGCAACTCGCGCCGTTCGATGTGCTTGGCACCTTGGCGCATACCCAGATGCTCGCCGAAGTGGGCCTGTTGCCGAAGTCCGAATTGCCTGCGATCCAGAAGGAATTGCAAGCGATTTATCAGCGCATCGAAAAGGGAACCTTCCAGATCGAAGCGGGAATGGAGGACGTGCATTCCCAAGTGGAAGCCGACCTGACCAGGGCCCTCGGCGACATCGGAAAGAAAGTCCATTCGGGCCGCTCACGGAACGATCAAGTCTTGGTCGATTTGAAGCTCTACCTGCGCGATCGGTTGGAGACAACCGCCCGCGCAGTGGAAGGCCTCTTCACCACCCTGCAAGCCCAAAGCGAGGCCCACAAGGACAAGCTTCTGCCCGGCTACACACACCTGCAATTGGCCATGCCCAGCAGCTTCGGACTTTGGTTCGGGGCTTATGCAGAGGCACTGGCCGAAGACCTGTTGCTCCTGCAAACGGCGTATCGCTTTGCCAACCGCAATCCCTTAGGCAGTGCTGCGGGCTATGGCTCGTCCTTTCCCTTGGATCGGGATTTGACGAGTGAACTGCTCGGCTTCGACGGCCCCCATGTGAATGTTGTGGCGGCGCAAATGTCACGAGGGCGCGCGGAAAAAGTCGCGGCGATGGCCTTGGCCCAAGTGGCCTCGACGGTCGCACGGATGGCGATGGACGTGTGCCTCTACATGAACCAGAACTTCGGGTTCCTCTCCTTCCCCGATGCGCTGACGACGGGCTCGTCGATCATGCCGCACAAGAAGAACCCCGATGTCTTCGAACTAATCCGTGGGCGGTGCAATCGCTTGCAAGCCCTGCCGAACGAAATCGCGATGCTGCTCACCAACCTACCGAGTGGCTATCACCGCGAGCTGCAACTGATGAAGGAGGGCCTGTTTCCCGCCTTCGAAACGCTGAATTCCTGCCTAGAGATGGCGGGCTTCATGTTGGAGCACGCACAGATCAAGGAAGGCATTTTGGAAGACCCCAAGTACCAATCGCTGTTCTCGGTCGAGGTGGTCAATCAGCTTGTGCAGGAGGGGATGCCCTTCCGCGATGCGTACAAGGAAGTCGGCAAGCAGATCGCCGAGGGGACGTATGCCCCCTCCACCAAGCTGGACCATACTCATTTGGGGACTATCGGCAACCTCGGTACCGCGCGCATCAAGGCCTACTTCGAGGAGAACCTTTCGACCTTTCCCTTCGCCAAGGTGAAGGCGGCGCAGGAGAAGCTACTAGTCTGAAATGAGAGACATTGAGATTCGTGATTTCCTGAAGAAGGAATGCTTTGACCTCCATACCGAAGAGCCGGACACCCTAGTTGTTGATGAATTAAAGATTTGTGGTGGCAGATCAATAGCTGACCTAGCCATCGTTAATGGCGCTTTGCACGGGTTCGAGATAAAAAGCAAGAGAGATAATCTTGATCGACTATCTAGCCAAGTCGCGAACTACTCAAAAGTATTTGACTACGTAACACTGGTAGTAGATAGCTCTCATACCACAAAGGCTATGAGTATCGTACCCAAGTGGTGGGAAATCTGGACGATAACCGACAGCGACGAATCCATTAGGAAGGTTATCAAAAGACGCGGTAGACGAAACCGAAGTATTTGCCTTTTCTCAATAGCCCAATTCCTCTCGAAAGAAGAAGCTCAACACCTTCTACTCTCTCACTTCCCAGACTTAAAGGTCAAAAGCAAGAGAAGGTGGACTCTTTGGGAAATCCTAGCAGATAACTTTGCTGAACGTCAGTTGAGCGATGCAATAAGAGCAATTCTCAAGAACAGAATAAGCAAGCCCTAGTTGAGCGAGTTGATGAGGGTAATATGATGTGATTGCGCAACTGACACCCAATTGGTCGAGTTTCCCGGACCACCTTGCTTATCCGCTCTTTCGAAAATGTACTTGTCTCCCCATGAGAAGTCACGCCCCATATAGTCGGGGTGGTTAACTACTTCTTTAGCCTTGGCATAGTACTGTTTTCCGCCATCGGCGTGATCGCTTGGACGAATCCCACGAAAGACAAGGAAGCTATCCTCCTTCGTATACTTAATGGAGCAGCTTCCCTCGTACGGAGTCTTATCCTCAGGAATTACTGGATGCACTGCCCCGTAGTCAGCATATACCAATGGGGTACTGTCTAGTACGTCAGATTTCTTGACTTCATTCCAAATCCTAAACTCATGTCTCGGAAGAATGTGAACAAGTCCCGGCGCCAGGGCTCCAAGGTCTTTAGGGAATGAACCCGAGGCTACAATAACAGACGCCAGTGGTGGTAACTGACTTAGAGCCTGAATAATCAAGCCATAGCTGTTTGTTAAGTGCTGTACTAAATGAGCCTCTCCAACATACCCAAAATCAATTAGGAGATGAAGCCCGTCCGCTCCAATCTTGAACTTCTCAAGGATTGAAACCAACTCCGTATACAACTCAGCGGGCTCGAAATCACCGCTGACAGCTCGAAAACAAATTGAGGTTGGCGCACGGTCTACTAACGCCTCAACGTACTCCTTAGAGGAATTCGACCGAATAACCGGTATCACGTTTGTTCCATTAGACCGAATACCATCGTAGAACCCGAGAGCCGACACATTGTCAGTTTTTAACTCGAAAACATCCAAGAACATTTGGCTTCCCTTGAAGGACCAGCACTGTAATTCTTTGACACGTTTTTCTTGATACTCCTTTTTATCACGTCCCAATTTATCATCAGGTACAACCTGAATGAGGGGAGTGACACCCTGCTTAACTTCATTTGCTAGAGTCTCGAGAGCAGAGTGCTCACCCTGCTTGCCTCGTAAAATTGGAACGTACTTCATGTATCACATAACTGGTTAATTTTTGTTTTTCTCCTCGTCGGAGTTGACCTCTTCGAAGTCGACATCCTGCGGCTCGCCTTCTTTGGCTTCGCCTTCGGCACTGGCCTCAGGCCCGGCAGCGGCCTCTTGGGCCTTGTAGATTTCCTCAGAAGCCTTGTTCCAGGCTTCGGTGAGGGCCTCGACTTTCGACTCGATGGCTTCAGCATCCTTGGCAGCGTGCACCTCTTTGAGGTCCTTGAGCGCGGCTTCGATGGCCGTCTTGTTGCCTTCCGACAGCTTCTCACCAAACTCCTTGAGCTGCTTCTCGGTCGAGAAGATCAGCGAATCGGCGGCGTTCAGCTTCTCGACCTTCTCCTTCTCGGCCTTGTCCGAGTCGGCGTTGGCGGCAGCCTCAGCACGCATTTTCTCGATCTCCTCGTCGGTCAAGCCGCTGGAAGCCTCAATGCGAATCTGCTGCTCCTTCCCGGTGCCTTGGTCCTTGGCCGACACTTGGATGATGCCGTTCGCATCAATGTCGAAGATGACCTCGATTTTGGGCACCCCACGCGGGGCGGGCGGAATGCCGTCCAGGTGGAAGCGGCCAATCGTGTTGTTGTCCTTGGCCATCGAACGCTCGCCTTGCAGGACGTGGATTTCCACGCTGGGCTGACTGTCTGAAGCGGTCGAGAAAGTCTCGGATTTCTTGGTCGGGATCGTGGTGTTCGACTCGATGAGTTTGGTGAACACACCACCCATCGTCTCAATGCCCAGCGACAGCGGGGTCACGTCGAGCAGGAGCACGTCTTTCACCTCACCGGTCAACACGCCCCCTTGGATCGCGGCGCCAATGGCGACCACTTCGTCGGGGTTCACGCCTTTCGACGGCTTCTTACCGAAAAACTTCTCGACCTCTTCCTGAATCTTGGGAATGCGGGTCGAACCACCCACGAGGATGACTTCGTCGATTTTCGAGGCGTCAAGGCCAGCGTCTTTCAACGCCTTCTTGCAAGGCTCGAGCGAGCGGCGAACCAGTTCGTCGGCCAGCTTCTCGAACTCCGCACGGCTCAAGGATTTCACCAAGTGCTTGGGAATCCCGTCGACGGGCATGATGTACGGCAGGTTGATTTCGGTTTGTGTCGAACTGGAGAGCTCGATCTTGGCTTTCTCGGCAGCTTCTTTCAAACGCTGGAGGGCCATCGGATCCTTGCGCAGGTCGATGCCTTCGTCGGCTTTGAACGAATCGGCGAGCCAGTCGATGATGACTTGGTCGAAGTCATCACCACCAAGGTGCGTGTCACCGTTGGTCGATTTCACTTCGAACACCCCGTCGCCCAATTCGAGGACCGAGATGTCAAACGTACCACCGCCAAGGTCATAGACCGCCACGGTCATGTCCTTGTTGCGCTTGTCGAGGCCGTAGGCCAGGGCTGCTGCGGTCGGCTCGTTGATGATGCGTTTCACTTCAAGACCCGCAATCTGTCCGGCTTCTTTGGTCGCCTGACGCTGGGCATCGTTGAAGTAAGCAGGGACGGTGATGACCGCTTCGGTCACCGTTGTACCCAAATAGTCCTCGGCGGTGGCCTTCATTTTCTGAAGGATCATCGCGGAGAGTTCTTGAGGCGTGTAGTGGCGGTCGCCGATTTTCACCCGTGGTGTGTCGCCTTGGCCCTTCTCAACGGTGTAGGCTACGTTGCCCACTTCCTTGCTGGCCTCCGAAAATTTCAAGCCCATGAAGCGCTTGATCGAGGCGATGGTGCCTTGCGGATTGGTGATGGCTTGGCGCTTGGCGGGGTCGCCCACTTTGCGTTCGCCTTTTCCTTGATCTTGGAAAGAGATGATCGAAGGGGTCGTGCGCCGTCCTTCGCTGTTGGGAATGACGACGGGCTCGTTGCCCTCCATGACGGCGACACACGAGTTGGTGGTCCCCAGGTCGATACCGATAATTTTACCCATGATGCTGGTTTCGTTCGCGTTGGTTGCTCCCCCTCTTCTTCAAGGGATGTGCCACAGCGCTGAAAGCCCACAAAGCGCGCGGTTTGTCAGGAATCGGCCGCGATTCTCTGCCATTTTGACACAAGGGTGACGAGCTAGTCTGCCTTAACAGGCCGAATCTCGACCGCAATGGCATGCACCAGGTGGTTGCCTTCGCGGCGGGCGGTCAGGGCGTATTCGTCCAAATAACGCCACCGCGTCTCTTTGTTCGAGGGATAGCCTGGCTTGCCAATGCGATCGGTGTAGTACTCGGACAGCTCGGCGAAAATCGAATCGCGGCGTTCGGGGCTGCGCAGGAACAAGGTGGCGTCGATGGCATTTATCAAGCTGTCGGGCCCGAATTGATAGAGCAGGTCTACGTTCTCTTCGGGGTTGAAGGCAACGGTAAACAACATTTCACCTTCACGGCTTTCGACGTGCTTGGCGACTTCGCGGTGGCGCACCTCGGCGATGTGCTCGCCAAACTGGAAGGTGCGAAAAGCGCCTTCCTCTTTCCAGACCAAGACTTGGACCCACAAGGGGAATTGCGCCAAACGCGGCGCATAGAGCGAATCGTCCGGCAACGAGTCGACCGCAAGTGAATCCTCTAGGGGTCCGTCGCTCGTTGGGTCCGAACAGCCCCAGAACGCCAACCCACAAATCAAGCCCAGTGCCCATGTGTTCTGCATGAGCGAAAGCTAGCCAATCGCCGCCATTCCGCGTAACTTGCCCGGCAAATGCGGGTTCCGCCTTCCCCCTTGCGTGCCTTTTATCTGCTGCTCTGCGTCTTCGCGGGGCTGGTGGTTTTGTGGGTGACCATCCCGAAGGATGGCATCACATGGGTCAATGCCCAGGGCGAAACGGTACAAGTCCTCTCGTTCTTTGGGCCATCGGCCAGTTTCCAAGGGCCGCGCGAAACAAAGGACATCAGCGAGGTGCTGGACATCGCCAAGGACCTGGAATCACTGAACGAACCCGAGGAACTCTGGGGGGTTGATTCGGTCAACTCCGGGGCGCGAACCATCAACCTGGACGACATCCTGGCCACCGACTTCCGCATTCAGTTTCCCGCTGGCACGCCCGGTGTGCTGACCCAATTCTTCCGCGCCCTCGACCAAGCCGCCTCAGGCACTGAGCTGATTCGCGTGCTACACTACGGCGATTCTCAACTGGAGGGCGACCGCATTACCTCGCGCTTGCGTCAACAATTGCAGGGGCGCTTCGGTGGCTGCGGCGTGGGCTTGGTGCCGATCAAGGAGTTCTCCTACCAAAAGATTACCATCAAGTCCGAGTGCTCGAAAAACTGGCTCAGCTATCCGATCTACGGCAATGGCTACATCTCGAAGGCCGATCGGAACTACTCGCTGATGGGTGGCTCGTTCGCCTTCACCCCACGACTCCAGCCCGCCATCATTC
>CAYGKP010000090.1:0-9306 GCA_964350605.1 uncultured Cytophagales bacterium
TTTCGGTTGCGGGCTATTTGCTTCAACTCCTCGTTCAAAATCCCCTGGCCGACCGCTTCGTGCTGGGCACGGCAGCGGGGGCGGGGCTCGGTGCCCAGCTTTGCTATGCAGGCATTCTGCCCTTGGCCCTCGCGGGGATTTATTTGCCGCCGTGGATCGCTTTCGTCTTCGGGCTGGCGGTCACGCTCGCGGTCATGCGCTTGGCCTGGAAGGGCGGTCGCTTCATCGGCTTCCACCTGATCATCGGCGGCTTTGCGGCCATGACCTTCATCGCCAGCGTTGCGGGTTTGCTGCTCTACCTGACCGACCGCCCCGACCAAATGCGCGCGATGGTCGCCTGGGGGATGGGCAGTTTAGAGCGCGTGGGCTGGCCGGGCTTGCTGGGCTTGGCGTTGGTGCTTGTCGCCACGCTGGTTGGCTGGACCTTGAGCCACAAACCCTTGGTTGTCCTGATGCTGGGCGAGGAGCGGGCCGGACAACTCGGCGTGCGCGTCGCCCGGATGAAGCTGTTACTGATCCTCACGAGCACCCTTTTGGTTGGGTTCGCCGTGGCCCAAGCCGGGCCCATTGGGTTTGTGGGCCTGATCGTGCCACATTTCGTTCGCGCGGTCAGCGGGACGACCAAGGCGCGCAGCCTGTTGCTCTCGGCGTTGTTTGGGGGCGTGTTCCTGTTGGCGTGTGAAGTGGTGTCGCGGGCGGTGTATCCGCCGGTCGGGTTTCCGGTGGGGCAAGTCACTGCCCTGCTGGGGCTGCCCTTCTTTGTATATTTGCTGGCCCAACGCCGCTATACCCCCTGATGGTTTATGTTACCCGCCGCGAGCATTTCAATGCGGCGCACCGTTTGTATAACCCCGCTTGGTCGGAAGAGGACAACCTCGAGGTCTTTGGCCCCTGCGCTAACCCGCATTTCCACGGCCACAACTTCGAGTTGTGGGTGACCGTTGTGGGCGATCCTGATCCCATGACAGGCTTTGTGATGGACATGCGCGTGCTTGGCCAGCTTGTGCGCGATCTGATCGTCGAGCCGCTGGATCATAAAAACCTGAACCTAGACGTGCCCTTTCTGGCGGGGAAGATTCCCAGTTGCGAAGTGGTGATCCAGGAGATCTGGAAGATTCTGGAAGGGCCGATTGCGCAGAAGAGCACCGGGAAGCTCCACCACCTCAAGCTGCTGGAGACGAGAAACAACACGGTCGAGTATTACGGGCCGGGCCGATGAGCAGTCCGAAGAAATTCTACCTGATTGCTGGCGAACGTTCGGGCGACCAACACGCCGCCCGCCTGATTTCGGCCCTCAAGGCAAAGCACCCTGACGCGGAGTTCCGCTGCTACGGCGGCGACTCGATGCAGGAAGCCGGGGCCACCCTGGTGCGCCACTACCGCGAGCTGGCCTTCATGGGCGTGCTGGAAGTGATCCGCAACCTGCGCACGATCCTGCGCCTGATGAAGGAATGCCAAGCCGACATCGCCGCGTGGCAACCGGATGTGATCATCGGGATCGACTATTCGGGCTTCAACCTCAAGATCGCCAAGTGGGCCAAGAAGGAAACGAGCATTCCCTACGTCCACTACATCGCCCCGAAGGTCTGGGCCTGGAACAGCAAACGGGTCTACAAGATCCGCAAGATCGTCGAGCGGATGTACTGCATCCTGCCCTTCGAACCCGCCTTCTTCGCCAAGTACGATTACCCCTCGGAATACGTGGGCAACCCGGTCCGCGACCAAGTGGATCGCTTCGAACGCGACCTGACCTTCCGCGACCGCTATGGGCTGGGGGAGAAGAAGCTGATCGCCGTCCTGCCCGGCAGCCGCGCCCAGGAGATCGAAAAGAACCTGAAGGTCATGGCGAGCTTGCAAGCGCGCTACCCCGACCACACGCTCGTGGTCGCCGCTGTGCCGACCTATCCGAGGGAATACTTCGAGGAGGTGGTCCGTCGCTTCAAGGTCCGCGTGGTCTACAACGAGACGTACGACCTGCTGCTGGAATCGGAGGCTGCGGTCGTCACCAGTGGGACTGCGACGCTGGAAACTGCTTTGCTCGGCTGCCCCCAGGTGGTGTGCTACAAAACGAGCGCGTTCACCTATGTAGTGGGCAGTATGGTGGTGTTCATCAAGTTCTTCTCGCTGGTGAACCTGATCCTCGACAAGGAGGCGGTGACCGAACTGCTCCAATCGAAGTTCAACCCCGACCAGGTCCAGAAGGAACTCGATCTAATCCTGCCCGGTGGCGAGCGGAGGGAAGAGGTGCTTTCGCTGTACGGCGAACTCCGCGACAAGATCGGACCCATCGGCACGGCCGAGCGGGTGGCGGATCGGATCAACGCGTACCTGGAAACACGGGCCTAGGCGAACTTCTTCGCATCTGCCTCGGTGATTTTCTCTTCGGACATGATGACCAGCCGCTCGACCACGTTGCGCAACTCGCGCACGTTGCCCGTCCAGGGCAGGGTCTGAAGGTACTTAACGGCTTTCGCGTCGATCTCCGTCGGCTGAGTACCGTACTCGGTGGCGATGTCTTCGAGGAACTTGTCGACGAGCAACGGAATGTCGTCGGCACGTTCGGCCAGGGGCGGCACTTCGATCAGGATGACTGAGAGGCGGTGGTACAAATCCTCGCGGAAGTTGCCTTCGGCAATCTCTTTTTTCAGGTCCTTGTTGGTGGCCGCCAGCACGCGGACATTCACCTTGATCTGCTTATCGCCGCCCACGCGGGTGATGGTGTTCTCCTGCAAAGCACGGAGCACCTTGGCTTGGGCCGACAGGCTCATGTCGCCGATCTCGTCGAGGAACAGGGTGCCGTTGTCGGCCTGTTCGAACTTCCCGATGCGTTGCTTGATGGCGCTGGTGAACGAGCCCTTCTCGTGGCCGAAGAGTTCGCTTTCGATGAGTTCCGAAGGAATGGCCGCGCAGTTGACTTCGACGAACTCCATCTTGCTGCGGTTCGAACCCGAGTGGATGCCTTTGGCCACCAGTTCTTTCCCCGAACCATTGGGCCCGGTGATGAGTACGCGGGCTTCGGTGGGGGCGACCTTGTCGATGGTCACCCGAAGGCCTTCCACCGGCTTTGATTCGCCAACGATGAGGCTCTGGCGCGACTCCTTTTTCTTGACGGTTTTGACCACCTGTTGGAGCGCGTTGCGGTCCATTGCGTTGCGCAGCGAGACCATCACACGGTTCAAATCCGGCGGCTTGGTGATGAAGTCAAAGGCCCCCAGCTTGGTCGCATCCACGGCGGTCTCAATCGTGCCGTGGGCACTGATCATGATGAACGGCGTGTCAATGCCCTGGTCGACGGCTTTTTGGAGCACTTCCATGCCGTCCATCTTGGGCATTTTGATGTCGCAGAGAACACAATCGAAGTGTTCGTCAGTGAGGGCTTTGAGGCCCAGCTCGCCGTCGGCGGCTGTTTGGACTTCGTAACCTTGTTCGGTCAGGATTTCGCCCAACGTGGAGCGAATGGCCTGTTCGTCGTCGATGATGAGTACGCGTTGGGGCATAGGGACAAGGTAAGCCCTTCCGCTGTCACCGTGCAACCGATGCTAGGATTCCGACCGCGTACTCGTTCGATGACTACAATCCATCGGAGGGCATGGCCTACTATCGCTTGCGCCAAGTGGACTTGGACGAAGTCTCTTCCTACTCGGTGGTCGTCAAGGTCGATCGCAATTCAGAGTTCGGCTTCAGTGTCTATCCCAATCCCTCGTCCAGCCAAACGGGCACGTCGCTCAGCTTTACTGGTGTGGGCGAAGGGGAACAAGTCGTCGTTGTCCTCTACTCAGTATTGGGCGAAGAAGTCTACACCAAAGTGATCGAGTCCGCCGATGGCAGCTATCATTCCATCGAGCGCCAATTACCGAGCGGGGTCTACGTGGTAGTCGCCAGTTCGGATGAGTGCATTCACCAGGAGCGTATTGTGGTGCGGGATTAGATTATTCCATTTTTATATTGTCTTTCACCTTGATCTTGAGTGAAATCGACATCCCGAGCGCGTTCGTATCGTAAGAGAAGTACTTACTAGTACTACTACTTACGCCGATGACCAAGCTGTACTCCCTTCTCGCTTCAGCGGCCCTGTTTTTCTCATTCCAGACCGCAGATGCACAGGTTACTGTCAATTTCGACGCCGCTGGATTTCCCTACAGTGAGTGGACAGGGAACGTAACCACTGCCACTGGCGCTGCCAACAATGGCTCTCGCGGCATTCAGACCGCGCAGGGCGCGACGGGTTGGGTCCGAAGTGATACGTTGGAGGTCACTTCCACAGCCCAAACATTCACCATTTCGTTTCGAGCTTCGCAAAGTGGCTTCTCGGCAGGCCCTTTTGCGAACATCAGCATTGGGGTGACCGACATCTTGGGCAACAGCACCAACCTAGTCACCATGTATCGTCTGTTTACCACCCCCACGTTGGGAACGGGTTGGAAGTCAGTCACTCTGAATTTCCCCTCTGCGGGGCCCCAGATGGTCTACATCAACATGGACGCAGATGGCGGCACCAACCGGATTTATCTGGATGACTTCTCAAGCGATGCCGACTTATATGTCGAGCCAATTTTGCCGGTTCGCTGGGGCAACCTAAGTGCGAAGGTGGCGGGCAAGGCGGTGGAGCTGGATTGGGTAACGGTGCTGGAAGAGAACAACGACCGTTTCGAAATCGAGCGCTCGACAGACGGAACCAACTTCGAGCTGGTGGGCATGATTGGTGGCTCGGGCACGACAAGTACCCCAATTGGCTATCATTACATTGACGAGCAGGCACCCGAAGGCTTGATCTATTACCGCCTGCGCCAAGTGGATTACGACGGACGGTCGGCGCATTCGCCCATCGTGACTGCGAGTCTGGAAACAGCGTTCGCGTTCAAGGTCTACCCCAACCCGCTTTCGAGCAGTGAGCCAGCGTCCCTTCAACTCGAGGGTGTGGAAGCAGATCAAGAAGTGCTCGTGGTGCTGTACACTTCGATGGGTGATCAGGTGTACACCAAAGTGATCACCGATGGCGCGGGGGGCTTTGTTTCCCTGGATCGGACGCTGCCGACAGGTGTCTACCTGGTCGTGGCCAGCTCGGACGAACGCATCCACAGGGAGCGGATCGTCGTTCGATAAACCCAAAGGGTGGAAATGGCGAAGGCCCCTCAGGGGGCCTTCACGTTGTGCGGGCAAGGCTTGTAAGCCGGATTCTGTACCGCCTGAGCGATGCTTGTCATTTCTCTGGGCCACGCTTCACAACGTGGCTCGATCGATCTACCCGCCAGCTTCGAGCGTGCAGCCCTCAAGCGCTGGCCTATTTGATCTTTCACCTCCTGGGGTTTGCCAGCCGCCGGGTTGCCCCGGACGCTGGTGGGCTCTTACCCCACCGTTTCAGCCTTGCCCTTACTCCCGAGGGAGCAGTGGGCGGTCTATTCTCTGTTGCACTGATCCGTCGCCCGAGCCGCAGCCGTAGGCGCCTTCCCGTTAGGAAGCAGGATGCACTGTGGTGTCCGGACTTTCCTCCAGGGCCGTTGCCCCAGCGACAAGCCCGCCTTGCCATCGGCAAAGATACGAAGGAGCAAAGAGATGGTTCCTATCGGGAGATCGTCAGCCGCTGAACAGCTGTGCCCTCCGCGCTGGTGACGCGTACCACATACAGACCAGAGGGGACGTTCAACGAGAGCTGCGTTTGGGCCTCCAGGGTGGTTTGCGAGTGAACCAGACGGCCTTGCATATCGAGGATCTCCAGGTGCGTATCGGAGGTGGGGGTTTCGCCGAGGCTGACCATCAGTGTGCCAGTAGTTGGGTTGGGTTGCAAACTCAACGCCAATGATTGGGGGCCTTGGGTTAGGCTGCGGACGCCGAGTGAGACCTTGGTTCCGTCTAGATCCACTTGCGAGAGGCGGTAGTAGACAACCTTGCCGTCCGGCAGATCCGCATCCACGTAGGTGTAGGCGGAGGGGCTGTTTGTCGTCCCCGAACCACTAACCGTGGCCAACGAATCGTACGTTGCCCCATCGGTGCTGCGTTCGATCAGGAAGTAGGCGTTGTTTTCTTCCTGGGCCGTTGTCCAAGCCAGAAGCGCACCATCCCCTTGCGCAGCGACTGTATAGCTAGCGAGCTCGACGGGTAATGGCTCTTCGCTGATGATTCGTGCGAGCAGTTTGGTGTAAGCCGCTTGGTAGTAGATGGCCGGTTCTGTGACCTGCCAGGAATCTAGTGGCCAGCTATCGTTGAATTGCTTGTAGGCTTTCATCGGCGGCTGGTTGTTTGGTGGCTCGAGGCTCACCGAGGTGCACCTTGCGTTGTTCGCTGTGCTTCCGCAGTCAGCTCCCGGATTCCAGGGACAGGACCGGGTGCAACAGCAGTTCCATTGATAGTTTCGGTTCGGACCACCCGGAAGGAATCCGGGTGCGGGCCCGTAGGTAGAAACGCCAGCTTCGTCCCACAGTACATCGCCGTCGTGAAACCAGGTGTGATAAATGGTGCTCACCGAATTCTCGGCCCCAAACGAGTTCATGTTGGTCAGGTAAGCGAAGCTCATCGGATTGGCGCCATGAATCCAGTGAATGTGTTCGGCCGCGATCTCCTTGTAGGTCGTTTCATTGGCTGGGTCCAGGCCAAAGGAGACCAGGTTGTAATTCAGGTTGCCAATCCGGCTGCGAACGCTATTGCTGCCCCAATCGTACTGGGCATCGGGCATGTGGGCGCGGTAGGGGTCGTTCGCGCTTTGGTAGCCCGTTCGATAGAAGGGTTGACTGTTTGCAGAGTTTATCAAGCGGGTGTTGTAGTTCGAGCAAACGGTGGCGTTCGCTCCGGGTGTTGAACAGTACACCAACATCGCATCGGTCGCCACCATGTCGTAGGGTCCAAACCAATAGCCGCTGTAATTGGGCAGGTTGACATACTGGACATCGACGAAGTTTTTGTAGGTCGCGTTTCCTGTCAACTTCCAGAGGTAGACAGCAGCAGCCACTTGCTCGGCCCGCTGACTGTTCTCGTTGCGATCTGCATCACCTGATTGAACGCGTGGGTTCGTGGGAGGATCGCAATTGGTTTGATAGGTTGGGCTCGTGCCCACGTAGTTCCAGGCCTGGATGGCTTTGGCTTGTAGGGTGTTGCCGTACGCAACGAGGGAGGGAATGCCTGTATTCTTCAGTACCCAAGCGGCTTTGGCAAAGGTGAAGGCCAAAGCGATGGTCGACGAGGTGCACTTCTTCTCGTAGTATCGAGGTGTTGTTGTCGCGCTGGGAGGTGCGGTGCTGCTGCCGTTGTTGGCCATTCCGATCTTGATGAACACACCGCCATCGGTGTCCTGCATCCGCTCCATCCATTGCAATTCCCAGATGATTTCGTCGAGGATATCCGGAATGCCGTTACCTGACTCGGGAATGTTCAAGGTGTTGTCCCCCAGTTGATTGGGTAAGGTGGTGTAGACATCCAGCAAGTCGCTGACGACGCCCGATGCGAAGGTGACGTACTTGTTGTAATCACCGGCATCGAACCAACCGCCGTGCATGTCCTTGGCAGTGGCAGGGTTGCCCTGTGCACTGACCGATCGAGCGGCGCGGTCCTGATTGGCGCCCTCAAAAGCGGCGGCATCGGTCCAGCCTGTTGCGGCGTAGGGCACTGTTTTTGCGTAGTTGCAACGCTGGTAAAAGAAGGTGCGAAGCGAGTGGTAAAGCGGCTGCCAGTACACGTTGCTGTTGATGGTAAAACGATAGGAACCAACGGCATTGCCGACATCATACACGTAGTAGTCCCCTGGTGTAGTCAAGGCCGTGAAGTCGAACCACCACGCGCGGTCGCCTGATTGGCTGTGGGTATTGCCACCGTTCCATTGGGTGACGGTGCCCGAGAAGATCACCGCATCGTCGGACCAACGGCGCACTTGGTACTGGTTAGTGCCTGTAGAAGGCGTGAAGGCAACCGCTGCATTGTAGCCTACCTGCGGGTCGGAGATGATGGCGACTTTCCGTGCCCCGGGCAAATAGCCGAATTGATCCACGTGAATTCGATCCGTGGTCGTGGTGGGGCCAGCCAGGAGAGTAGCAAAGCAGAAACCAAGAAGTGAAAAAGTGAGGGTAAGAGCTTTGGCCATGGGTTTGACTTGTTCTAGGGAAAGTTAGCACCCAGACCTCTTTCTGTGCAACTTTATCCACTAAAAAGTCAAACGTAAGCCGCTGACTATGGGTTCCGTAGCGTGGCACGCCGCGCTTCGAGTAGCATCAAGGCAAAGGGCCAAATCCAGATGAGGTCGTTGGTCACATGAATCCAAAAGAAGCGTGGCGGAAGAATGTCTTGGTAGATGTTCCAGATTCCGCCAATCGGTCCGAAGACTTTGCCCAGGAACCCTACCAAAATGATGGGCCAGTGGCGCACATAATCACTGGCGGCGATCCAATAGCCCAGGCCGTAAACCCCTACGATCATGCCTACGCTTTGCCAGATCATCGGATAGCGGGGCTGTTCGAGTCCCATCACCTCGAAGAACAACGATGGGAACAGGACCACGATGGCACCCCATAGGATGTTGTAAATCCCCGCCAGGCGCAGCGTGGTGCGTAGCCAAGGGCGGGTGTCGAGGTTAGAAACCAGGTAGCGCATAGTAAGTCAACAGCATCAACCGTAGGGTCCAGAGCAATGTTCGGGGCCAGTGGCTGCGGATCATCCGGCGGCGATTCGCGAGGGTGGGCTCCTTGACCATTTTGTAGTGCAATGGTACCTGCCAGAGCATCGTCGAAAGCCAGATGAGAATCGCCCCCCCGCCATTGACCCAGACCCAAACTTCAGTGGGATAAAGGATCGCCAACCACAAGGAAAGGGCCGACTCGCCGAGCATGGTCGAGAGGGTGAGGGGCATCGTCCGGCGGATGTGCTCGCGCTCATACGCCGAGAAATTCTGGATGTTCAGAAACAGCGGGTAGTGAACCAGGGCCACAAACCAGGCCAATCCGGTGAGAAACCCAGTGAGGGCCAAATGAAGCAGCAAGACCATGCGCGAAGAAACAAAACTGACGCGTGGTCTACCGTGAACTGTGGCTAATCAAGTGGAATCACCAAGTTGATTTGATAGAGCCACCGATCGGTTTCGGTTTCTTCCCGTTCGTATTCCGCATCGCCCGCAGCATTGATGTTCGCGCTTTCGGGCTTGATGAATTGCACGTTTCCGCCGTTCAAGTAGATTACCCGCAACTCCACCCGTGCACTTTCACCACCAACGGAAAGCCCGCCTTCGACCCCGTAGTTCAGGGCGAAGCTCACGTCCCAATCCAAGGTCCGCGTCGAGTCGCTACCTACGTCGTCTTTGTCCTCCATCTTGGTGTTGGTCAGGAACAA
>CAYGKP010000091.1:0-8904 GCA_964350605.1 uncultured Cytophagales bacterium
AGCAGGGCAAGATCCTGAGGGCCACCGTGAAAGGCGACGTGCACGACATCGGAAAGAACATCGTGGGCGTGGTGCTGGCCTGTAACAATTTCGAGATCATCGACCTGGGCGTGATGGTCCCCGCCGAGAAGATTTTGGAGGTCGCCAGAGAACGCAACGTGGACATCATCGGCCTCTCAGGGCTGATTACCCCCTCGCTGGACGAGATGGTGGCGGTCGCCAAGGAGATGGAGCGGCAGGGCTTCAAGACCCCGCTCTTGATCGGTGGCGCGACGACCTCGCGGATTCATACGGCGGTGAAGATCGACCCGATGTATTCGGGCCCAGTGGTCCACGTGCTTGATGCCTCGAAGTCGGTGCCGGTGGTCTCCGGTCTGTTGAGCGAGGACGACGGCGAGGGCAACTTCTACAAGTACAAAGCCGAGTACGCCGCCTTGCGCGAGAGCCATGCCAAGCGACAGGACGACAAGAAGTACATCCCCTACAAACGGGCGGTGGAGAACAAGCTGACCCTCGACTTCGACCCGGTGAGGCCGAAAACGCTCGGCATTACCGAGTTCAACGGCGTGCCGATTGGCGAGCTGCGGCCCTACATCGACTGGACACCGTTCTTCCAGACGTGGCAACTGAAGGGCCGCTACCCCAAGATTTTCGACGACCCAACGGTGGGCGGGGAAGCCAAGAAGCTCTTTGACGACGCGAACGCGATGCTCGACCGGATCGAGGCGGACGGCTGGTTGCGGGCCAGTGGTGTGGTGGGGCTGTACCCTGCGAACACGGTGGACAACGACCTGATCGAGGTGTATGCCGACGAGTCGCGGGCGGAGGTGATTGCGACCGTGCCGTGCCTGCGCCAACAGCAGGAGAAGGCCAAGGGACAGCCGAACCTATCGCTGGCCGATTACCTCGCGCCCAAGGGCACGCCGGATTACATGGGCTTCTTTGCCGTGACGGCGGGCCTGGGCATCGAGCCGCAACTCGCCAAGTACGAGGCCGATCATGACGACTACAATTCGATCATGCTCAAGTCGATCGCCGACCGATTGGCCGAGGCCTTTGCCGAGTGGTTGCACGCGAAGGTGCGCAAGGAATTGTGGGGCTACGCGCCCGAGGAGACGTTGGACAACGAGGCGTTGATCGCCGAGAAGTACCGGGGCATTCGCCCGGCGCCGGGCTATCCGGCCTGTCCCGATCACCTCGACAAGCCCGAAATGTGGCGGTTCATGGAGGTGGAGAAGCGCACAGGCATCCAGCTTACCGAGAGCCTGGCGATGTATCCGGCCTCGTCGGTGTCGGGGTTCTATTTCGCGCATCCAGAGGCGCGGTATTTCGGCCTCGGTATGCTCCTGAAAGACCAAGTGCAGCTGCACGCCAAGCGCCGCGCCGTCCCCCTCACCGAGGTGGAAAAGTGGCTCGCGCCGAGTTTGAATTATGAGGTCTAACTCAATCCCAGACTCCCAACTCCTACCTCTTTCTATTGAGTGTAGGGAAAATTCGCTTGAACATTCAAATCGGGCCGAGAAAGCATATGCTGACACTGATTATTCACTTGCAATATCATCATCGATCTATAGCGTAGAGGAAGCAGTTAAAGCACTTGTTTTCTGGGTAGACTCTTTAGGATTCTCTTTCCGAAATGTGAAAGGAATAGATCAAATATTATTTCGGCATGAGCCGAGGTATTCTGTAGCCGTTATTTTCTTCCTTCTTCACAGAATGTTTAGGGATTTCCGCAGGTTCATTCTCTCGGTTAGAGAGACTGGAACCCTTGATTCTCTCAAGTTTGATCGGATTTTGGATGGGCTAACCAAGTACACTAAAGGTCGATTCTACACCTATCTGCGGAAAGATCTCCGCTGGTTCTCAAGTTTAACCGAGAAGAGGACTAAGGCTGTACATGTTGATTATCGCGACATCATTACGTCCCCAAAAAAAGCTTCTAAACGTGAGGCATTTGTTGCCTTGAGAAGAGCAATTATCGTTCAAGAAGGAGTGTTTGGATTTATTGACAGCATGAATACACAGTTGGACGAGAACGATTCTACCACTGGTCTAACTAGAGAACACCTTTCTAAAGCTATGGATTTTATGGACCGAAAAGGCTACAGTTTTATTTCAGAGTTTTTCAAGGAGAATCCCGTAAAGTCTGTCGATAGCCTCTTGTTGAAGGCGTATGAGGCCCTTGTGGTTGCTAGGTCGCCACTAGATGAAGTAGAGCTAAAAACCCCTTTGCATAGGGGTGAGAATCAATAAACAGATCGAATGAAAATCATCGACCACATCGCCCAGGCGAACGGCAAAACCCTCTTCTCGTTCGAGATTCTGCCCCCCAAAAAAGGGGAAGGCATCAAGGACCTCTACGCCGCCATCGACCCCCTGATGGACTACGGCCCCTCGTTCATCGACGTGACCTACCACCGCGAAGAGTACGTCCTCAAAAAACGCCCCGACGGCCTGCTCGAACAAGTCACCACCCGCAAACGCCCGGGCACCGTGGCCATCTGCGCGGCCATCAAAAACCGCTATAAGGTCGACACCGTGCCCCACCTGATCTGCGGCGGCTTCTCGAAAGACGAAACCGAAAACGCCCTGATCGAACTGGACTTCCTGGGCATCGAAACGGTCCTCGCCCTGCGCGGCGACGCGGTCAAATCCGACGGCCGCTTCATCGCCGACCCCGACGGTCACGAGTACGCCGACAGCCTGATCCAACAGGTCATGGACATGAACGAGGGGCGCTACCTGCACGAGGAACTCCAGAACAGCGTGCGCACCAACTTCGAGATCGGCGCGGCGGCCTACCCCGAGAAGCACTTCGAGGCGCCGAACATGGATTCGGACATGCACTTCCTGAAAAAGAAGGTCAAAGCGGGCGCGAAGTTCATCGTCACCCAAATGTTCTTCGACAACAGCAAGTACTTCGCCTTCGTCGAGAAGTGCCGGGCCGAGGGCATCACCGTGCCGATCATCCCGGGCATCAAGCCGCTGGCGACCGTCAAGCAACTCAACGTGCTGCCCAGCATCTTCCACATTGACATGCCAGACGCGCTGGTCCGCGAGGTCATCAAGTGCAAGGACAACGCCGCCGCCAAGGAGGTCGGCATCGAGTGGGCCATCCAGCAGTGCAAGGAGCTGGTCGCCGGGGGCGCGCCGGTGCTCCACTTCTACACCATGAGCCGCAGCACACAGGTCAAGGAGATCGCCAAGGCGGTCTTCTAGGGGTTGTGAAGTAGGGGTGGGACGGGCTTACGCCCGCCCAAAAGTGCGGTGCTCAGTCAGGCTTAGTCCTCGTCCGGCTCGTCGTCGGTGTCGGTGGGCTCGTCGTCATCGATGTCGTCGAGCTCGATGTCATCGTCGATCTCCGACTCGTCGGGGTCGCGATCAGTGTCCTCATCGTCGGAATCGTCCGAGGTGCTGCGCTTCTCCGCATAGCTGCGCACGATCTCCTTCTTGGCCACGCGCTTGCTGAGTTTCTCCTCGGCCAACCGGGCGGGGGTCTCTTCGTCCGTATCGCCCGTACTGTCGATGTCGTACTCGCTGACCGTGAAGGTCCGTTTTCGGTCGTAGACGTACACAGAGTACTTCCACTGGCCGTCGCTGCGCTTGCCGTTGTCGACCAGCACGCCTTCCTTGCCAGCGATGTTCTCCTCGAGGTTGGCTTCGGTGTCGAGCAGCTCGACCACCTCGTTTTCAGTAAAGGGACGTTCCATTGCCATAGTTGACCGAAAGAAAACACCCCCGCATCAATTGGGCGAGTGTTTGGGTGAAAAAATTTGCGCCCGCCGCCAGAAACGGTGCAAATGAAAGCGAGCCGCCCCCTTAAGATGCCTCTTTGGGAACGGCTCGCTCGCTTAGAATGAATCGGTTGTGTCGATGCGCTAGGAGGCGTGATAGACCGCGGCCCACTCCTTGGCAAAGGCCGAAAGTGGGGTAGGGGTTGACCATTCGGGTTTACGCTGGTAGCCGCCCATTAAACGGCCTTCATTGATCGCGTGAGAGAAGGTCATGTAGCCATCAATGACGCTGTCGGAAACGCCCATGCTCTGGAAGGCACCACGTACGGCTTCGTCCGGAAATTGGGTGTAAGGGAGCGTTTGGCCCACTTCCTGGCTGAGGGTCATGGCCGCTTCGTCCATCGAAACGTCCTGGGGACCCGCCACGTAGCGGAAGCTCTTGCCTGAAAAATCGAGCGCAAACAGGTGCTCGCTAGCGGCTGCGGCAATGTCTTTCACATGAACCTGGGGCACACGGATATCCCCTTTCATGGGAAAGCCACCCAGCACACCCATCTGTTTTGCGGGCTGAATCGAGTTGAGGAGGTTCTGTTGGAAGAAACCCGCACGCATGTGCAGGACGTTTAGTCCGTCGATGGCGTTCAACTTCTGTTCCATGTCGTAGAGGCCGTTGACTACGCCCGTGCCTTCGGGTACATCGGCGCCGACGGAGGAAAGCGTTACCGCATACTTGGTGCCGTGTGCCTTGAGACCCGCCACGAAGTTGTCGGTCACTGTGTTTTGGTAGGCCCGAAAGTCAGGGGCCGTAAAGCTGGGCGGGACCATCAGGTACGCGGCTTTGATGCCTTCGAAAAGGCCTTTCACGAAAGAAGCATCTTCCAGATCGCCGATGGCGGCTTCTGCGCCTGCATCGACCAGGGATTGAAGTTTGTCTGCGCTTCGCCCGACGACGCGGACTTTCTTGCCTGCTTTAAGTAGGGCTTCAGCGGTGGGTGTTCCGGTATTGCCGGTGGCGCCAATGATGAGGTACATGAGAAATTCGGTTTGGTGGATGGATTGTAAAAACCCAAGTGCTTGCCGATGGGTTCCCTTTTCGAGTGGGCATTTGCCGCCCGGTGCCTAGCTTTGCCGTCCATGCAGCAAGAGGAGATAAAATACGACGTAGCCGTTGTCGGCGGTGGGTGCGTAGGCTTGGCCTCGGCCTATAAGATTCAACGCCGCCATCCCGATTGGCGGATCGTCGTTTTCGAGAAGGAAGACCACTTGGCCCCCCACCAAACGGGCCACAACTCCGGGGTCATTCACTCGGGCATCTATTATAAGCCCGGCAGCTATCGCGCGAAGAACTGTGTGGATGGTCGCCGCGAGCTGGTCGCCTTCGCGAGGGAACACGACATTTCCCACGACATCTGTGGCAAACTGATCGTTGCGGTCGAGGAGGAGGAGTTGGGTCGCCTGGAGGGCATTTACGAGCGCGGCTTGGAGAACGGCATCGAGGACATGCGCAAAGTGACCGCCGAAGAGATGCGCGAGATCGAGCCGCATGTCCAAGGCATCGCGGGCGTACACGTGGGCTGTACGGGCATCATTGATTTTGTGGGTGTGGTCGAAAAGCTGGCCGAACTGTTGGTGAAAATCCAGCCGAAGAGCCAGGTCCTCACCGATTGCAAAGTCCTTGATTACGAGGGCGATCGGCCCCGCACGATCCGAACCACCAAAGGCACCTTCACTGCCGAGCGCATGGTGTTCTGTGGCGGCCTGTTCGCCGACCGATTGGCGCGAAAGGACGGCATCCGCGAGAAGATGCAAGTGGTGGGCTTCCGGGGCGACTACTATGAACTGGTCGACGAGGCAAAGCACAAAGTGAAGCACTTGGTCTATCCGGTGCCGAACCCGGCGTTCCCTTTTTTGGGTGTTCACCTCACGCGCATGTACAACGGCGAAATCGAGTGCGGGCCCAACGCGGTCTTTACCTTCAAGCGTGAAGGGTATGGCAAGACTTCCTTCAACCTGCGCGATGCCCTGCAAGCGACCACGTACTCGGGCACCTGGCGGCTGTTCTTTAAGCACACCAAATTCGGCATCCGCGAACAACGGCGCGCCTGGTCGAAACGACTGTTCCTCAAGACCTTGCAACGATTGGTGCCCAGCTTCGAGATGAAGGACCTCAAACCCGGTCGGGCCGGGGTGCGGGCGATGGCCCTTCTCCCGAACGGCGAGGTGCACGATGACTTCCTGTTCGCCGAGCGGGATGGGGCGGTTCATGTTCTCAACGCGCCGTCTCCCGCTGCGACTGCTTGCCTGGCCATTGGAGAGGAGGTGGCCGAGCGTGTAGACCGATATCTCGAATAAGATCAATAAATTCTTGATATTTTTACAAAACCCTGTAACCACTGGGTCGTAACCCGCGTACACATGAGAAGGACCTAGACTCCAGCTTATGAAACCGCTCCGTACACCCCGCCTGATTTTTACCTTCGCATTGCTGTTGGCGCTGCCGTTGGCCGTTTTTGCCCAGTCGCGAAAACAAGCCCAGAGCCTCTACGCGCAAGCGCTACGCGAAGCCGCCACAGGTGATCCCTACAAGGCAATCGAGACCCTCACCCACGCCAACCAGTCCGATCCGACGTATCAAGCGCCGTTGTTCTACCGCGCCGAATTGAAGTCCGCCCTAGGTGATTACTACGGGGCGATTGATGATTACACGGTCCTCTTGCGCATGGAAGTTGGCGAGGTGGATGCCTTGGTTGGCCGGGCCCGCAACCGAATGCTGCTCCGCCAATTCCGCATGGCGAAACTGGATTTGCACCATGCCATTACACACTCGCCCACGGATCCCCAAGCCAATGGGTTGATGCACGAGGTCGAGTTGACACTTAACGCCTACGAGTCGGCCTTCAACGAGTACAGCCAGATGGTTCGTTCCGAGCCCGAAAATCCCCAAGGGTACTACCTGCGTGGCAAAGTTGAGGTGATGTACGGCGACCGTGAAACGGGTTGTTCAGACCTGAGCCGTGCCAGCCAAATGGGTGACCGCGGGGCTTATCAGTTGATTAACGAGTTCTGCCGCGGGAACCGCTAAGCAGCACTTTCCTTCCCAGAGATTTTTTGCGCACCTTGGCATCCATGATGACTCGGTGCCTTCTCTTTGCCTTGTGCCTTGGTGGCCCTGCTTCGCTTTTTGCGCAGGTCGGTGAGTCAGTTTGTCACCAAAAACTGAACCAACGCGACTACCATGGGGCGGTGACGTGCTACACCCACCTGCTATCCAGCGATACGGCGAATACCAACTTGATCCTGGCGCGCGGCCATGCCAAGCAGGCAATGGAGGACTACTTTGGCGCCATGGCCGACTACACTGAAGTCCTTTCGCTGGACCCAGAGAACTTCCTTGCGCACCTCGAACGTGGGCGCATCTTCTTAAAAACCAAGGAGTACCCCAAGGCCCTTGAAGAGCTTGACCGGGTGTTGGAAGTCGCTTCCGAACACCAAGATGCGCTGTACATGCACGGGGTAGCCGAGATGGAATTGAAGGCGTTTGAGGTATCCCTTCGTGATTTTACGCGGTTGATTTCGATCAACCCCGAGAACTATGATGCACATTACCTTCGGGGCAAGATCTACGCCGCGCTGGGCAAGAAGCAGGAGGCATGTCGGGATTTTTCGCGTGCGGGTGAGCTTGGCGACCAGCATGCGTATGCGGCCATCGCTGAGCACTGCAAGCCCTAATCCAAAAAGTAGGGGTAGTTAGAGCGTGGCGCGAAGGAGTTGTTGCCGCAATCTGTCGGCGAACTCAGCATCGACCTGCTGGATCGTGAAGCCGAATCGCAGGTCTAATTCCGTTGCACGAAGGGCCAGAATGTCGAGCCGTTCGCTGCCCGCAACCAAGTGAACTCCGCTTTCTTTCGATAACACCATTGCCAGCCGCTCGCCGAGCGCGGTCAGGTTCAAGCCGGCTTTCACCAGCGTGAATCGCACCTCGACGGGGTAGTGCTTGCGGCGCGAATGGTTCTCGACCGCTGCGCTGAACACCGAGTGGTTGGGCAGGTACAGGTGTCGCCCTGCCCGGTCTACCAGATGAACGTGTTGCATCGTCAGGTCGGCTAAGGTGCCTTCCACCTCGCCAATGCTGATGCGGTCGCCCAAGGCGTATTGGCCCGAGAACAACATGATGAGCCCCGAGATGCCGTTGTTCAGGTAGTCCTTGAAGATCAGCGCGAGGGCCGAGGCGATGACACTGACCGCCAGAAATACCTGATGAACCTGGATGCCCAGCATCGAGAGCAGGGCCACTACAAGCATCAGCAAGCTAAGGATCGAGGCGATGTTACGCAGTGCCAAGAGGAACAAGTCGCGTTGCGTGCGGGGCAGCTTCCGGCGGTGACGGTAGATCACCGCCAAGGCCAAGCGCGCCAGCTCGATGAATACGTGCGCACTGAGTAGGAACGTTGCTGCTTGCAGGCTTCGGGCAAGCAATGTTTCGCCCGACCAGAAGTCTGGCCAAAGAATGCGCGAGGCGATCAGTCCGCCCAGTAGGACGAGCTTGAGGACAAGGCTCGCTAAGTCCGAGCGAGGGATGCGGGAGAGGATGGTGGTCATTCGACCACGAAGCTACAAATCGTCCAGGGTTTAGAACGCCCGCCCGATGCCGAAGACGTAGCGATAGGCTGTCGCATCGAAGTCCGCGCCAGTTGGGACCCGCACGTAGAGCGGTACGTCGAAACGCAAGACCAATGGCTGAATCCGCGCCCGACCAAAGCTGATGGTCAAGGCCGAGCCGACGCCAGCATCCCAGCGGAAGTTGCCCAGGTCCTCGTTCTTGCCGAGCGCCAGCACACCCAGGTCGGTGAAGAGGTAGGGCGTGAGGCCCAGGTACTTGCTGATCTTCCCGAGCTTGATTTTCGCCAAGCGGTCGAACTCCAATTCGTAGCTGCCTGATGCGCCACTATACCCCACAAAGTTCCCGACAACTGCGCCATCGTCGGTATTGAGTACTTCCATGCCCGAGTAGCCGCGCAGGTTGAGCCCGCCGCCAAAGTGCAGGTTGCCCGGATTGGCGCCGTAGCCTTCCCATTCGGCGGGGAAGAGGCCCCGCGCCCGGTAGAACTTTGAAAGACCCATCTCGTCGGGCGATCCACCCGCGAGGAACAAGGCCGATTCGGGCGCGAGG
>CAYGKP010000092.1:0-8869 GCA_964350605.1 uncultured Cytophagales bacterium
ACCGTAGGCTCTTCAGGA
The DNA here is from genome assembly GCA_964350605.1 of uncultured Cytophagales bacterium. Taxonomy (GTDB): domain Bacteria; phylum Bacteroidota; class Bacteroidia; order Cytophagales; family JAAEPT01; genus CAYGKP01. The sequence continues at coordinate 19 of CAYGKP010000092.1, forward strand.
TGCGAAAGGGCACACTAAAATTCTTCCAGGTCAGGCGACGCTGAATCCCCCGAATCGGGAGGCCCACGATCTCGTACCCCGCCTTGGGGACCTTCTCCATTTCCATGCGGCCTTCTGCGCCTACAAAGAGCACTTCGGACCCCGGCGCTTCGGCTTGAAGCGCTTGGGCAATGGCAATGGCCGGGTAGATGTGACCACCTGTCCCGCCGCCCGAGAGAATGAAGCGATATGGTCGCTGGGAACTCATTCTTCGACGGCTTGACGTTGGTTGCCTGCCCCGACGTTCGATTCTTTCAAATCGCCGCGGCTTACCGATAGAATGATGCCGATGGACACCCCAGTGAAGAGCAACGAGGTGCCCCCCATCGACAGGAAGGGCAAGGGTTGTCCGGTCACGGGCGCGAGGCCCACGACGACGGCCATGTTCATCAGCGCCTGGAAACAGACCAGAAAACTGAGCCCGACCGATAAGAGCCCTCCGAAGGCTTTCTCCGAAGCGAAGGCCACGCGCATCCCCCGGTAGAGCAAGGCGAGGTAGAGCACCATGACCAAGAGGCCGATTTTGAAACCGTGCTCTTCGAGAAGAATGGCGAAGATGTAATCCGAGTAAGACTCGGGAACGAAATACTTCTGTTGGCTGTGGCCGAGGCCGACCCCAAAGAAGCCGCCCTGGGCCATCGCCATGTAGGCTTGTTGAACTTGATATGGCATCTCGGTCGGCGCGACGTTGCCGGTCGCCATCGCCCACCAATCGGTCATGCGGTTTTGTGCCGTCTCGAAGCGCGAGCCGAGCCAGAGGAAAAGCAGAATACCCGCCAGCCCCACGCCGATCATCTTGAAGAACATCTTCATCGGCACCCGACCGATGTACATGATGACCATGCACGTGAAGAAAAGCAGCAGCGCGGTCGAGAGGTTCGAGAGCGCGATCAAGCCGCAGATCAGGCCGACCCAAATGAGCATCGGCAAGACCGAACGCTTGAAGTCGCCGATGTTGTGTTGGCGTTTGGCCAGCATGGCCGCCAGGTTCGTCACCAAGGCCAGCTTGGCGAGGTCGGAGGTCTGGAAGGTCTGGTTGATCAGCGGAATGGTGATCCAGCGGCGGGCGTCGTTCACGTCCACCCCTCGGAAGTAGGTGTAGAGCAACAGCGGCACCGACAACAGCAGCGCAATCCGAGACAGGCGTGCGTAGCGTTCGTAGCTCACCCGGCTGGCCAGCCACATGAAAAAAAGCGAGAGGCCAAGCAGAAACACATGTTTGAGCAGGTAGCCCCCAATGGCCCCATCACGGTAGCGGAAGGCAGGCGCGCTAGCCGCACTAAAGACAATCAGCACACTGAGCAGCGTCAACAGCAAGACAACAAGCCAGATGATCGGGTCCCCTTTCAGGGTCCGGCGCATCCAATCTTGGTGGGCGAGGCTGATGTTCGTCGTGCTGTTACTCATCGTTCTTTGGTGGCTTAGAGGATGCTCCAGCCCATGAGGTTCAGGTTGCGGTGCTGGCGTTCGATGGACTTGACCGCGCGCTTGAACTCCTCGCCACGGTGTTCGTAGTTGTTGAACAAATCGAAGCTGGCGCAAGCGGGCGAAAGCAACACGATGTCGCCGCGGTCGGCCAGTTCGTAGGCCATCCGAACCGCCTCGTCCATGATCTCGGTTTCGTGGAGAATCTCCATGTTGCTGCCGAACGCTTCTTTCAGCTTCGAGTTGTCTTTGCCCAGGCAGATCAGGGCTTTGACCTTCTCGTAGGCCAATTCCTCCAACTGGGTATAGTCGTTGCCTTTGTCGACCCCGCCTGCAATCCAGATGATCGGGCTGTCGAAGCTGTCCAAGGCATATTTGACCGAATCGACATTGGTCGCCTTCGAGTCGTTGACGAAGCGCACGCGGTTCACCACGCTTACCTCTTCTAGGCGGTGTGGGTGGTTCTTGAAGGAAGCGAGGGCCTTCTCGATCACGTTCTCTTTCACACCTAAGCACGAGGCAACCAGAACCGCCGACATGCAATTGATGTAGTTGTGTTTTCCCGTAAAGGGCACTGCGATCAGATCGAGGCCGAAGAGACGCTGCACGTGGTTGTTGACTGTGAACTGCAACCTCTCGGAGTCAGGCTGGTAAAACGCGCCGTTGACCGTCCGTCCGCCCAGCGAGACAAAGAGTTTGAACGCCTCGATCTCGCGCTTGCCGATTTCTTTGGTGATGACCGGATCGTCGAAGAATGAAATGAAGTAGTCCTTCTCGGTCTGGTTCTGCGCGATGCGGAATTTCGAATCGACGTAGTTCTGGAATTTGTGGTCGTACCGATCCAGGTGATCGGGGGTGATGTTCAAGAGGATCGCGAAGTGCGGACGAAAATCATAGCAGTTGTCCAGTTGGAAACTGCTCACCTCGAGCACCCACCAATCGGGGTCCGAATCGACCAGTTTGCGCGCGAAGCTCTCGCCCACGTTGCCCGCCATCTCGACCGAGAACCCGGCGGATTTCAGCAAGTGATAGGTCAGAAGCGTGGTAGTCGTCTTGCCGTTCGAACCAGTGATCGCCACGATCTTACCCCGTGCATAGCGGCTGCCAAACTCGATTTCGCTGATGACCGGAATGCCCTTGTCCATCGCCTTTTTGACGATGGGCGCACTGTCGGGAATGCCCGGGCTTTTGACAATCAGGTTGGCGGCCAGGATCTTCTTCTCGCTGTGGCCCTTTTCCTCCCAGGCGATGCCTTTCTCTTGGAACAGGGCCTGGATGCCCGATTCAATCGCGCCGTTGTCGGAAACCAGGACCTCGAAGCCTTTGGCTGCGCCGAGCAAGGCTGCGCCTTGACCGCTTTCGCCTGCGCCGAGGATGATGAGTTTGTCTGCCATCGGATTAGCGCAGTTTGAGGGTAGCCAAGGTGAGTACCGCGAGCAGGATGCCCACGATCCAGAAGCGCGCGACGATTTTTGCTTCGTGCAAGCCGCCTTTCTGGTAATGGTGATGAAGCGGCGCCATCCGGAAAATCCGGCGGCCCTCGCCGTACTTCTTTTTGGTGTACTTGAAGTAGCCGACCTGGAGGATGACCGAAAGGTTTTCAACCAAGAAGATGCCACAGAGGATGGGGATCAGCAGCTCCTTGCGAATGGCCAAGGCAACCACCGCGATGATGCCACCGAGGCAGAGACTGCCAGTGTCGCCCATGAAGACGCGCGCGGGGAACGAGTTGTGCCACAGGAACCCTAGGGTCGCGCCGACGAAGGCCGCGCAGAAGACCACAATTTCGCCCGTGTTGGGCAGGTACATGATGTTCAGGTAGTCCGCGAAGCCCGTGTGGCCCGACACATAGGCCAGCACCGCGAGGCCCGTCCCGATGATCGCCGAGGTGCCCGAAGCCAAGCCGTCGAGGCCGTCGGTCATGTTCGCGCCGTTGGAAACGGCTGTGACCACGATGATGGCTAGCAGGGTGTAAAGAATCCAAGTGTAGTCTTCCAAGCCACTGGGCATCAGTCGGCTGTAATCCCATTCGTTGTCCTTCACAAAGGGAATGGTGGTGACCGTCGACTTCACGTCGTGGTAGACCACGCGCGCGTCTGGTTTTGACAAACCGAGCGACACGTCGGTGAACGTGGACTGCGAAGCCTGGGTGAGGAATTGCGTGGTGAGGCCCTCGGTGCTTTCGTACTGACGCACCACCACGTGCTCGGAGAAGCTCAACGTCAAGCCAACGATCAGGCCCAAGCCCACCTGGCCCACGACTTTGAATTTGCCCGCGAGGCCCTGCTTGTTCTTCTTGAACACCTTGATGTAATCGTCGAGGAATCCGATGGCTCCCATCCAGACGGTCGAGACCAAGAGCAGGATGACATACGTGTTCTCCAACCGCGCGAAGAGCAGGGTGGGCACCAGGATGCAGGCAATGATGATGACCCCCCCCATCGTCGGGGTTCCCGCTTTTTCGTTTTGGCCTTGCAAGCCCAAGTCGCGGATGCTCTCGCCGATTTGCAGCTTCTGGAGGATGCGGATGAGCCGACGTCCGAAGATCATTGAGATTACCAGCGAAGCGACAATCGCCATCCAGGCGCGGAACGAGATGTACTGAAACACGCCCGCCCCCGCGAGGTCGAAGTTCTTGTCGAGGTAGTCGAACAGGTAGTAGAGCATCGGTCCGGGTCGTTAGGGCGTTTGGGTCAGTTCACGAAGGGCTGCAGCCAGTTCGACGCGATCATCAAAGGGGTGGCGCACCCCGGCGATTTCTTGGTAGGGTTCGTGGCCCTTTCCGGCCACCAAAATGATGTCGCCCGGTCCGGCCAGTTGGCAGGCGGTGCGGATGGCCTCGCGGCGGTCTTCAATAACCAGCGTTTTCTTGCGGTCGACGATCGAGACACCTTCGCGCATTTGGTTGAGGATGTCCGAGGCCACCTCGTCACGCGGGTTGTCGGCGGTCAGGATGGTTTTGTCGCTCAACGACGCGGCAATGTGGCCCATCTTCGGGCGTTTCTCCTTGTCACGGTTGCCACCACAGCCCACTACCGAGATCAACTTGTATTGCCCCTCGCGGAACACCGACAACGTGGAAAGCACGTTTTCCAGCGCATCGGGCGTATGGGCGTAGTCCACAAACGCGGTAATGGTTTGCGATCCCGGCACCCGCTCCAAGCGACCTGGTGGGTTGCCAATCGACGAGAGGGCGGTCAGGACCGCTTCCAATTCTTCGCCCAATTCCACGGCAGAACCGATGACCGCCAGCAAGTTCGAGGCATTGAATGCCCCCACCAGTGGCGACCAAAACTCTTGGCCGTTCACCTGAAGCTGCAGCCCCTCCAAGGTGCTGTCGATCATCTTGGCTTTGTAGTCCGCGGGGTGACGCAGGGCATAGCTCGACGTCCGCGCCTTGGTGTTTTGCAGCATGACCTTGCCGCGCTTGTCGTCGAGGTTCGTGAGGGCAAAGGCGTCCTTCGCTAGGCCATCAAACAGGCGTCGCTTGGACTCGAGGTAGTTCTGAAACGTGCCGTGGTAATCGAGGTGGTCGTGGGTCAGATTAGTGAACACGCCGCCCGCAAAACGCACGCCCGCCGTCCGCCGTTGGTCCAGCGCATGGCTGCTGACTTCCATGAAGGCATGGGTCGCGCCCATCTTGATCATCTGGGCCAGAAGCCCCTGCAATTGAATGGGATCGGGCGTGGTGTGGGTGGCGGGAATCACTGTTTCGCCTACGCGATTCTCAACGGTGGAAAGCAGTCCGGCTTTGTAGCCCAACTCGCCAAACAGACGGTAGAGCAACGTTGCCACCGAGGTCTTGCCGTTAGTGCCCGTCACGCCGACGATCTTCAGTTTGTGGCTCGGCTGACCGTGAAACTTCGAGGCCAACAGGCCCGCTGCCTCGCGCGCATCGGGGACTTGCACGTAGGCCACGCCATCCTTCAACGTGTCGGGCAACGCCTCGCAGACAATGGCGGATGCACCTTGTTCCAATGCCTTGGGAATGAACTGGTGCCCATCCACTTGGGTGCCCACCTGCGCAATAAACAGGTCCCCCTCGTCCACCTGACGCGAGTCGATGTGGAGGGCCTTCACCTTCGCATCCATCGGCCCGGCGGTCGCCATCAGCGAGAGGCCTTCCAACAACTGGTGCAGCGCGATCATGGGGCCAGGGTTAGGTTCACGGTGGTTCCGACCACAAGCTCGCTGCCAGGGGCCAGGGATTGCGTTTTCACGTGGCCGCGGCCCGTCCAACGGACGCGGAGGCCCAGGTTCTCAAGTTGATAGAGCGCATCGCGCAAGGTCATCGCCCGTACGTCGGGGACTTGATCGGCGGGGCTGGTTAGGGATAGACCCACCCATCTGCGGCCTTGAGGACCTGGCGACGCGCGCACCCAGGTGCCAGCGACCGCCAAGGAATCGAGGGGAATGCGCAAGGTGCGGCACACGGTCAACAGGTCGTTCCGATCACCAGCTGCCGTGCCAGGCAAATACTCGGCGCCTTCTTCGCGCACAAAGCGGTGGCTGGGGTGCATGTCTACATCGCGGCTGTAGAGAATATCGGAGATCTGGCGGAAAATCGGGGCCGCCACTTCGCCGCCGTGCTTTTTCTCGCCGCGTGGGTGGTCTACCGCTACGATCATGGTATACTTCGGCCGATCCGCCGGAAAATACCCCACGAACGAGGCGTAGTATTCGCTTGTGTAGGACCCTGAACGGACTTTTTGGGCCGTGCCTGTCTTGCCGGCGATGGCGTAGTTCTCGGTGTAGATGTTTCGCGCGGTGCCGTGATCGACGACACCTTGCAGCAACTGGCGGCATTGGGCCAGGGTCTTCTCCGAGCAGACTTGCTCACTGATCACCCGTGGCTGGTAGGTCTCGACCGTCTTTTGGCCGCGGCGCACTTCCTTGACGATGTAGGGTTGGACAAACCGCCCATCGCTTGCCACCGCGTTGTAGAAGGCACAGATTTGCAGGGCACTAAGCTGTGTCTCATACCCAATCGACATCCAAGGCAGCGAAATGCCACTCCAACCGGGTTGGCCGGGCCGCTTGACCACGGGACGGGCCTCGCCGTCAATTTGGAAGCCCAGGGTATCGGTTAGGCCGAAGCGGTCGAGGTATTCAACGAAGCGCAGTTGGCTCTGGACGTTATGGCCAAAAGTGCTGACCACCAAACCCGAAAGACCGATGTTTGATGACTTCTCGAAGACCTGCTGGACCGAGAGCATTCCGTAACCCCAGGGGTTCACGTCGTGCATCGTGGCGTTGTAATACTTGCGTTCACCCGTCCCACAGTTCACCGAGTCGGTCAATTCGATGTCTGTTTCCTCCAGCACGGCCATGATGCTCGCCAGCTTGAAGGTCGAGCCTGGGTCGGTGCCAACGCCTACCGCGTAGTTGTAATCTTCCAAATAGCGGCCCTCATACAGCCCCGACTTCTGGCGGCCCAGGTTGGCCATGGCCTTCACCTTTCCGGTGCCGACTTCGAGGATTACCACACAGCCGTAGTCGGCCTGATGCTCTTCCAAGGCCTTGCGCAATTCGTACTCCACCACATCCTGCATGTTCACATCCAGGGTGGTCACAATGTCAAGGCCCGGCTCGGCTTCTGTGTTCTCTGCGCCCTCGACTGGCTTCCAGATGCCGCCGCCCATTTTGGTGAAGAGCCCTTGCCCTTGCGTCCCCGCGAGGTACTTATTGAAACTCATCTCCAAGCCAGCGCCCTTGTTCTGTTCGTTCACGAAACCTAAGGTCCGCGCCGCCAAGGGGTGGAAGGGATAGAAACGCTCCTCAACCTGCTCGAAAATGACGCCGCCGCGCAGTTTGCCTTCGCGGAAGATGGGCCATTGGCTTAGTTCTTTTTTCTCGTGGTAGGAGATCTGGCGCGGATTCAGGCGCAGGTAGCGGCGGTTCTGCGCGCGGGCCTCATTGAGCATCCGGCGATACGACTTGGCGCTGCGGTCGCCGAAAAAGACACTTAGGTTTTCGCAGAGCGAGTCGAGGCCTTCGTAGTAAATCTCGCGGGCGGCTTGCGACTGTGTGGAAATCGAGGGGTCGAAGGCCACACGGTAAAAAGGCAACGAAGTGGCCAAGAGCCGACCATTCTCCGAATAGATGTTCCCGCGGGTCGCGGGGATGTCCATGATGCGGTCGTGGCGGGCATGAGCCAACTCCTCCCACTCCTGGGCGTTGCCGAATTGCACTTGGCCCAACCGCACCAAAATGCCCAGCCCCACCAGTGCCATGACCAAAAAAGTCAACCGCACACGCAGGAGAATCGTGGGCTTAACCGCGCGAACTTCTTGTCCCTTACTCATGGTTGACAATCAGTTTTCGCGGCGGGTCGCTGCCGTCGACAAGGCCCAGCGATTGCACGTGTTCAAGCACTTTCGACTGCTTGCTCTCGACCATCTGCTCGGCCTTCAGGGTCGTGTAATCGGCCCGCAAGTCCGAGACCTCGCGGCGCAGCACTTCAATGCGGCGCGTCGTGCGGTCGGCCCAATGGGTATTGGCGATGTAGAGAATTCCGAGCCCTACGACGAACAGCACTTGAGGCAAATAGCGGCTGTGCAGCTCGCGCTCGAAGATGGTTTTGAGACTCAAAGCATCCTCCGCGCGCGTAAAAAGGCTGCGCCCCGGCTCGCGGAGCGGGGCGTTTTTCTTTTCAGGCGCTTTGGGGCTATTCTCGGCCATGGGCTAGATTTTTTCGGCAATGCGAAGTTTGGCGCTGCGCGCACGCGGGTTGCGCGTCAGTTCTTCGGGGCTGGCAGTCAGCGCCTTGCGCCGGACCGCCCGCAAGGGGGCTAGAAGATGACCACGGATGTCGTATTGGGCTTGTCCTTGAAAGTTTCCGGTTTGGATGAGGTGTTTGACCCGGCGGTCTTCGAGGGAATGATAGCTCATCACCACCAAGCGACCAGCGGGTTTCAGCACCTCGATGCATTGGGGCAAAAGGTCTTCGAGCGAACCAAGTTCGTCGTTCACATGAATGCGCAGGGCCTGGAAAACCTGTGCAAAATACTTGTTCTCGCGGCCGCGCTCGGCGTAAGGTCGCAGCACGTCGATCAGCTCGCTAGTGGTCTGGATCGGTTGCTTGGTACGCGCGAGGACCAAGGCCTTTGCCAAGGTCTTCGCATTGCGTACCTCACCATAACCACCTAACACATCTTGTAACTCGGCGGCGTTCAGCCCGGCCAAGGCCTCAGCCGCCGATTCGCCCGCGCCGGGGTTCATGCGCAAATCCAGCGCAGCATCCTGACGAAACGTAAAGCCCCGTGCAGCCGCATCGAGTTGATGAGAGGACACGCCCAAATCGGCCAAGATGCCGTCGACGCTGTCAATTTTGTGGAGCGCCAAGTAGCGCTTGAGGTGGCGGAAGTTCGCGGCGACGAAAATCAAC
>CAYGKP010000093.1:0-8795 GCA_964350605.1 uncultured Cytophagales bacterium
CTTCCTACGACGTACAAGTGGATGCCGCTTCGGTCGAGCGCATGGTCACTTCGCTGCAACGCGAACACGGCGAAGCCTCTGAACCCGAATCGGTTGGCGAGGACGATGTGATCACTGGACAACTGACGGCTACGGGCCGCCGTGCGGAATACGACAAAGTGGTCTCCCTCCCCCTTGACCGCATGGAGGAAAAATACCGCCGCCGTTTGGCCGGAACCACCAAGGGCCAAAAGGTCGAGATCGACATCAAGCGCGCCTATGCGAAGGACTACGCCTTGATCTCGCGCCTGCTGGGCATCAGCGTAGACGAAGCCTCGAAACTTCGCGGTGACTTCGACCTAGCGCTCCAGAAAATTGACCGTCGTGCCAAGCATCCCCTCGACCAGGAGTTGTTCGACAAGGTGTTCGGCCCCGGCAATGTGACCGACGAGGCGGACTTCCGCACCAAAGTGCAGGAAGCCCTTCAGAAGAGCTTCGAACGCCAGGCTGAAGAGCAGAAAGGCGAAGACCTCAAAGAGGCCTTGATTGAGAAGACCAAGTTCGAGTTGCCCTCCAGCTTTCTGAAGCGTTGGATCTTGGCGACCAACCAAACCAAGGAAGACGAAACGCCCCTGAGCGCCGAGCAGATCGAGGACGAATTTCCCCGTTACGAGCAGGAGCTTCGCTGGACGCTGATCCAAGGCAAGGTGATCGCCGCAAACGACATTCACGTTCACCAGGAAGAAGTCGTCGCGAAGGCGAAACAACAGATCGCTGCACAGCTTTTGGGCGGCGCGGAAATCACCCCTGAATTGGAGGAAACCCTCGACCGTTTCGCGGAAGGTTACCTGAGCGAGAACAACGGCGAACGCTACCGCCAGATGCAGGAAATCGCCGTCGGCGAGAAGGTCATGGCCCACTTGCTCTCGACCGCCGAGTTCAAGGCCAAAACCGTCGACCCCGAAGAATTCCGTAAAGCCGTCGTCAAGTAAGGCGAGGCTGTAGAGAACTTTTGCAAGCGGGCCTACGGGCCCGTTTTGCTTTTGCTAGCTTTACCCGGGGAAGCATCAGGCCCCACAAACGCTTTAGAGCACATGGATTACGGCAAAGAATTCCGCGACTACGCGGTCAAGCACCAAGGGATGAGTGGCCTAGGGGTCGACGACTACATTCAAAAGACCACCAACCTGACCCCCAACATCATTGAGGAGCGTCGGATGAACGCCATTGCGATGGACGTCTTTTCGCGCCTGATGATGGATCGGATCATCTTTCTGGGCACGCCAGTGGACGATTACGTAGCGAATGTCATCTGTGCCCAGTTACTTTTCCTCGAATCGGTTGATTCACAGAAAGACATCATGATGTACATCAACAGCCCCGGTGGCTCGGTGTACGCAGGTTTGGGGATGTACGACACCATGCAATACGTGAAGCCCGACGTGGCCACCTTGTGCATCGGCATGGCCGCCTCGATGGGTGCGGTATTGCTCGCAGCGGGCCACAAAGGCAAACGCGCGGCCCTTCCCCACGCTCGGGTGATGATTCACCAACCGATGAGCGGCATGCAAGGCCAGGTTTCCGACATGGAGATCTCCTTGAAACAGACCTTAGAGGTGAAGAAAGACCTCTACGACATTCTGGCCACTGCGACAGGGAAGAGTTACGAGCAAATCGAAAAAGACTCGGACCGCGACTACTGGATGCGCGCCGATGCAGCCAAAGAATATGGCTTGATCGACGAGGTGTTGGGTCGCCGCTAGAGACACGCTAACCACGCTCCCATGGCTGAAGTCAAATGTTCGTTTTGCGGTCGCAGTAAGAAGGATGTGGACCTGATGATCTCAGGGATCAATGCGCACATCTGTAACTACTGTATCACCCAATCCAACCAGATTCTCCTCGAGGAATCCCGCCAGAAACAGCAAAGCAAAGCGCCGAACTTTCGGCTCATCAAACCGCGGCAAATCAAGCTGCACCTCGATGAGTACGTCGTTGGGCAAGACGAGGCAAAGAAATCGTTGTCAGTAGCGGTCTACAATCACTACAAACGATTGGGCCAAAACGAGAAGAACGAGGCTGAGATCATCATCGAGAAGTCGAACATCTTGATGGTAGGCGAAACGGGCACTGGTAAGACCTATTTGGCCCGTACGTTGGCGAAGATTCTCCAAGTGCCTTTCTGCATTGCCGATGCGACGGTACTGACCGAAGCCGGGTATGTGGGGGAAGACGTGGAAAGTATTCTGACTCGTTTGCTGCAAGCGGCCAATTATGATGTGCCCTCGGCAGAAAAGGGCATTGTTTACATTGATGAGATCGACAAGATCGCCCGCAAAAGCGACAACCCCTCCATCACCCGTGATGTGTCAGGCGAAGGCGTTCAACAGGCGCTTTTGAAGCTGCTGGAGGGCACTGTTGTAAACGTTCCGCCACAAGGTGGGCGCAAACACCCCGATCAGAAAATGATCGCCCTGGACACCCAGAATATCCTATTCGTTTGCGGCGGAGCCTTCGACGGCATCGACAAAGTCATCGGTCGTCGGCTTAACACCCAGCCACTTGGCTTTGCGCCACATTCGGACCGTGAACAGATTGATGAAAAGCGCATGCTCCGCTACATCAACGCGCAAGACGTGCGCAGTTTCGGGCTCATCCCTGAGTTGATAGGTCGCTTGCCAGTCCTCACCTATTTGGATCCGCTAGACCAATCGGCCCTGCGCAGCATCCTGACTTTGCCGAAGAATGCGCTGGTCAAACAGTACGAAGAACTGTTTGCGATGGAAGGCATCAAGCTGAAGTTCGAAGACGAAGCCCTGGATTTCATCGTCGAGCAAGCGGTGAGTTTCCGTCTCGGTGCACGCGGACTTCGCTCGATTTGCGAGGCCATCATGATGGACGCCATGTTCGATTTGCCAAGCCAGGAAGACGTGAAAGAATTCACCGTAACCGCCGTCTTTGCCCGCGAGAAAATCGGGCAATCGAAGTTCGGAAAGCTGAAGGTAGCCTAGTCCACTTCTGCTCTTTTTTCCTTCACGTTTCACTACGAGATTTCTTCGTAGGTTTGGGGAAATTTCGATCTAATTCCTTCCCATTCTCATGGCACTTAAAGACAAAAAACTCTCGAAACTGCTCAGTCTTAAGGCACGTGGTCACCAGACTGTGTATCAAACACCCGATGGAAAGACTGTCAAGCTCGAAAAGGTGAAAAGTGGCCAGCAAGTCATGGTTGTCAACGTTGACGAAGAAATTCTCAAGTGTTTGTTCAATAAAGTGCCCCTTTCTGCGCCCGACAAAGTTTCAATGGATGCGCTGATGACTGTCAGCTACGGTCGCCGCCAGAAGAAGGCGTAACCCAATCCGTTTCGGGTGCAAGCACCACTCCCACCCCTTCAGTTTGCGCCCCGATTTGTGCCCAAATTGTGGGGCGGAAATCGAATCGAATCGGTCCTAAAGAAGGCCCCGACTGTCACGGGTCCAATCGGTGAATCCTGGGAAATTTCTGGGGTTGCTGGTGCTGAGACTCCAGTACGAAATGGGACCCACCAAGGAAAAACACTTGCCGAGTTGCTCGAAGCCTTCGGGCCCGAGTTGCTTGGAACAACACATGCACAGCAATTCGGGACAGAGTTTCCCTTGCTGATTAAGTTTCTGGATACGAGCGCGTGGCTCTCTGTTCAGGTACACCCCGACGATCAAACGGCGCCTAGAGGCACATTTGGAAAGTCGGAGATGTGGGTGATCCTTGATGCGGAACCCGGGGCGGAATTGGCCTTGGGTTTTGAGTCGCCCCCCTCCCGCTCTCAGATTGACGCGCTACGCGCCGACCCAAGTGGGTTCATATCGACACTTCGCACTCATAAGGCCAGGTCCGGTGAGGTGTTCAATGTGCCCGCCGGTCAAGTGCATGCCTTGGGACCGGGGCTGCTGCTCGCAGAGATCCAGCAGAGCTCGGACACCACCTATCGGCTCTATGACTTCGAGCGAAAGGATCCTTCAACTGGCCAGCCTCGCGCCCTTCACTTGGAGGCTGGACTTTCAGTCCTAAAGGCAGCCCAAGCCCCGGTACTTCCGCATGCGATCCTTGATACCTACGCAGCGGAGCAGGTCCTGGTCACGAGTCCCTACTTCCGTACCGATCACCTGAGTATTGATGACAAGCTTGATGCTTCGACAGACCACGAGGGTCTGACCATTCTACTCTGCATCGAAGGCAGTGTTTCTGTCGAATGGAAAGGACAGGCTTATCCTCTGCCCTTTGCCGACCACCTGTTGCTACCAGCAAGCCTGGGTGATTACCGAATCATGGGAACGGGCCGCCTGTTAAAGGTCACGCTTCCTTGAGAGGTTTTACCAGCAGGTTCAACAACAAGCCACAGACAATCAAACCCATCCCACCGAGTGCAATCAGAGAGTAGTGCTCGTCAAACAGCCAATACCCACTGGCCAGGGCAAAGATGACCCCCAGGTACGAAAAGGAAGCCACCTGCGCGACGCGTGTAGTCTGGTAGGCTTTGGTGAAGAAGAGTTGACCGGCATGGGTGCAAGCACTCATCGCGAGGATCAAGAGCCATTCCTCGGCGGTGGGTGGCGACCAATGGAACAAGGTGTACACCCCGTAGATCGGTACCGTCACAACGGTGAAGTAAAAGAGGATCACAACGGGTGGTTCCAACCCGGCAAGACGTTTGACAATGGCATGGGCCACGGCAGCACCGATGGCTGCGCCAACTACGACAAGTAGCTCGAAGGTGCTGATGCGCGGGTCGTAGCCTTTGATGAGGTAGACCCCAACAAAAGACAGAAGTAGAAAGCCCCACTGGATCGGGCGCACTTTTTCACCGAGCCAGACCGAAGCAATCAGGAGAAACAAGATGGGCTTGAGGTTGACGATCGTCACGACACTGGCGAGCGGAGCGTGGTGAAGGCCATAGAAGAAACAACTCAATGAAATCGCGCCAAATAGGCCGCGCAGGACGAGCCACTTGGTATGCGTCCGGCGAACGGACAGGCGAAGGACGGCCATCGTTCCTCCACTGGCGACCAGTGAGAAAAGCGCACGGAAGAGTATCAGCTCGAAGAAGGGCAAGCGGTCGAGCCACTTGACGAGCACCTGCATGGCGGAGAAGCAGAGCGTGGCCGCCAGCATGTAGAGAAGCCCTTGGCGCATGGGGCAAAGCTACGCATAACCTGAGGGGCCCTAAACGAAGAAACCCACCCCGAATGGGGTGGGTTTCTTGAAGCATTCGCTTCCCTAGTTAAGCAAGCTTAGTCAAGGGTAGGCTCGGTAGCCGCACCACCTTGTGAGATGACAACGTGGTCAATCGCGAAGATGAAGTTCGAGCTCGTAGTGTTGATGTTGACGTTAAATCGGATGTAGGCATTATCCTCAACAGCTGCCATTGGCATTGCTGAGCCAAAACCAAACCCATCCAACATTTCATCGAAAGGAATCGAAACCCACGTCCATGCATCACCAGCAATTGGAGTGCCCGTGCTTTGGAATGCCTTGCGATACCCACCGTTTACAGCCGTATTATCTGGCTCGTAGGTTCCATCAATTGGTCCTACAGCAGGTGCGAAATCGTAGTTGCTAGCCGTTCCCGTTGTGGGGCGATACACATAGAAGTTCAGGTACACCGTGCCAGGATCGGTAGAAGCAGTCCAAGAGAGTGGATTATCAAGATCAATGTCTTTGCCATGCAAGGCACCAACAGTCAACTCATCAAAAGGAACCCAGTTGTTAGTCAATGGGCCATCGTTTGTCTTCTTCGTATCGTGGAAGATGAATGAGCTGAAGTTTGTTGTTCCTGTACCGCGCTGAACATTATACACGATGAAGTTACCACCAGCTGGGCTAGCAGGAATGCTAGCACCACCCGAAGTGTAAGAACTAACAATACCGTGTTGGTTGCGAGACAGGCTGTTGTCGAAGCCAGTTCCCCACCAAGTACCTACGGAATTCGTAGCACCTGCAGATGCAGCCTCACCATCAGTAGCGCGAACACCACCAAGATCGAAATCAGAAACCAAGAGAACGTCTTCGTTGATATAGGCAAAGAATTCAACCTCGTCGGTACCGTTTGAAATTGTAACCGGTCCTGAAACGGCTGTTCCTGGAATTTCCAGCTTGATCAAGTCATTAGCTGGATCCAGGTACGTATTGCCAGTTGATTCATCAAAATCAACTGCAACAGCTACACCAGATCCTCCATTACTGAACGTGATTGAAGTGATACCATTCAAATTCGAACCAAGCACAAAGAGACTGTCATTCGCACCACCTTTAACTTGGTGTGCAGTTACGTCATAAGAACTACCTGTAGTTGTAGTAGTGCCTGGTCCATTGTCATCATCATCACCACCACGGCAAGAAGAAAATACGACCGCCGAAGCGAGAAGCGACATCGTGAGCAGTCGCGTCCAATTATTGTTCATGTTTTTCATTTTAGTGTTGTCTTGGTTTGAAGCCTTGGCGTGAACCCGGCACTCTTCCTAGTCATAAAAGTACGCAGAATAATCCCAATTCCCAAGAAAAATACAAGCCCTCTCCCGGTAGAGTGCCACCCGGAGAGGGCTTATTGGCAAAAGATCTTTGAAACGCCCTATATCTGGGCGTCTAGGTTACCGTAGGTTACTTCATTTGGACCTCAACGCGCGATCCGCCCTTCACCAGCTTGCCTGGGAACGACTGGGTTTTGCCCTTCGCGTCGGTCACCTCGATGGTGTAGTCACCAACGAAGCCCTTCACCTTGATTTGACCATCTGAGTCGGCCTGGGTGGTCTCATCCGTGTTCCACACCTCGTACACCATCTTGTGGTGCATCTCGGCAATGGGCTTGGGTGTCCAGTCCTTTTTGTACCACGCGGCATCAGGACGCCAGTGATTGCCCTCCCAGAAACCCCAACTGATCACGCCGTCGCACGCAGGGTGTGAGAAGCAGATGGTGTACAGGTCGCGCAGGTAGTCGGCCTGGAGCTCGTTGTCAGCTGTAGCAACGTCGAACTCGGTGATCTTGAAGTGAACACCTAACTTCTCGAAGCGATCGAAGATTTGCATCAAGCGATCCATCGAGGTCAGACCCGATTCTGTGAAGTGACCTTGGAAACCTACACCGTCGATGCGCAAGCCACGTTCCTTAACACCGTTCACGTATTTGGCCATCAAGTCCAACTGGGCATTGTTAACCCCCTTATCGATGATCGCATGCGTCTCGTTCAGGTACAGCTTGGTTGCGGGATCGGCGTATTTGTCCGCCAATTCAAACCATTTGTACAACTCCTCATAGCCAAGAGTATCCATGAATTCATGGTTGATGAAGGGCTCGTTCACCACGTCCCAATCCACCACTTTTCCTTTAGTCGCCGTCACAATCTCCTGGATGTGGTCGCGTAGGTGCTTGCGTAGTGCTTCCTTGTCGTTCAGGTACACCCGGACATCCGTGTAGCGCGACGAAGGCCATACCAACACGTGACCCCGGACGCGAATGTTACGCGCCTCCATTTCACGGAAAAATTGGAAGACGTATCGATCAGTAGTTCCCTCCTTCTTCATCTGGGTCCAACCTTGGTACTTCAAGGCGTTCTCCATAGTGACTTCGTTGAAGTTTTCATAGATGATCTTCCGGTAGATCTCCCCTTTCTCAGTTGGGCTTGCGAAAAGCTCGCGTGCGACGATGTTACCGAATGCAAACTCATGGTTGGTCTGCTTCACCCGGACGGTTGCACCTGGGATTGGCTCTCCTTTCTTGTCGCGAACGATGACCGTCAGGTCACCCATGCGGTTCTCCTCAATGCGCTTCTGCGCGGCAGCACGCCAAGGCGCATCCGACTCGCGGCCTTCATAGGTGAAGCGAGTGATCGGCAGATCGCTCATGGGCACAAATTGTCCGAGGTCATAGAGCTCGACATTCGCAAGCTCAATGGTCTGGTTGCTGATGCCCATCCCAAAGTTCATGGTTGCACCACCAATGCCGAAGTCCATGGCAGACTCAAACGGCATGGTAAAGTGGGTCCACTCCTGCCCTGCGGCTACGCGAACATGGATCGACTTTTCCCAAGGCGGTCCACCCATTTGGTAGTACACATCAAAAAATCCACTACCAGATTCGTCAAGCGACTGAGGACAGCGCGCCCAGAACGAAAGCAACATGCGGTCACCCTGCAGGGTTGGCTTCACGATCTTACTGTTGACCTCAAGGTCCCAGATGTTGGCCATGTTGGGCCCACAGACAATGTGAGCCACCTTGCCGGTGACAGGTTCGTCAGCCTTTGCCTCACGGAGCTTGAAGCTCGATACATCGGTGCGGGCACCGAAGATTGCATAGGCATTCATGTGGCCAGGGGCCAGCACATTATAGGCTTCACGAACGTTGAACGGCGTGATATCTGGGTAGAGTTCAAGAATGCGCTTTTGGGCTTTGGGTTCGCCTTGCGCAAAAGAAAGCGAGGGCGTGAACACGGCCACAGCCAGCAGAACAGCCGCGACCAGTTGGCGCAACACCATAGAAATGTGATTGATCTTCATAGCTGAAGTGATTATTCGCTCGGCATCGAATCCACCGCCTCGATCGATTCGATTTCGATGGTGCCGGTGAAAGTGCTTGGATTGCCAGGATTGACTAGAAGCTCCAACTTCTCAATGCGTCCATAGTTCACTTTCGAGTACGATGGCAGGCGCTGAACGCAGCCGTTACGCAAGTCGAAGTACACGTCCTGGAATTCACCCGAACGCTTGATAGTTACTTCCGGCGGCGCACCGTTGGTCACCACACCGAAGTTGTCGATCAGGTGGAGGCGCATGAGAGGGTCCATGT
>CAYGKP010000094.1:0-8766 GCA_964350605.1 uncultured Cytophagales bacterium
TTCAAGCGCTCAGAAAAATAAGGCGGGCAGCACTCGCTAGTAGTCCGACTGCAAGTCCTTCTGGTAGGCCTAGGCCTCACGTCGTTCCTTGTTGTCCTTGATGTCGCCCAGGAACCTGGCCCAAGCAAAGGGGTTCAATAAGGGGATCGTCGTGGGTTGCATCCAGCGCTGTTGCAAGGCGATCTGCTCGTTCATGTAGTAGTGCGCCGCCAGTGCCGGGCTGGTACCCACGCGGGTCATTAGGTGGCCCATGATCGTTGGGTCCAAGTTGGCGCGAGCAAAGTCGAGTTCGCGGTGGTCCGAGCGCATGGCCAGAACGGCCTGTTTGAACACCCGCTCGCTGGGCAAGGCGTGAATCTCCACCTCGGCAAGGAAGATGGTGTCTGGGATTAGCTCAATCAGGATCGAGAGGTTTCCCGAGGTATCGTCAGGCACTGCATAGGTGGTCGGGCGATACCCCAGACAGCGGATGGTCAGTTCGCTGCCCGTCTCAATCGGCAGGCTGAAATAACCCACGAAGTTCGAGCGCGCGCCGCGGCCCGTCTCCGGATTGAAAATCTGGGCACCGTAGATACCATAGGCACTGTCACCACTGACCACCAAGCCCGAAAGCTGAATCAACCGACCGCCGTGCTGGGCCTGGACTGCCAGGGGAAGAAGCAGAAAGAGGGTGCTAACGAGCAGCAGACGAAGTTTGGGTAGTCGGAGGGGGGCAATTTCGGTTTTTCTGGCGAACCGTCGGCAACTGCCGAGCGGCTCGCTGTGTTTTTCAGTTACTTGCAGCAGACCCAAGGGTAGAACGATGGACGAGCAACAATCGTTTTCAATGGACAAAGTGGTGGCCTTGGGCCAATCGCTGGCCGACCCGGCCCGGGTGCGGATTCTGGCTCTGATGGTCACCAATGGCGAGATGTGTTCCTCGGACCTCGAACAGATTTTGGAATTCACCCAATCGAAAACCTCGCGCCACTTGCGCCACCTGGCGGACTTTGGCTTGATTTCCCCGCGCCGCGAGGACCAGTGGACCTATTACGACCTCTCGGGGCCGTTAAAATCGACGGTCCTCGACCTACTTGGCCGGGTGGTGCCCAGTGCCCAACTCCAGCAGGACCAAAAAATTTATACCACGCTGTACGCCAACAACATCTTGGCGAAGCGCAAGCTCCACAACCGGCTGGGCAAGTATCAACTTCCCGAATTATGAGGCCCGCCGCCTATCGGCACTTGTTTTTCGACCTCGATCATACCCTCTGGGATTTCGACACGAACTCGCGTGCCACCCTCGAAGAATTATTTGTCGAGGAGCGCCTGGGCTCGGTCCATCGGGTCGATCTGGCGGAGTTCCTACTGGCCTTTCACCAAACCAACGGACGGCTTTGGGATGCCTTTCACCGCAATGAACTGAGCAAGGACGATCTACGCGACCGCCGCTTCGGCGAAGTGCTGGCCCAGCTTGGCATTCAAGATCAAGGGTTGGCCCATCGCCTCAGCGACAAGTACCTGGACCGCTGCCCCCGACGCGGCGCGTTGATGCCCTACACCCTGGAAGTGCTCAATGCCTTGGCGCCACACTATCGTCTTCACATCCTGACCAATGGGTTTGCGGCCACCCAGGATGCGAAGCTGAAAGGCGCAGGGCTGGAGGGCCGCTTTGACCTGGTGATCACCGCCGAGACCTATGGGTACCACAAACCCGACCGCCGATTCTTCCTCGATACGGTCCGAAAGCTAAATGCAAAGCCGAAGGATTGCTTGATGATCGGAGATAATCTGTATACTGACATGTTCGGGGCCCAGCAGGCCTCGTTAGACAGGGCCTACTACAACCCCCTGCGCCGGGCACATACCATGCCCGTTACCTATGAACTGCGCTGTCTGCGCGATTTGATTCAACACCTGACTCCTCATGGCCAAACTGCCAAGTAACGAACCCATCCTTGATTACGCGCCCGGATCGCCCGAGCGAAGCGAACTGAAAACCGCCCTCCAATCGGTCTACGACGAATGCCCTGAATTGCTCCTCACCATCGGGGGGCAAAAGACCAAAGGTTTCGAAACGCGCCCCATCGTCGCGCCCCACCGCCACAAACACGTGCTAGCAAACGCGCACTTTGCCACCGAAGAGCAGATCGGGGCGGCCATCGAAAGCTCGCTGCGTGTTCAACACGAGTGGGCAAATACGCCCCTGGAAGAACGTCTGTTCATCTTCGAGAAAGCCGCCGACTTGCTAGCGACTGAGTACCGCATGGGCCTGAACGCCGCCACCATGGCTGGGCAATCGAAGACCGCCTATCAGGCCGAGATCGACAGTGCTTGTGAGATGATCGACTTCTGGCGCTTCAATGCCGCCTTCGCACGCCAAATCGCCAAAGACCAGCCCATCTCCGTGCCAGGGGAACTGAACAGCACCGACTACCGTCCGCTGGAAGGCTTCGTGCTCGCCATCTCGCCGTTCAATTTCACGGCCATCGGCGGCAACCTGCCGACCGCCCCCGCCATGATGGGCAACGTGGTGCTCTGGAAGCCATCGGACACCCAAATCCTTTCGGCCCACCGCACGATGGAAGTGCTGGAACGCGCTGGCTTGCCTCCCGGTGTCATCAACTTGGTCTACGCCGACGGGCCGACTGTGGGCCGTGTGGCCCTCGCCCACCCCATGTTTGCGGGCCTGCACTTCACGGGCAGCTCACCCACCTTCAATTACCTGAACAAGGAAATCGCCGCCAACCTGTCTAACTACCGCAGCTACCCGCGCATCATCGGCGAAACCGGCGGAAAGGACTTCGTGCTGGCCCACCCCAGCGCGAACGTCGATACCCTGTCGATCGCCCTATTGCGTGGTGCGTTTGAGTTTCAAGGGCAAAAATGCTCGGCGGCTTCGCGGGCCTACATCCCCGCCTCGCTCTGGCCGAAGGTCAAGGAACGCCTGGGCGACTTGCTCCCCACAGTCAAAATGGGCGCGCCCGAAGACTTCGAGAATTTCGTGGGCGCAGTGATCGACAAGCGGTCCTTCGATAAGATTTCTGGCTACATCGATTACGCCGAGAAGAGCAGCGAAGCCACCGTTCTGTTCGGTGGGAAGTGCGACGATTCGGTGGGCTATTTCATCGAGCCGACGGTGATCGTGACCGACAACCCGAAGTTCAAGACCATGACCGAGGAAATCTTCGGCCCAGTCTTGACCATCTACCCCTTCCCCGACGAGCAATTTGAACAAGTCATCGACTTGGTCGATACCTCGACCGACTATGCCTTGACGGGAGCCATCTTCGCCCGCGAGGAGCACCTGATCGAACGCCTCTCGACGCGCCTTCGCTTTGCAGCCGGGAACTTCTACATCAACGATAAGCCCACAGGCGCAGTGGTGGGTCGCCAGCCATTTGGCGGTGCCCGTGGATCGGGGACGAACGACAAAGCCGGTTCGCTCTGGAACATGGTGCGTTGGATCAGCCCTCGGACCATCAAACGGAACCCGAACCCGCCAACTGATTACCGCTATCCCTACATGGGCAAAGACTAGCCGGAGGCTGCCTAACTGGGCAGCTCGTCGAGCAGTTGCTCCAAGGCCATACCACGCGAGGCTTTGAGCCAGAGCATCGCGCCAGTTAAGTTGGCGGTACGCACCCACGTACGCAAGCCATCCAGGTGGGCGAAATAACGGTAGCCCTCGTTCGAGACGCGCTTGGCGTTGCTGAAAATCGGCCCCACGAAGGCGGCGGTCTCGAAGCCCAAGTCGTTGCACAGGCGGACCATGGCCGCGTGTTCCATTGGCGCATCGTCGCCGAGTTCCAGCATGTCGCCCAAGACAGGAATCTTCGGGCCGTCCCAAGGCATGGCCGCGAACGAGCGCAAGGCAGCCTCCATGCTGGTGGGGTTGGCGTTGTAGGCGTCGAGCATCACGCGCACCGAGCCGCACTCGATCAGTTGCCCACGCATGTTTTGGGGGACGTAGTCCGCCACGGCTTCATGCGCCCGATCCAGGGGCACACCGAAGTGGTGCCCCACGGCCAAAGCCGCAGCGAGGTTGCCCAGTTGGTAGCTGCCGCTTAGGTGCGTCTTGACCCGGTGGCCGAAGCCGTCGGAGTAGATGACTTGAGGCTCGCTTTCCAGCAGTTCAAGCAACACGGGGCTGCCTTTGGTTTGGTAGAGCAGACGCCCGGATAGCCCCTCGCTGAGTTCCATCAGCTTGGGGTCCGAGGCGTTGACTAGGATGGTGCCTCCACGCGGTGCCAGGTAGCGGTACATCTCGCTCTTGCCTTTGGCCACGCCTTCCAGGCCACCGAAGGTTTCCAGGTGGGCCTTACCGATGTTGGTGATGAACCCCAGATCGGGCTCGGCGATTTCGCAGAGTTCCTGAATGTCGCCCTGGTGGTTGGCCCCCATTTCGATGACCGCCAGTTGGTGTTCAGGCCGCAAGCGAAGCAAGGTCAGCGGCACCCCAATGTGGTTGTTGAGGTTCCCGATGGTGGCTAGGGTATTGTGCGTCGCTGAAAGGACCACGTGGGTCAATTCCTTGGTGGTCGTTTTGCCGTTCGAGCCCGTGAGGCCGATCACGGTGCCACCCCACTCGCGGCGGTGATGAGTGGCTAGGTTTTGTAGGGCAACCAGAGCGTCGTCAACCAGTAGGAACCGATCATCAACAACCACCACGGGATCGTCGACCACGGCAGCAGAAGCCCCCGCTTCCAGAGCCTTTAGGGCATAGCGGTTTCCATCGAAGCTAGGCCCCTTCAGGGCGAAAAACACCTCGCCAGCTTGCAGTTTGCGCGTGTCAGTGCATACGCCACTACCCGCCAAAAAGCGCGAGTAAATCAGTGAAAGAGGCGCGCGTTCGGCCACACTACTCGGCAGTTTCCTCGGCGACTTCTTCGGCAGGCTGAGCCCGCTTCCACTCGTTATAGGTTTTCACGATGGTAACCAGTTTTCGAGTGGGAAGCAGCCCAAATTTAATCTTCTCGGAAAGCGACTCGTAGTCCTTGAAGTACTCGGCCATTTGCAACTCGTTCATCGGTTTCTTGCCAATCATGCTTAATTCCAACCCCTTGACGCGGCGGTAGCCATACACCACCATCTCATCACCACGCTGCATGTAGTACAATTGAACGCAGCGCTTCACGTTGCGACGCTGGTAATCCCGCACGGCATTGTTTGACTCGAGCGAATAGCAATCGGCGTACACGTAGAGCTTCATCGGCCCGCGGAGCAAGCGGCGCAGCACGATCAACGAATCAATCTTGTAGGAGATGTCTTTGTGGCTGGCGGGCGGCAAGTCGCTTTTCCGCTTCGTTTCATAGAAGTACTTGCCAATGGTAAAGGCCCGAAGTTGGGTGCCGTTGAACACGCGGTATTCCTCGCTGCCTTCGGGGCGGAACTTCACCTCGTGCATGTCGGCGAACTGGGGCTTTTTAAACACCCCTTTCACGGTGTCGCCCCGGGCATTGACCACGTAGCCCGCACCCTTTTGGGCCAACAACGGGGTGGACAGGCTAAGCGCCCAGATCGATAAGGCGAAGACCCCCAGGGGCTTCGCGGGGAAGGGTGTACGGATCAGCATGGTGCAAAAATGGGAAGTTCTGACGGATCTCTTTTAGGTGGTTCACAGATAAGGTGGCAAGCGTTGTGCCAGTCTCGTTGGCGCATTCCGCAAGACGCTCACCCAATGGGCTAACGATTTGGGACCCGCCCGCATAATCGAAGCCATTCTCATCCACTCCAACGCGGTTAACCCCGATCGAAAAGGCCTGATTTTCCTGTGCCCGTGCTGAGAGTAACGTATTCCAGGTCGACTGCCTCGCACTGGGCCAGTTGGCCACACATACCAAGGCGTCATAGGGTGGTCGGTCGGTCCTGAGCCATACTGGAAAACGCAGGTCATAACATATGCAGAGTCGCAAGCGCCAGCCCCGCCATTGCACTTCCACTCGCTCGGAACCCGCAGTGGCGTTCTCCCCTTCCCCGCCGAAGGGCGAAAGATGAGCCTTATCATACGCGGCATACTTTCCATCCGGAGCCACCGCATAACAGCGGTTGTGGATGTCCTGTCCCACTCGAGTAAACAGGCTACCAATCACCAGCGCGTTGAATCGAGACGCTTGCTGCACCATCCACTTGAAGGAGTGTAGATTATGTGGCTCAGCCACCTGATCCAGTTGCTCAACAGCGAACCCCGTCGCCCAACTCTCAGGAAGGACCACCACATCAAACTCGCGTTCCTCTTGGGCCAAAAGCTCTTCAAAATCAGCTTGGTTGGCCGCAGCCTGTGCCCAGCGCAACTCCGACTGAGCCAGTAGAACACGAAGGTCCTTCATGGCTTATCGTTGTGGAAAACTCATTCGATACGGTGCATCGACCTTTCCTTTCGCGATGTTCGCCAATCGCTTTTTGAGAAGCTGACGCTTGAGCGGGTTGATGTGGTCGGTGAAGAGCACGCCTTCCAAATGGTCGTATTCGTGCTGGATGATGCGCGCACGCAGGCCATCAAATTCCGCTTCGTGCGTGTTGCCCTCCAAATCTTGGTAGCGCAACCGCACCACCTCGGGGCGATCCACGTTCTCGCGAACGCCCGGAATGGACAAGCACCCTTCTTCAAACCCCCAGCTTGGGCCTTCTTCTTCCAACACTTCGGGGTTGATGAAGACCTCTTTGAATTCGGCGCCCTCGCCTTCCTCCTCTTCCAACAACTCGCCCCCATCGACGACGAAAATCCGCACGTTCTGGCCCACCTGCGGCGCAGCCAGTCCGACGCCTGAAGCGGCGTACATGGTCTCGAACAAATCTTCGACGAACTTCGCTTGACTGGTAGGGTCGGCCACGGGTTCCGAGCGGCGTTTGAGGCGGGGATCGCCGTAAGCAATAATGGACAGAATCATCGGGCGCGGCGGTCGAGGAAGTCTTGCAGGAGGATGGTGGCGGCCAATCGGTCGAGTTGGCCCTTGTCTCGGCGTTGTTTGCGGCTGGCACCGCCTTCAATCATCGAGCGTTGGGCCATTTTGCTGGTCATTCGCTCGTCGATCAGATGCAAAGGTACCGAGGGAAAGGTTTCTTTCAGTTTGCGCTCGATGCCGCGGACCTCTGCGCTCGAATGCGTGTCGGACACGCCGTCGAGTCGTGTGGGTTTTCCCAGGACCAGCGCCTCCACCTCTTCACGGGCCAGGAACTGTTTCAAATAGTCAAGCAAAGTGTGGGTCGGCACAGTTTCCAGGGGCAGGGCGATGGTGCCCAGGGCATCAGTCACCGCCAGGCCCGTGCGCTTGGTCCCGTAGTCGATGGCCATGACGCGGGCCACTAGTTGTCCGCAGCCAGTTGGCGAAGCCGAACAGCTACCCGTGCTTCCAGTTGGGCGGCACGCGGCAAGAGCAACCGGTTTTCAATGTCGGCGTGGTGGCGCAGGTCCTTGTCGAACTGGCGCAGCTCGTAGCAAAGCACCCGCTCGCAGAGGTGGTTCGAATCAGGCCGCAGTTGGTCGATCAACTCGCGCAAGCCTTCCATTTCGTCCTCATTGATGTGGTCGAGCACAAAGCCCCCCACCGTCAAGCGGGTCATCATTAGGTAGGTTTCCCCCGGGTTGCCTTCCTGGCGCTCGGTGCGCAATAGGGCGTTCAGGTAGCTGAACAGCGTGTCTTCCTCCTCGTAAATGTGCTCAACGAATTCATCGGTGAACTCGGGGAACACAAACTGCAAGTCGGCGGCCAAACAGGGGTCGGTAAAATCGCAAGGGCGCGCTTCGCGCACCAGTCCGGCGATGTAGGACAGGCGGTCCTTGATGAAATGGTGGTGCATGTGCATCAGGTAGGCCATCACCAGTTCGAGTGGGTACTCCTCGCCGAGCTCGGCAATCGCCCGCTCGGAGCGCAACTCTTCCAACCGATCCACAACCTTATCGATGGGCACACCGTAGGCGTCGCAGACCTCGACCACCGACAAACTCGCGTGTTCGTGATAGCGAATGCCGAACCTGTGCAGCACTGCGGCGTACAGGTAATCGGTGCCAACCAGCTCCTCAATCGTCTTTTGACCCCAGGACATGGAAGTAAATCTACACATTCCTGCCTGCTCGGGCCAACTGGTTGCTGCGCGGTTTTCCACAGGCATGCAGGCAATTGCGTACTTTCGTTCCTCGGCCCCGGCCTGATCCATCGTGAGTGAATTCGACAACCAGTTCCGCCAAGTCCGCCTCCCGGCTTTGCTCTGCATGGCCCTGGCCATCGGGATTTTCCTGGGGGCCCACCTTTCTGGCTCAAATACCTCGGAGGAGGTCCAAAAGGCCCGCAGCAAATTCGGCGACATCCTGGGCCTGATCCAGACCGATTACGTCGACACCGTCGATGTCGAGAAGCTCTTCGAATTGGGCATCACTGGCATGCTCAGCGAACTGGACCCCCACACCAGCTACATTCCCGCCCGCGACAAGATGCTGGCCACCTCGCAGTTAGAAGGTAATTTCGAGGGCGTGGGGGTCGAGTTCAACGTGGTGCGTGACACGCTGTACGTGGTCTCAACCATCAGTGGCGGGCCCGCCGAACGTGCCGGATTGCAGCCCGGCGATAAGATCATACTGGTCGACAACAAGCCCATCAGCCACCCAGGGCTCAGCACCACTGAAGTCTTCGAGCGTTTACGCGGCCCCAAGGGCTCGGTCGTTCAATTGACCATCCGCCGCCACGGAGTGGACCACATGCTGTCCATTTCCGTTGAACGGGCAAAGGTGCCCTCCCATTCGGTGACCTACACCGCGATGCTCGACGAAGAGACGGGCTACATCAAGAT
>CAYGKP010000095.1:0-8752 GCA_964350605.1 uncultured Cytophagales bacterium
CTTGAAAGCCATGCCGTCGTAGACCGAGAAGCGTTTGGTTTCTACGCCGTCATCATTGTAATACATGCCGCCGTCGGTCAGCACGCCGTCCACGTCGGAGAGCACAAGTTCAATGGGTTGAGAGAGAAGAGCCACGGGGGGAATTTCGTAGGTTGGTGCCAGTAAGATACGATGCAACGACCGCGGATTCCATTCAATCGACTATTTCTGGCAGGCCGGGAAGTGGAGCATGTCGCTGCGGCGGCCCAAGGCGGTCGAACCAGCGGCGACGGTCCCTTCACCCGCCAATGCGAGGCATTCATCGAGGCACGCTACAACTTGTCCCGTGCATTGCTCACCACCTCCTGCACCGACGCCCTGGAACTGAGCGCACTACTGCTCGACATCCAACCGGGCGACGAAGTCATCCTCCCCTCCTTTGCGTTTGTGTCCTGTGCCAACGCCTTTGCCTTGCGGGGGGCAACGCTTCGCTTCGCGGACATCGATCCCGAGCGGCTGACCTTGTTTCCCGAGGAAGTCGAACGCCTGCGGACTCCCCAAACCAAGGCCGTGGTGATGATGCACTACGCCGGTGTGGCCTGCGACATGAACTGGATCGCACAAATGAGCACGGGACGGGGCATTGCCCTGATTGAGGACGCCGCTTTGGGGTTGGACGCCAGCTACAAGGGCATGCCGCTGGGCACCTTCGGGGACCTCTCGACACTCTCGTTTCACGAAACAAAAACCATCAGCTCAGGCGAGGGCGGCGCGCTCCTAGTTAACGACCCCAACCTCATCGAACGAGCCACCTGGATGCGCGACAAAGGCACCAACCGGGCCGAGGTCATCCGCGGCGAGGCCGACAAATACACTTGGCGCGAGCTGGGTTCCTCCTTCCTTCCTGCCGATTTGCTGGCGGCGTTTCTTTGGGGTCAACTCGAAGAGATTGATCGAATTCAAGCCCTGCGCCACGAACGCTGGAACCGCTACCAAGAAGCCTTCACCGATCTGGCTACGCAAGAGAAGGTCAAGCTGCCATTCGTCCCCCTCGATTGCACCCACAACGCGAGCGTGTACTACCTGCGCTGTCGCGATGAAGGCGAGCGAGAAGCCCTGCGCAACCACTTGTGGCACAAGGGCATCCTGGCGGTGTTCCACTACCTACCACTGCATCTTTCGCCCTTTCATTTGCGCAATAACCCGGCGGTTTCCCTGCCCGTGACTGAAGCGGTTTCGTCGACCATCTTGCGTCTTCCTCTCTTTCCGGGGCTGACCGAGACGGAGCAGCAAGAAGTCATCGACGCGGTTGTGGATTTCTTTCGCAGCCGCTAGCGGGAAGCACGCCTTACGAGCCCGTACTTTGTAGGTATGAAGTCATCTCGCCCCCTCGTTTTTCTCCTTGTTATTTTCTCGATCACCTCGCTGGCCAGTTGCGTGGCCAAGAAGGAATATGATGCCCTGGCCGCCCGCAAGTCGGCGTTGGAGGTCGAAAAGGCCAGTTGCGAGGATTCGCTGAACTACTACAAAGGCCAAGCCGGTAAGCTCAGCAAAGAGAACGCCGACTTGGGTCAGCAGTTGGAGGCCGTCAAGACCTCCTACACCCAACTCGAGGAGCAGTACAACAACTTGAGCAAGGCAGCGAACGCCGATGCCCGAAAGTTGAGCGAGCAACTGGAACGCACCGCCCAACTCAATCGGGAGCTGGAAGAAAAGGATCGCCTGATCGACATCGAGGAACAACGGATCTCCGCCTTGCGCACTGACTTGGAGACCCGCGAGCAGCAGATTAAAGATTTGGAAAGCGAGCTCGCTGCCCGCGATTCCAGCGTACAGGCCCTGCGCAACCGCATCAACAATGCGCTGTTGGGCTTCTCGTCTAGCGACCTAACTGTCGAGGTTCGCGATGGCAAGGTCTACGTCTCGCTCGCCGAAAAACTACTGTTCCCCTCCGGGAAGTACGAGGTCAATCCCGAAGGCAAATCAGCGCTCGCCAAGTTGGCCAAGGTCCTCACCGATTCGAAAGATGAATTCGACGTACTGGTCGAAGGCCACACCGACGATGTACCCATGTCGGCAGGCAGCGTGATCAAAGACAACTGGGACCTCTCGGTCCTGCGCGCTACTTCGATCACCCGCGTGTTGCAGGACAACGGCATCGCCCCGGGCCGCCTGATCGCCAGCGGTCGCAGCCAATACAAGCCAAAGGTTCAGGGCAAAACGCCGGAAGCCCGCGCCGCGAACCGCCGCACAGAGATCATTCTCAGCCCGCGGTTGGACGAGCTGTTCCAGATACTGGACGGAAAGAAATAGTCCTCGGACCGGTGTTAGCCGATCGCCAGCCTTGATTGGGTTTACCCAATTGCTTGTTTCAAGTCGGCGATCAAATCGTCAATGTCCTCGATGCCGACCGACAGGCGGATCAGGGTGTCTTGGAGCCCCGCCTTCTCGCGCTCTGGTTTGGGAATTGACGCGTGGGTCATTGTTGCCGGGTGACCGACCAGCGATTCCACCCCGCCAAGTGATTCAGCCAAGCTGAAGATCTTGAACTTCTTGAGCGCGGCGACCGTCACATCGATGTCGTCGCCCTTCAAGGTGAACGAGACCATGCCACCGAAGTCGCGCATCTGCTCGCGTGCCACTAGATGGCCCGGATGGGTTTCAAGCCCAGGGTAATACACGCGGTCCACCTTGGGGTGCTCGTCGAGGTACTTGGCGACTTTCATCGCGTTCTCCGAGTGGCGCTCCATGCGCAGGTGCAAGGTCTTGATGCCGCGCAGGGTCAGGAAGCTGTCCTGCGGACCGGGAATTGCGCCGCAGGAGTTCTGCAGAAACGCGAGTTTCTCCCACAACCCTTTGTCGTTCAGCATGATGCAACCCAGCACCACGTCGGAGTGACCCGCCAGGTACTTGGTCGCCGAATGGGTTACAATGTCCGCCCCGAGGCTCAAAGGTTCCTGCAGGAACGGCGTCGCGAAGGTGTTGTCGACAATGAGCAACGCACCCGACTTCTTGGTCAACGCGGCTACCTTCTTGAGGTCCACGATGCTGAGAAGCGGGTTGGTCGGCGTTTCGACCCAGACCATGCGAGTCTTCGGGCCCATCGACTTCTCGACGTTCGCCAGATCCGAGAAATCGACAAACGTAAACTTGATGCCATAGGCCGCGAACACCTTGGTGAAGATGCGATAGCTCCCACCATACAAGTCGTTCGTGCTAACCACCTCGTCGCCCGGCTGGAGCAACTTGAGGATCGTATCAATCGCCGCCATGCCCGAGGCGAACACAAGGCCGTGATCGGCGTTCTCAAGCGCCGCCAGGTTGCTTTCCAGCGCGGTGCGTGTGGGGTTTTGGGTGCGGGAATACTCGTACCCTTTGTGATCGCCCGGCCCGGCCTGCACGTACGTGGAGGTCTGGTAAATGGGCGTCATGATGGCCCCAGTAGTGGGGTCCGGTTCTACGCCGGCGCGGATGGCTTTGGTGGCGAACTTCATGTTCGGGGAACGGGAATGGAATGACTAGGCGGGCGGACCGACCGGTGGGATTTGCCCCTTGGCATAGCGGGCCTCGACGAGTTTCTGCAACTCGTTTCCGCCCTTGTCGTGGGCGGGTGTGAGGCCCTTTTTCTCGGGGAAGTCCTCGATGTGGAGGGTCTGCGTAGGGAACGCAAAACGTACCTCCAATGATTCCGCTAGAGCGATGATTTCCAGGTTGATTTCGTGACGCGCACGCAGTTCGTCGGCCCAAGTAGGCACCTTGAAGAACATGTAGAACAGAATGTCCAGCGAGGCGGCCCCGAAGGTGTTCAGGTAGATGTGGTACACATCCTTGCGCGTGTCGGGGTGCAGGTCCACAATCTTGCGCAGACCGGCGACGAAGGCATCGATCTTCTCGGGCGGAGTGTCGTAGGTAACCGCTAAGAATGTCTTGTAGCGACGGAACTCGCGCTTGCCATAGTTGTCGACCGTCATGTCGGCGAGCTGCCCGTTTGGCACGGTGATCACCGAGTTGTAAAACGTGCGGATGCGCGTGGTGCGGAACCCGACTTCCATCACGTCGCCATCGATGAGCCCGTCACTGATGATCCAATCGCCGATCTGGAACGGCTTATCGACAAAAATCATCAGCGAGCCGAAGAAGTTCTTGATCGAATCCTGCGCTGCTAAGGCGAAGGCCAAACCACCAATCGACAGACCCGCGAGCAGGGTGGTGATGTTGAAGTTCAGGTTCTGGAGCACGAACAAGCCCCCGATGATAATCACAAAGGCTTTCAGGGCCTTACGGACGAGCGGCACTAATTGGTCATCGAGCGTGCTGGCGGACTTCTCGGCCAGGCGCATCATGTACATCCCCACGATGTTCACGAAGCGGAAGACCGCCACGGTAAGGAGCAGGGGCGTCAGCCCACGTAAGATCAAGATGATGTACTCGGCCACCTTGATGGGCAGTTGCAACACCGGCACAAACAGCGAAAGCAGCAGGGTGATGACAATCAAGCTGAGCGGTCGGACAACCGGTAGGATGTACTTGTGGCCGAATTTGCCATAGCCCATCCGCTTGAGGACAGCCACCAAAATTCGATCCATCACGAAGGAAAGAACCTTGTGAATGATGAAGCTGGCCAGCACAAGGATCAGCAGCCCAATGAGTTGCCAACCATAGAGGCCCATGTACTTCTCGTGACCCATCTCGCTGGTCCAATCCAGCAGCTTGTGAGTGCCAAAGGGGTAGACTTCACGCAGAATGCCCGGCACCGCCTCGGCAGTACGGGGAGGGAAGTACCACTTGCCGTCGATCTTCTCGACGTAGATCATCCGCAGTTGCGGATCATCGGGCACGAGCACCCACTTTTCGCGCCCGGTAACCGAATCGAGGTAGTTGTTCGAGGTCGGGAACGCCTCGGTATCTAAGAAAATCCCTTTGCCATCGAGGATCTGTTTGATCCGCTTGGCAATGCGCCTGCGATCTTTGGCCGTCAGGTCCGGGGCATAGATTGACTTGGCCGCCAGTTCAGGGGCGTGCCGCTCGTCCTGCAGAAAAATGAATAAGTTCTCAACCGTGGACTGTGGCGAGTTTAGGTTGACTTTGATGTCATTCTGCTCCTCACCCGCCATTTGGTCGCGATCTCCGCAACCCCACAGGGCCAATGACAGACCCAGAAATCCAATGACCCGAAGGCCGCGCGCTAACATTTTACCTCTACTCATACTTCGCCTAGAACGGTGCGAGAATAATGAATGAAATCGGTGACCGGAGCCGGGTGGCCGCGCTTCACAAAGCTGCGGGCCAATTGGGCGCGGTGATAGGTCGAGTGGTTCACCACTTGGGCTAAAATGTCGGCCAGCGGGCTGGTGTAAGACATGCCTTGAGTGTTCGTGTACTGAATACCTTCTTCCAAATTTGTGGTCTTCTTCAGGCCTTTCATGTACTGGAACCAGGCTTCTGAGATCTCACTTGATAATGGGCGAAGCAACTCTTCGGGATGGACCAGCCAAGGACCGCGCATCAATTCGCGGTCCGAGAGAATGCGACCGAGCCAGAGCGATTCGCTGTTGATCACGTGCGAGAAGAGCTGGATCTCCTCCAGGTCATAGGTATGACCCGGTGCCAAGAGGAACTCCAAGAATTGCTCGTTGGCCCACTGATTGTAGCGGTACAGGCGTTTGAAATAGTCGACCATGGGGATGAGAAAGGGGAAAGGTCTTAGTCGATGTCTAGGGTTTCGTCAATCTGGTCGCGCCAGGCCATGATGCCCCCCTCCAGGTTGTAGAGGTTGGTAAAGCCGTGGTTCTGCTCCAAGTACGCAATGGCATTGGCCGAACGCTTGCCCGAGCGGCAATGGACCACCACCTTCCGATCGCGGTCGATCTCCTCGACGCTTTGAGGAATGGTTTTCAGGGGAATTAGTTCGCCGTCGATGTTCGCTTGTTCGTATTCCTCGACTTCGCGAACGTCGATGAGTTGGTAATCGGCGTGCTCATCCACCATCGTGGCGAGCTCCTGGACGGTAATGCTTTTCATGACTGGCTGGGTTGATCTGGGGTAAACTTAGCGGTCGCTTCGTTCAAAGCCCGGACTTTTTCCTGAAAATCGCCCTTCAGGCTGGCGCGCAGGGCCTCCAAGTTCGCGATCGTTTGGTCCAAATCCTCGGGCAACACCTCTTCGAAGAACTCGCGCAGGCGTTTGGTCATCGTCGGCGATTTGCCGTTGGACGAGATGGCCAGCTTCAAATCGCCCTTCTTCACGACCGAGCTGAGGTAAAAATCGCAGAGGTCCGGCATGTCCGCCGCATTGACGAGCACGCCTTTCTTTTTGGCCAGACGCACCACTTGACCATTGAGCACACGGTCCGCAGTGGCGGCGATGGCGATGTCTTTCTTCCTCAGGTCTTTGGGTTTGAAGCCACGTTCGATCAGCTTGATTTGACCAGGGAATTGTGCGGCGAGCCCGCGAATCTCTTCCCGGATCTCCGGCGCGACGACAGTGACCTGCGCATTGGACGCGTGTTTGAACATATAGGAGAGTTTCTCCCAGCCGACCTCCCCTGCCCCCACGACAAGCAGATTCAGCTTATCCAACCGCAGGAAGACGGGAAAAAGCAGGTTGCCACCGGGGATGATTTGAGGTGAGTCCATCTTAGAGTTCTGGCCCTACTTCAACTAGCATCCAAAGCACAAACAAGGCCAAGAGCAGATTGATAATCAGATTCGTCCACCAAAGTGCTTTGACCACTATTGGTCGATGCTGACGACGAGTCTTAGCGATCAGGTAGGCATGGTAGGGAAAGAGCACGAACGCCTCTATCAGGTAGCCCAATGGAAGCACCCAACCGTAGAACGGCTGACCGAACCAACTAAGCAGCCAGGCGAGGAGTAAGACCCCGACGCATAGAAAAGGCAATAGGATCAGCGCACGGCGGTTCCCCTCGCTCAGTGTTGAGATGGCGTTTGTCGCACCCATTCTACCGGCTGAAACTGGTGATCAGAAACAAAAACCAGGCAATGCAAAGCACCAGCACGATGTTGCCAATCAGCAACAAACCCCAAAACGCCTTGGACCAATCGGGATTGCGCTTGCCTGCCTTGAAGTAGAAAAAGGTGTAGAGCGGGAACAGAAACAAGACCTCTCCCCCAACGCCAATCAGTACTGCCCAGTCCACGACGTGGTGGATATAAACGGCAAGTTTCAGGAAGAACGGGACAAGAACAATCCCGATGCAGACCAGTGGTAGCACCAGCAACCGCCGACGCTCGGTACCTGTTAAACTGGTGGCGGATGGGTCGCTCGCCTCGCTCATGCAGCTGCGACTTCCTCTCGAACCTCGGCCCATTTGGGATGCACCCGCACCACCTCGCCGATCACGATGACCGCCGGGTTGCTGAGGCCCTCCTCGGCCACCACCGATTCGATGGTCGAGATCGTGCCCAGGCCGATGCGCTCGTCAGGGCGCGAGCCGTTTTGGATGATGGCCACGGGCGTATCCTTCTTTCCTGCCTCGGCGAACACCTTTGTGATCTCCCCGAGCTTCGACATGCCCATTAAGATGACGGCGGTTGCCGTGGACTCGGCCACTTTGCGCACATCCTCAGATAGGCTATGGTTCTTGGTCGTCGCCGTGACCACCCAGAAGCCCTCCGAGATGCCCCGACGGGTCAGGGGAATGCCTTGCAATTCGGGCACCGAAATCGTCGAGCTAATGCCCGGCACCACAGCGACGGGCATCCCGAACGCCTGGGCGAAATCCATCTCCTCGTGCCCACGCCCAAAGACAAAAGGGTCGCCGCCTTTCAGGCGCACGACATGGCCATGTTTCCAGGCCATCTCGACGATCAAGGCGTTGATTTCTTCCTGCTTCATCGCGCAGAAGCCCTTGCGTTTCCCCACGAACACCTTCTCGGCCCGAGCGGGGGCCCAGTCGAGTAGACACTCGTCGACCAGGGCATCGTAGAGCACGACGTCCGCATCCGTCAAGGCTTTGATGCCTTTAACGGTGATCAGGTCCGGGTCACCGGGTCCTGCGCCGACGAGTGTGATGCGCGGTTGCATGATGCTTATGCCTTGACCTTTTGTGCCTGCCCACGGGCGATCTGGGCGGCACGCGCTTCCTGCACCTTGGCGAGGAATGCAGCCGCATCTTCCATGTACTTCTGGGCGAATTCGAGGGTGGGCTCGTTTTCGTTGAGTTGTAGGACGTGCTGTTTGAAGCTCTGCCCGCCGAAGCTCATCAGGCCCTTGCCGACAAACACCTCATCGAAATCCTCCAAGATTTTGATCTGCGTGTTGCACTGGACGCTCTCGCCCACCAGCAAGGCTTTCGTGCCGACCACAAACGTGTTGTAGCTGTGGTAGATCGAATCCTGCCACATGTCGCGGTTCATGGCGCGCTTGGCCCAGTCGAATTTCTCCTCGGCCTCCAGGATCAGCGTACCCACCAAATCGAGGATCACCCCGGCGCATTCGCCGACGCCGATGGCTTTCTCGTAGGTGCCCTCATGGCCCCAATCAAGGAAGTAGGTGTCGTCGATCTGCTCCACATCGGTGTGCTCCTTGAGGAGGCTGAAGAAGTAGAGCTTGTCGGCAGCCACTTGACGGCGATAGTATGAGTTGTAGTACTCCCCTTCTGCGCCGTTGGCCTCGTAATCTTCGAGCAGGGTGCGGAACGCATCGGGCACCTTTTTGGAAGGCACCTTCACGACCTTGTCCGATACATTGGCCGTCCCGTCGGGATCGACACCACCGCCGAGCAGAATCTGCATGGCGGGCATGATTCGAC
>CAYGKP010000096.1:0-8598 GCA_964350605.1 uncultured Cytophagales bacterium
TCTTCCAACTGCTTGACCAAACTAGCTTCCGTGTAGCGGGCTGCGGGGCGGGTGAACCGCTCGGTGGCTTTTAGGACATCCAAGTCCAACTTCTGACCCACGGTAAGAGGGGGAAGCATGCCTTTCTGTTCCTCGTCGTCCTCGTCGTCTTTCGACTCCAAGTAGACTTTCAAGAACCCTTCAAAAGTAACGACCTCGCCGTGCGCGACCAGGCGTTCTTCCGTGGTGGAGATGGCGACGGCTGCGGTGGTGCGTTCCAGTTGCGCGTCGGCCATTTGGCTGGCGATGGCGCGCTTCCAAATCAAGTCGTAGAGGCGTTGCTCGCCGCTGTCATTGCCAGCTGTGTGCTCGGCAAAGTTGGTCGGGCGGATGGCTTCGTGAGCCTCTTGCGCCCCTTTGCTCTTGGTAGCGTAGTTGCGTGGCTCGCTGAACTCGGGACCGTATGCGCTGCTGATCTCCGCTTTGGCTGCAGCCTTTGCATCGTTGGACAGCGAGACCGAGTCGGTTCGCATGTAGGTGATTTTCCCCGCTTCGTAGAGGCGCTGGGCGTAGCTCATCGTCACGCCTACGGGCATGCCGAGCTTGCGTCCAGCCTCTTGTTGCAGGGTCGAAGTCGTAAATGGCGCAGCAGGGGAGCGTTTCGCGGGTTTCTTCTCGAGGGTGTCGATTGAGAACTCCGCAGGGTTGCACTTCTCCAAAAAGGCCAAGGCTTCGGCCTCGGTCTTGAATTTCTTGGGCAGGTCGGCTTGCAGGACTTTCTTGCCCGGCAACAGGAATTCGGCAGTGACCTTATAAGAGGAGGCCACCTGGAAGTGCTCGATCTCGCGCTCGCGCTCGACAACAATCCGAACGGCTACCGATTGGACCCGTCCAGCCGAAAGGCCCGTCTTGATCTTCTTCCACAGAATAGGGGAGAGCTCGAAGCCGACTAGGCGGTCCAAGATCCGGCGGGCCTGTTGGGCGTTCACCAAGTCCTCGTCAATCAGGCGGGGGCTTTCAATGGCGGCCAGGATGGCCTGCTTGGTGATTTCCCGAAACACGATGCGCCGCATGCGGGCGTCGGTCAAATCCAAGGCTTCCTTCAAGTGCCAGGAAATGGCTTCTCCCTCGCGGTCATCATCAGTCGCAAGCCAGATCATCTCGGCGTCCTTCGACAGTTTTTTCAGTTCTCGAACGACTTCGGCCTTCTCCTTACTGATCTCGTAGGTGGGCTGGAAACCGTTTTTGATGTCGATGGCCGCGTTCCCTTTCGGAAGGTCGCGCACGTGGCCGTAACTGGATTTCACCACGTAGTCCTTGCCCAAATAACCTTCGATGGTTTTGGCCTTGGCGGGTGACTCGACGATGACTAGGTTCTTGATTGGCATAACAGCGTGTGCAGCAAAGATAGACGCAAGGGTCACTTCGCCTAATTCCTTCGGCTAGGAAAGGGTAACAGGGCGAAGGGAAAATGTGTTTCTTGTGATCATGGCCTTTACGCTCTACTTGGTGCGCCACGCAAAGTCCGACTGGTCGGATGAAGATCTTTCCGACCACGATCGGTTCCTGAACCCCAGGGGATTACGTCAGGCCCCGAAAATGGGCCGCCTGCTGCGCGAGATGGGTGTGCAGCCCGCAAAGATTCAATCGAGCACCGCAATTAGGGCCCGCCACACCGCCGAATTATTCGCCGAGCAATTGGGCTTTCCCCTCGAACAGGTCCACCACACCCGCGAGTTGTACGAGGCCAGTGTGCGCAGCGCCTTGGCCCACATCAACGCGGTGGAAGGCAACCCAACATCGCTGATGCTCTTCGGTCACAACCCGACTTGGACCTATTTGGGTGAGCTGCTTTCAGGCATGGCCCTGGGCAATGTTCCCACCAGCGGCGTAGTCGCCATCAAGTTCAAATTGGACAGTTGGGCCCAGGTCAGCCAGAATACGGGCACCCTTCAGTTCTTCGAGTACCCCCGAAAGCACGAGTTTTAAGCCATTACCACGCCGCCACCTTAAACTCGGTGCGGCGGTTCTGCTGGCGGCCTTCGGGCGACTTATTGTCGGCCATTGGCGTGGCTTCCCCGTAGCCTTTGGCCTTCAGGCGAGCCTTGGGCACCCCTTGACCCACCAAGTAGTCGACCACCGATTGGGCCCGACGCTCGGAGAGCTGTTGGTTGTAGGAATCTGACCCCACGTTGTCGGTGTGCCCACCAATCTCGACCGAAAGGGTCGGGTTGTCCATCATGAGCTGGGCCGCGCGGTTGAGCTCGGTTTTCGACTCGGGGCGCAGGGTGGCCTTGTCCACGTCGAAGAACACGTTGCGCAGCACAATGCTCGCTCCGATGGAGAGATCCTGAAGCAGCACTTCTTTGTAGACTTCTTGATATGCCGCTGTATCGACGATGTCGAAGTTTTCGGAATGAAAGAGGTAGCCCGT
Source organism: uncultured Cytophagales bacterium (assembly GCA_964350605.1). GTDB lineage: Bacteria > Bacteroidota > Bacteroidia > Cytophagales > JAAEPT01 > CAYGKP01. Next base: position 2,414 of record CAYGKP010000096.1, read on the forward strand.
GCGCTTCACAGCGATCCCGTAGTTCCGACCTGCGGGAAGCGAGACCAGGAAGCGGCCCGTTGTGGCGTTTGAAGTGAACACAGCGACAGTCTTGCCCAACGTGTTGTCGATCAGTTCGATCTCGGCCTCCAAGGGCTTCTTGGTGCGCTTGTCGAGTACAACACCCTTCAAGAGTGTGGCGCGGCTCATGGTGATCTCTACGATGGGCTCAATGAGTTTCTCGGTCACTGGCTTGGCGCGGGTCGAAAGGAGGGGGTCCTCGCCAACCAACTGGACGGGTTTCTCGGGGCCCAGGAAGGTCACCTGATAGATGTCTTCCTTGCCCAACCCACCATGCTCTTCGGCGTCAAAGAAGCCGCGACGACCCGAGGCGCTGACAACAATGCCCATGTCATTACCCGGCCCGTTGACAGGGAAGCCAAGGTTGACGGGCTCGCTCCAAGTCTTTTTGGTTGCGTTGTAGGTTGAGGTGAATACGTCGTAGCCGCCCATCGAATTGTGGCCTTCCGACGAGAAATAGAGCGTAACGCCGTCAGGATGGATGTATACCGCCTCTTCGTTGTATTTAGTGTTGATCGCCGGGCTCAAGTTCATGGCCGGGCCCCATTCCTGTTTGTCCGCGTTCCAATCGGAATAGAAGATGTCCGAGCCACCGTAGTTATCCTCCGGCTTCTGCGAGCAGAAGTACAGCCGCTGCATGTCGGGGCTGAAGCTCGCCGAGCTTTCGTGGTACTTGGTGTTGATGTTGTTGCCCAGCGACTTGGGTTTCGACCATTCAAGGCCTTTGAGTTTGCACTCGTAAATGTCGCCGCCACCATCGTGTTTGTAGATCAGGAGGGTCTGCCCATCGGGCGCGAGAGCCACCGTTGCGTCGTGGCCTTCAGTGTTGATGGGCTTGCCCATCTGAATGGGTGCAGACCACGAACCGTCGGCACGGCGGTCGCTCAGGTAAATGTCCTCGTAGTATTCCACGCCTTCGTGGAACTTCTCTTTGGGAACTTCCACGCCCGTCGAGCCAATTCGGCGCGAGGTGAAATACATCTGGGAGGCATCCGCTGAGATGTTCACCGAATACTCGGGGTACTCGGTGTTGATGACCGGGCCAATGTTGTCGATCCAGACTCGGGCAGGGTTGGCCTCGAACTTCTTACCGTTCTCGCACTCTTGGACTTTTTTGTCCATCAGGTCGATCTGTGGGCGCACCACGTCTTCGTTCTTTTTTTCGAGCACCGAGCGCAAAGTCTTCTGGTAGCGTCGGTACCAACCAATCGCCTCATCCCACTCCTTGCGGATGTGATGCGAATAAGCAATCAGGTATTCGATATCTGGCGCGACCTGTGGGTTAAGCAAGTGAGCCCGTTTTAGGTAATCGAGTGACTTTTCGGGCTCGGAAGAGGCCAAGTAGCAAACCCCAATTTTGTGGTTGAGCACCGAATAGTTCGGGTTGAACGATTGGGCCTTGAGGTAGTAAGGAAGGGCCTTCAGTGGGGCCGATCCCTCGAGCCACTCGTCACCCTCTTCGTAGGCATCCTCAGCAATCTTAAACTCTTCCTTCTGATCCTTGAAAAGTTTCTTCTCAAACGGCGTATCAACCCCTTGGGCCAAGAGAATGCTCCCTTGACCCAGTAGAATCAATCCCACCAATCCGAAGATCCGCGCTAGTCGGTACATACCTGATTGTAATAAGTGTTGGCGTTGCGCAGACCCAGATCGGCTGCTTGCTTCCAGTCGGCGCAGGCACCTTTCTCGTCGCGCATCATTTCCTTAGCGATGCCACGGTTCAAGTAGGCAGCCGAGAGTTTCGGGTCCGATTCGATGGCCAACGTGTGGTTCCGAACCGCCAATTCGTACTTCTTTTGCTCAAACAAAGCACTGCCCTTGTTGGTAAAGGCCAAGGCGTAGTTCCCGTTGTATTTCAAGGCCAGATCAAAATCGGCAATGGCTTTCGTGTAGTCTCCTTTCAGGAAATACGCCCGCCCGCGGTTGTTGTAGAACAGGGCGTTGTCTTTCTCAAGCTCGATGGCCGAAGTGTGGTACTGAATGGCTTGGTCATACTTCTCTAGCATCCGAAAGGTGCTGCCCAAGTTGTTGTGGATGTAGGCCAGCTTGCCATTCGCAATGATCGCCGCTTTGTAGTCTTTAACTGCTCCCTCCAGGTCGCCCGTCTGGCGTTTGGCACCCGCCCGGTCGCTCAGGGCTTCCGCGAAGGAAGGCCTAGCTAGAATCGCCGCGTCAAAGGCCGTGATCGCGGCGGGGTAGTCAGCCACCTCGAAGTGCCAAGTTCCCTTCTTGTGTTGCGCTTGCGCATCGGCCGGATAACGCTTGAGGTGCGCGTCCATTTCTGTGAGGGCCTCCACTGACTTACCGTCTTCGAAGTAAAGGGAAGCCAAGTAATACGAAGCTCTGGACGAATCCGGGCTGGCCGCGATTGCGGCTTGGTAGTCGGCGATGGCACCAGGCTTATCACCCAGGGAGCGTTTGGCGGCCGCTCGGTTCAGAAAGGCTTTCTGGAACGTGGGTTCAAACCCCAGCGCGCGGGTATAGGCCTCGACAGCACCCGTGTGGTTGCCGCGCTCGGATTGGAGGACACCCAGGTTGTATTGCTCCTGCGCCAGCGAGAGGGTAGCCGAGGAATCAACGATGATCACCTCGCCGGGTTGGGAAAAAAGAGAGGGACTGGCCGACAACAGAACGGCGAGCCAAAGGAAACGAAGGGAACCTCGCATGGAGATAGTCAGGGGGACGAAGTTTGCCCTAACATACGATTTTGCCCGCAAAATGTTGGGGGATCCCCAGAAGACTCTGGGGATTTTGCCTAGTGCTGAGGCGGAAATTTGCGCTCCAGGGTATTCATTTCTTGCAAAATGATCTCGCCACGACCGATGACCGCGAAGCGTGCTTTGTCCCAGAAACTCTTCAGCACGCTGCGTTCGTGGATTGTCAGCATGGTCTTATTGCCACGGGCCTCCAGTTCGTAGGTCCAAGTGGCCTCAATGGGTTCAGTCGTCTTGGTCACTTGGATCACCAAGCGTTCGGCGGGAATCTGTTCGAGCACCTCGAACTCCATCAAACCATCATTATTGAGCTCGGCCAGAAAATGACGTTGTCCCGCCTTCTGAGCAACTAGGTTAGTCACCTTATCCACGTTTTTGCGTCGCTCGACCAATGTTTGGTAGTCGGTCAAGTAATTCCATAGGCTGTCCTCACGGATGCCGAGCAAGCGTTGCTCCTTGCCCTCGTGGTCCTGAGGCGCAAGTAGGCCCATCAAGAGGAAGCCCGAAAGCAAGCCCGAAAGGATGCCCAGGTAGGTCTTGAGGTGTTTGTTGATCGTAATGCTCACGTGAGGGAAAAAACGAGGCGCAATCTAGCGATTTTTTGACCGTGCGCACGTCCTGGGAAGTCGGACTCGCTAGCTCGAAGGGGCTTTGTATCTTTGGGCCACTTGCCCTAGCACTAACATGTCGGAGACTTTGACCGCCACCCGTTTATTTGACTACGATCGCTGGAACGCCTCGCTTGCAGCCGACAAAGCTGCCTACGCCACGGCCGATCCGTACCCGCATGCGGTTCTTGAAAACTTCTTGACTGAGGAGGTGGCACAGGCAGCCCGTGCTTCCTTCCCCGAAGTGGGTTCGGAGAGTTGGATCAACTATGTCCACGTCAACGAGAAGAAACACGGCCTGAACAAAATCGACCAAATGCCCGCCGAAATCCGCGCGGTGATCGAGGAGTTGAATTCCGAGTCGTTTTTGGTCTACCTGCGTGAATTAACGGGCATCGACAAGCTCATCCCTGACTGGGACTTGGAGGGCGGTGGCCTTCACCAAAGCCCGCGTGGTGGCTACCTGAACATTCACGCCGACTTTACTGTCCACCCTCACAAGCGTCATTGGCGTCGACGGGTGAACGTGCTGGTCTATCTGAACACTGATGGCTGGAAGGAGGAGTGGAATGGCCACTTGGAACTGTGGGACCGCGAGATGAAAGCCTGTGCCCAGAAGGTTTACCCGATTTTCAACCGCGCAGTCATTTTCAACACCGATGCGGACAGTTACCACGGCTTGCCCGACCCGCTCAAATGCCCCGAGGGGGAGACCCGCCGTTCGATTGCGCTCTATTACTTCACCGAGGAGGAAAAGAAACCAAAGCTCCATTCAACCAACTACAAAGCGCGGCCCCAGGACAAAGGCAAGTTTTGGATCTGGCTCGACAAGAAGGTGCTCCATACCTACTCGTGGGTGAAGCGCACCTTCGGCCTGAGCGACGATTTTGCCAGCCGGGTGCTGGGTGCCTTCTCGCGGAAGAAAAAGAAGCGCAAGAAGGCCGTCATCGAGAAAAAGTAGTGATCCGGTGAGCACATCAACCAAGCATCAACTCTGGCTTGCGGGCCTGGGGGCGCTGTTCTTTTTGCCGTTTCTGGGCGGGGTCCACCTGTTCGACTGGGACGAGATCAACTTCGCGGAGTGTTCCCGCGAAATGCTCCTGACCAAGGACTACCTGCGGGTCTACATCAACTTCGAGCCGTTTTGGGAGAAGCCGCCGCTTTATTTCTGGTTGCAAGCTTTAAGCATGGCGATGTTCGGGGTGGGGGAGTACGCCGCGCGGTTTCCGAACGCCATCTGTGGCATCCTGACCCTTGTGTTGCTTTACCGCATCGGCCGCTTCTTACACCATTCCGACCGTTTTGGGATCATTTGGGCACTGGCCTATTTGGGCTCGGTGTTGCCTCATCTCTATTTCAAGTCGGGCATCATTGATCCCTGGTTCAACCTGTGGATTTTCCTCGGCGTTGTGGCCTTTGTCTACTTCGTTTGGGCGAAGAACAAAGTCAAATCCATCGAGTTGCACCTGCCGCGCCGGGCAATTACCTACCTGATTGTCGCGGGGCTGTTCATCGGCCTGGGCATCCTGACCAAAGGCCCTGTTGCCTACCTGATTGCCGCGTTGACGGGCGTGATCTATTGGGTCACAGTGAAGTTCCGCTGGTACGTCTCGTTGCCCAATTTCGTCTTGTTCACTTTGGTTTCGTTGGGCGTGATGGGCATCTGGTACGGCCTGGAGACCTTGTACCACGGCCCCTGGTTCGTGATCGAGTTCACTAAGTACCAGTACCGCCTCTTCTCTACCCCAGACGCGGGCCACGGTGGGTTCCCGGGGTATCACGTGGTCGTCCTGCTGTTCGGTTGTTTTCCCGCTTCGCTCTTCGCCATTCATGGCATGTTACTCAAGCAGAAGGACGAAAAAGAGCACCTGCGCGACTTCAAAAAATGGATGACCATTCTCTTCTGGGTCGTACTGGTCTTGTTCTCGGTGGTGCAGTCGAAGATTGTCCACTACTCATCGATGTGCTACTTCCCCTTGACCTACCTCGCGGCACTTTCGATCAAGCAGTTGATTGAATCGTCCGCCAAAGTGCCCTGGGGCATCCGCTTTGGACTAGTGTTCGTGACGGCCGTTGTGCTCGTAGGCACCATTGCCTTCCCCTTGGTAGCGATGAACCCCGATTGGATCATTCCGTACCTTAAAGATCCTTTTGCGGTCGCAAGTTTGGGTGCCGACGTGAACTGGACCGGTTTCGAAGGATTAGTGGGTGTATTGCTGGCGGTGGCAGTCACCTTGGCTCTACTTGCCTTCCGAAAGCGCGCCAACCTGCGGGGCCTTATGATTCTGTCAATTGGCTCGACGCTCTTCATTTCGCTGGCACTGATCGCCTTCATCAAGCGGGTAGAGGGCTATTCACAACGCGCCTCGATTGAGTTCTTCGAGTCGCTGGAAGGCGGCGAAGTCGAATACATCAAGCCTGCCGGTTACAAGAGTTATGCCCACCTGTTTTATTCGCAGAAGCCCTACAAGCCGTTCATCGAGCAAGTGGTGTATGACAAAGCCCGCGGGACGGGCGACTTCCAATACTGGAAGACCGCTGACGAGCGACTGGAAGGCATCCTGGGCACCTGGTCGTTGGATCACGATGCCTACTTCGTTACCAAGGTGCACAAGGTTGAGCGGTTCGACCCCTATCCAATGATCCAGGAGATCGGGCGCAAGAACGGCTTCGTCTTCTTCAAACGCGAGGCGGGCAGCACATTGCCCGCAGTGGAGGAGTAGCGCCCGAGATACGCCTAAATGAAAAAAGCCCTCCAAAGAGGGCTTTCATTTTTTCAGCGTCAGCCTGATTAGCGCTACTG
>CAYGKP010000097.1:0-8540 GCA_964350605.1 uncultured Cytophagales bacterium
ACGCAGGGCACACCAGCTACACCCCCGTTCCGGGCATCCAGCCTTTGCGCGAAGTGCTCGCCAAGAAATTCAAGGCAGAAAACGGCATCGACACCACCGCGGCGCAGATCATCGTCTCGACCGGCGGAAAGCAATCGCTCACCAACGTCCTGATGTCGATCATCGACGCGGGCGACGAGGTGATCATCCTTTCACCCTTTTGGGTCAGCTACCCGGAGATGGTTGTCCTCTGCGAAGGCAAGCCCGTCTTCGTGGAAGGCCACATTGAAAACGACTTCGTGCCCGATGTTTCGGCCATTGCCGCCGCCATCACCCCGCGCACGAAAGCCATCATGTACTCCAGCCCCTCGAACCCGACGGGATCGACCTACCCGCGCTCGTTCTTCGAGGACCTGGCGAAAATAGTGGCCCAGCATCCCCAAGTGATGGTCATCGCCGACGAGATGTACGAGTACCTCACCTACGAAGGCGAACACTTCTCGATCGGCTCGATTGAGGCGGTGAAGGATCAAGTGGTCACCGTGAACGGCTACTCGAAAGGCTTCGCGATGACGGGCTGGCGCGTGGGCTACCTGACCGCGCCCTTGTGGCTCGCCAAGGCGTGCAACAAGATTCAAGGCCAAACGACATCGGGCACCAACTCGATCACCCAGCACGCTTGTGTGGTCGCCATGGAAGACGTCGCCAACAAGAAAGCCAGCATCGATAAGATGCGCGAGGCGTACATCCGCCGCCGCAGCTTGGTGGTCGACCTGCTCCGCGAGATTCCCGGCTTGAAAGTCCCGATGCCGAAAGGCGCGTTCTACGCGTTCCCTGACGTAAGTGCCTACTTGGGCAAAACCACACCGAAAGGCCAAGTGCTGGCCGATTCGGATTTGCTGGCCATGTACTTGCTCGAAGAAGGTCACATTGCCTGCGTCGGCGGCGTGTCGTTCGGCGCGCCCCAGAACATCCGCATCTCCTACGCTGCGGCGGACGAGAAGTTGGTCGAGGCCATTTCGCGCCTTTCCAAAGCACTCGCGGCCCTGAAATAATGGGGTTTGCGTCCCTGAAGGAAGCCTTCCAGGCATTCGAAGGCCAGCGTGTGCTGGTCATCGGGGACGTGATGATCGATTCCTACCTCTGGGGGGGCGTCTCGCGCATTTCGCCCGAGGCGCCCGTGCCCGTGGTCAACGTCAAATCGCGGGAAAAGCGGTTGGGCGGTGCGGCCAACGTGGCCTTGAACCTCAAGGCGATGGGAGCAGAAGCGATTTTGTGTGGTGTGGTGGGGGAAGAGGCCAGCTTGCCGACGTTCCTGGATTTGATGGGCGAAGCGGACCTAAACATCGAGGGGATTCTCTCCGTCGATGATCGGCCCACGACCATCAAACACCGCATCATCGCCGGTTCGCAACACCTCTTGCGCATCGACGAGGAAAGCGACGGCCCGGTCGGCGAATTGGCCACCACGCAACTGCTCGCACGGATTGAAAAGCTGCTGCCCACCTGTTCGGTGGTGATCTTCGAGGATTACGACAAAGGGGTCATTACACCTGCCTTGATCGAAGCAGTCGTCAAGATGAGCCGCGAGAAAGGCATCCCTACTGTCGTCGATCCCAAGAAGCGCAACTTCCTGGAGTACAAGGGTGTGACCTTATTCAAGCCGAACTTGAAAGAGCTGCGCGAGGGCCTAAAAATCGATGCTTCGCTGCGAGAGTTGGGGGACCTTCAAGGTGCAGTGGGCATTTTACACCAGCACCTGAAAGCCGATAGCTATTTGGTCACCCGTTCGGAGTTGGGTGTCTTCTTCCTCGACAAGGGCGAAGAGGTCTCGCTGCCCGCCCACAAGCGCGAAATTGCCGACGTATCCGGTGCAGGCGATACGGTGATCAGCATCGCGGCCTTGTGTTGCGCATTGGGACTATCCGCCCCGCTGGTAGCGGCCCTTTCCAACCTCGCGGGCGGCCTGGTCTGCGAATCCGTAGGCGTGGTACCCATCGATAAAGCCAAACTTCTGGCGGAAGCCGAGCGGCTGGGCCTTACCTTGTAGGCACCATGGGCATCGAACGCCTGAATGCCTTGCTATACGAAAGCCGCGGCCCGGTGCTGCGGCTCGCACGGGCGGCCAATATTTTGGCCAGCCTGACCGCCTTGGGCCTGATCCTCTACCAATCGGGGTTCTATCTGACCAACAAGCATTTGCTGTGGACCGACCGGGGCATGCACCTGATCTACATCGTGTTTGCGGTCAGCTATTTTGTGCGGCTGCTGTACAATTTCAGGCGCTGGGACTTCCTGAAGAGCACCTGGTTCGAGGGCCTGCTGATGGCAGTAATCGTTGCCTCGGGCATCAGCCATTATTTCTTCGACCATTCCCTGTTCCGCAGCCTGTTCCGCGACTTGGGCGTGGAGTCCTACAAGGAGGTCTATCGGTTGCTCTTGATCGGCACGATGCTCTACATCGTCGCCGTCGAATTCGTGAAGGTGTCCACGTTTCTCAATCGATTGCGCCTCAAGCCCGCAACCACGTTCCTGTTCAGCTTTTTGCTGCTGGTACTGATTGGCACCGGGCTACTCATGCTGCCCCGCATGACCCCTGGGCACGGGCACCTCTCCTTCTTCGATGCAATTTTTACCTCGACCAGTGCCTCCTGTGTCACGGGCCTAATCATCGTAGATACGGCAACGGCCTTCACCTTCAAGGGCCAACTCGTGATCCTGATCCTCATGCAACTGGGCGGTATCGGGATGGTGTCGTTCGCCACCTTCTTTGCCACGTTCCTCAAGCGCGGGGTGGGCCTCAAGCACCAAGCCATGCTTCAGGATATCATGGCCACCGAGTCGCTTTTCTCGGCCAAAGGCCTCTTGCGCCGGGTCATCGGAGTAACCCTCACCGTCGAGGTGGTGGCCGCGGTGTGCATCTACTTCACCTGGGGGCCCGAGGTCCATTTCGAGAGCAACGGCCAGCGCATCTTCTTCTCGATTTTTCACAGCGTTTCGGCCTTCTGTAACGCGGGCTTTAGCTTATTTACCAATGGCCTATCCGAGGCTGGGGTCCAGACTTCGCACCTGCTTCACATCATCATCGCGGGGGCCATCATTCTGGGCGGCTTGGGTTTCTCGACAATTCAGGACGTGTTTTCGGTTCGCAAACTGCGCGAGCGGCTGGCCATGCCGTGGAAGGATTGGCTGCTGTCCTCGAAGATCGCGATCTACTCCAGCTTGCTGCTGATCACCTTCGGGACGATCATGTTCTTCGTGCTCGAGCGTAATAACCAAGGCTCGATCGGCGAAATGGGCGTCATGGAACAAATGGTCGCCTCGCTTTTCCAATCGGTCACCACGCGAACCGCTGGCTTCAACACCGTGGACTTTAGTGCCCTGGCCACCCCCACCTTGGTGCTATTCATCTTCATGATGTTCATCGGTGGCTCCTCGGGCGGAACGGCAGGGGGCATCAAGACCTCAACGTTCATGATCATCAGCGTCTCGGCGATCGCCGCGATTCGAGGCAGAAAGGTGGTCCAGTTTAGCAAACGGACCATCTCGACCGAGTTGATCTACCGCGCCCTCTCGATTTTTGTGTTTGCGGCCAGCTTCAACCTGATCATGATCTTTCTTCTGACGATCACCGATGGAAATCAGGACATCCTCTTTTTGGTCTTCGAGCAGATTTCGGCCTTCGGCACCGTGGGCCTCAGTTGCGGCATCACCGACGACCTATCGACCGGCGGTCAGGTACTAATCATGATCTCGATGTTCGTCGGGCGTATCGGAACACTGACCCTGGCACTGGCCCTCAGCTCGGGCGCGATTTCGAACAACTACAGCTACCCGACGGCCCACATCATGGTCGGGTAATCCCGCGTGTGGCTGGTCTGTTATCGGCTCGAAAACTCCTGCACCGCTTCCACAAAGCAACGCACCTTATCGGCCTGCGTGTCGGGATAAACCCCATGGCCCAGGTTCGCGATGTATGGTCCGCCTTCGAACCGCTCAAGCATCTCCCGGGTCGCCGCCCGAATCTCGTCGAACGAACCATAGAGGGCGCAAGGATCTAAGTTGCCTTGTAAAGTTTTCTCCGGCCCAATGAGTGCACGAACGGCCTTCGGATCATCCGACCAGTCGAGCCCCAAGGTGCGGCAGGGCAACCCGCCGAGTTCTTTCACCGCGAAATGCGCGCCTTTGGCAAAGACCGTCACGGGCACCTCGGTAATCGCCTCGCAGATGCGGCGAATCGCTGGCAACGCATACTTTTGATAGTGTGCCGGTACCAGCGCACCCGCCCAAGAATCGAACACCTGGACCAAATCGCAACCCGCCTCAATTTGCAGTTTGAGGTAGTTAATCGTCGCCTCAGTGATGCGGTCCAATAAGTCCTGGGCCAGCTTCGGGTCGGTGTAAAGCAAGCCCCGCGCCTTCGAGAAGGTCTTGGAACCGTGGCCCTCGACCATGTAACAAAGAATCGTCCAAGGCGCACCTGCAAAGCCGATCAGCGGCACGCGGGCGTTGAGTTCGGCCTTAATCAACCGAACCGCCTGAATGACGTGGGCCACCTCTTCCTCCCCTAAGGGGTGCAACCGATCCAGGTCTGCGCGGCTGGCGATCACACGCGGGAAGCGCGGTCCTTGTTTTTCGATCAACTCGTAGGGCAAGCCCATTGCCTCGGGCACTTCCAGGATATCGGAGAACAGAATCGCCGCATCGACGCCCAATTGGTCGACGGGCTGAAGGGTCACCTCACAAGCCAGCTCTGGGCGAGCGACCAGTTCCTTAAAACCCGAAACCGAGGCGCGAACCGCGCGGTAGTCGGGCAAAATGCGCCCCGCTTGGCGCATGACCCATACAGGGGTACGTTCGGTGGATTGACCGCGAGCAGCGCGCAGCAGAAGATCGTTGGCAAGTGGCATGGGTCACAAAAGTACGGGCCCCGTCGGCAATGCCGACGGGGCCCGTAAAAATCTGCAAGCAGTCGGGGAACTACTTGCTGATTTTGAACGACTTAAAGAAAACGTCGCGCTTCTCAGGATCGGCGTAGTCGTCTTCTTTTGCTTTCATGATTTGGTAGAAGCGGTTACCGACCATCACGTACTTGGCATAGATGAACAACTCACCGTTGTTACCGTGTACACGAAGAGCAGGGTACTTGCCGTTGAGCTTGTACTCTTCTTCGAAGTCGATTTCCGCGTCAAACGAACCAAAGCCACCGTCTTTACCGGCATGTAGGAGCATGTAGGGATCGGCCGCTTCGACCAGCGCCGCAGGGTAGTCCGAATAGGCGATCATGTACGCCGTTTCGCCTTCCTCGTAATAGTACATGGTCATGGCGATGTCGCCAATCTCAGTTTCCACGTTCTCTACCTCCTTAGTGGGTTTGGCAGGGAAGACAGCCGAGAAATTACCCGGTTTGTCGTTGAGTTTGTATTGGGCGAAGGCCAGGGGCATCGCCAACGCGAAGAGAAGGCCGAACATCGTCGCACGGCGCATCAGGGAGGGGGAGATGATCATTATAAATCGATTGGTTACTTAACAGTGATGAAATGTACGGTTTTCACCGATATGTCTCCCTTATGCAAAACGCCCGCCAAAAATTTGACGGGCGTTTTGAATGGGGTGATTCCAAGCCGAGTTAGTCGACCAAGATGTCGAACGAAGTGAAGAACGCGTCGGTCTTGTCGGGGTCGGCGTAGGCATCCTCCTTCGCCTTAAGAATCTGGTAGAAGCGGTTGCCCACCATCAGGTACTTAGCATAGACGAAGATCTCACCGTTGTCGCCCGTGGCGCGCAGCGCAGGATACTTGTCTTTGTACTTGTACTCCTTCTCCTCTTTGATTTTTGCTTTGAACTCGCCGAAGCCACCCTCTTTTCCCGCATGAAGCAGTTCATAGGGATCGGCTTCTTTGATCAGCGCTTCAGGATAGTCTGAGTAGGCAATCATGTACGCCGTCTTGCCTCCGGGGGCCTCATAGTAGTACATGACCATTTCGATGTCACCGATTTCTGTCGGAACAGTTTCCGAGTTCATCTCGGGCTTGGCCGGGAAGGTCGCTTTGAAATTTCCGGCCTCGTCGTTGACTTCGTAGCCTCCAGTGCTCTCTTCAACTTCTTCGCCGAGCTTCTCGGTGAGGGCGTTCAGTTCGTCCTCAATTTTCTCAGCATCAGAGGCTGAGGGGCCGCAGGCGACCAAAAGTGTGGGAAGGGCCAAGGCCATCGCCACCATTCGTACAATACGTTTCATCAGGTTTGGGTTGGTAAGTGAGAATGTTTTCAACCTGGGAATCTACAAAACCCCGCCAGAGCCACCAGCACGAAAGGAACTTTTTTCCAGTCCTTCGGCTTCTGGCCTCGTATTGTAACTTTGTGTCTCAATTGAGACACGAACCAAAAGAGATGTTCGAATTGCAGTGGATTTCCCGACCGCAACCGCAGGTCCGACCCAGGCGACCGTAGGGCTCCAACGCCCAATGGTCCGCGGCGCCTTGCTGCGCCCACGCCTTCCCCACAGAATTGCACCGAACGCTCTAATTCCCTTTACATGGCTCAGTCCATCGACGTGATGGTGGCCTCCGAGGCCCATCACAAATTTGCAGACATCATCTGCGACCAATACGCAGAAAGCGCCAAGGCGCGCGGCACTGGCATTGCCCGGCGCAGCCCCGAGTACGTGAAAAAGAAAATGACCGAGCAACGCTCGGTCATCGCCTTGGACAAAGCCAACGACAGCGTCGCGGGCTTTTGCTACATCGAATCCTGGGGGCACCAAAAGTTCGCGGCCAACTCCGGGCTGATCGTCTTTCCTGACTATCGGAACCTCGGTCTCGCTACTCGGATCAAGGAACAGGCCTTTAAGCTCTCGCGCAAGGAATTCCCCCAGGCGAAGCTCTTCGGGCTGACCACCTCGCTGCCCGTGATGAAAATCAACTCCGAGTTGGGCTACATCCCAGTGACCTTCTCGGAGCTGACAACCGACGATCAGTTCTGGAAAGGCTGTCAGTCGTGCGTGAACTACCCCATTCTGGAGAGCAAGGAGCGCAAGAACTGCCTGTGCACTGCCATGCTCTACGACCCCACGGAGGTCAAACGACGCAAGCGACGCAACAGCTTCCAGGGTAAAGTCCTCGAGCGCCTCAAGCGCATCAAGCAGGCTTCGTTCCTCAAGGACGCCAAGGTGTTCTCCTGGCTGGGCTAGCCGGGAAAAATGGGCTAAACTTGCACTCCGGCGGGGTTTTCCCCCTCGGGCATTGATTCTGATCCAATGAGTTCCACAAAGAAAAAAGTCGTCCTCGCCTTCAGCGGTGGGCTGGATACTACCTATTGCGCGCTCTACCTGCGCGAGGAGTTGGGGTATGAGATTCATACGGCCATTGTCGATACGGGCGGTTTTTCGAAGGAAGAACTGGCCGAAACCGAGCAACGGGCCAAGGACTTGGGCGTCGCCTCGCACACCACCCTCGACGAGGTACACCATTACTACGAGGCTTGCTTGCGCTACCTGCTGGCGGGCAACGTGCTGAAAAACAACGCCTATCCCCTATCGGTCAGCGCCGAGCGGGTGTTCCAGGCGACGGCCATTGCCCACTACGCCAAGAAAGTCGAGGCCGACGCGGTGGCTCACGGCAGCACAGGTGCGGGTAACGACCAAGTGCGCTTCGACATGGTGTTCCACATCCTTTGCCCGGAGGCAGAGATCATCACGCCGATTCGCGACATGCAACTTTCGCGGGAAGCCGAGATCAACTACCTGAAGGAAAAAGGCGTGGTGCGCGACTGGTCGAAAGCGGCCTACTCGATCAACAAGGGCCTGTGGGGCACTTCGGTCGGCGGACGGGAAACACTCGGTTCGTGGGAGACCTTGCCCGATTCGGCCTTCCCGACCCAACCCACCAAAACCACACCCGAAGAACTGCTCATCGACTTTGAGGCGGGCGAGCCCGTCGGCGTGAACGGCAAGAAGTACACACATCCCGTTGCTACGATCCAGGCCATTCAGGAGATCGCCGGGGCGTTCGCCATCGGTCGGGGCATCCACGTGGGCGATACGATCATCGGGATCAAAGGCCGGGTCGGTTTCGAGGCCGCCGCGCCGCTGATCCTGATCGAGGCACACCGGGTGCTGGAAAAACACACCCTCACCAAACACCAACTGATCCTCAAAGACCAAGTGGCGGCCAGTTACGGCAACTTGGTTCACGAGGGCCAGTTCCTCGAGCCCCTGGCTCGGGACATCGAGGCGTTCCTGACCTCGACCCAAAAGCATGTGACCGGGCAAGTGCGCGTCGGGCTGCAACCCTATCGCTTCGATGTGATTGGCATCAAGTCGCCCTACGATTTGATGTCGTCCAAGTTTGGCGCCTACGGCGAGATGAACCTCGGCTGGAGCGGCGACGATGTGAAGGGCTTCTCAAAAATCTTCGGCAACCAAACGGCCATCTATCATCAAGTCAAAAACGATGTCGAAAAGTAAAGTTGGAATCATCGGCGGAGCCGGGTATACGGGCGGCGAATTGCTGCGCATTTTGCTGTTCCACCCGAACGTCGAGATTGCCTACATCCATTCAAAC
>CAYGKP010000098.1:0-6415 GCA_964350605.1 uncultured Cytophagales bacterium
CCACCAAGGAAAAATCGCCGAGATGGCCACGGGGGAAGGAAAGACCTTGGTCTCGACCTTGCCAGCCTACCTGAACGCCCTAGTGGGCCGCGGAGTCCACATCGTGACGGTCAACGACTACCTGGCGCGGCGCGACATGGAGTGGATGGCACCCATCTTCCAATTCCACGGTTTGCGCGTGGATTGCATCGACATGCACCGTCCCGGTTCGTTCGCCCGCAAAAAGGCCTACGAGGCCGACATCACGTACGGCACCAACAACGAATTCGGCTTCGACTACCTGCGCGACAACATGGCGACCGATACCGACGAGTTGGTCCAACGCCGCCATCACTACGCCATGGTCGATGAGGTGGATTCGGTCCTGGTCGATGATGCGCGTACACCGCTTATCATTTCGGGTCCCGTGCCGCGAGGCGACGAGCACGAATTCCACGAGCTGCGCGTGGGGATCAACAAAGTGGTTGAGGCACAGAAGAAGCTCTGCAACGGATTTTTGAACGAGGCGAAAAAACTGCTCGCCGAAGGCAAAGACAAAGAGGGTGGCCTAGCACTTTTCCGGGCCTATCGTGGCCTGCCGGGCAACAAGCCACTCATTAAGTTTTTGGGTGAGCCGGGCATGCGCCAGTTGCTCCAGAAAACGGAGAACACCTACATCGCCGAGCAATCCAAGTTAATGCCCGAAGCCGATGCGCCGTTGTTCTTTACCATCGAGGAGCGCAACAACAACATCGAGTTGACCGAGAAAGGCATCGACCTGATCGCCGATGCACAGGGCGAGGATGAATCGTTCTTCATGATGCCCGACATCTCTATCGAGCTGCACCGCATCGAGCAGAACACCTCGATCTCGACCCAAGAACGCCTCGAGCAGAAGGAAAAACTGATCGACGACTACGGGCGAAAATCCTCGCGCATCCACTCGATCAACCAACTGCTGAAAGCCTATTGCATGTTCGAGCGCGATGTGGATTACATCGTGGTCGACGGCAAAGTCAAGATCGTTGACGAACAGACGGGCCGGGTCATGGAGGGCCGCCGTTATTCGGATGGCCTCCACCAAGCACTTGAAGCGAAGGAGAACGTGAAAGTCGAGGACGCGACGCAGACCTACGCGACCGTCACGCTCCAGAATTACTTCCGCATGTACCACAAGCTGGCCGGGATGACCGGAACGGCGGAAACTGAGGCGGGCGAACTCTGGGAGATCTACAAGCTCGACGTGGTGGTGGTGCCCACCAACCGCGTGATCAGCCGCGACGACAAGCAGGACCTGGTCTACCGTTCGATGCGCGAGAAATTCAACGCTGTCATCGAGGAAGTCGAAGCCCTGCGCGAGGCGAATCGCCCCGTGCTCGTCGGTACCACCTCGGTGGAAGTCTCCGAGCTGCTCTCGCGCATGCTCCAGCGCAAGAACATTCCCCACAACGTCCTAAACGCCAAGCAGCACGCCCGTGAGGCCCAAGTGGTCGCCGAGGCAGGCTTGCCCAAGCAAGTGACCATCGCCACCAACATGGCGGGTCGGGGTACAGACATCAAGCTAACTCCCGAATCGAAAGCGGCGGGTGGTCTGGCGATCATCGGTACCGAACGTCACGAATCACGCCGCGTTGACCGCCAGTTGCGTGGTCGGGCCGGTCGCCAAGGTGATCCCGGTTCGTCGCAGTTCTACGTGTCGCTCGAAGACAACCTCATGCGCCTATTTGGCGGCATGGAACGAATTTCGAAAATCATGGACCGCCTTGGCTTCAAAGAAGGCGAGGTGCTCCAGCACTCGATGATTACCCGTTCGATCGAGCGTGCGCAGAAAAAGGTTGAGGAGAACAACTTCGGCATTCGGAAGCGCCTCTTGGAGTACGACGACGTGATGAACAGCCAGCGCGAGGTGATCTACAAACGCCGCCGCAACGCGCTGTACGGGGACCGTTTGGAGCTGGATGTGCTCTCGATGATCTACGATGTCTGCGAGCAAGCCGTCGAGCTGTACCAGCCAATCAAGGACTTCGAATCCTATCAGTTAAAAATCATCGCCGCCTTCGGGATGGACAGTCCATTTACGGCAGAGGCGTTCGAGAAGGAGTCGGCCCAGAAGCTGATCGATCAACTGTTCGATGCGGCCGTTAAGAGCTACCGCAATCGCCAAGGCAAAATCGTCGAAGGCACCTGGCCGGGCCTGCAAGCCATCCACCGCGACCAGGGCGCGACCGTCAAGGAAGTGGTGATCCCCTTCCAGGAAGGCCGCCGCCAGATTTCAGTGCCCGTCTCGCTTGAGGAAATCATGGCCACCAGCGCGAAGAGCCTACCACGTGCAATTGAGAAGACTGCTGTGCTTTCGCTCATCGACCACGAATGGAAGGAGCACCTGCGCGAGATGGACGACCTGCGCCACTCGGTCCAGACCGCTTCCTACGAGCAGAAAGACCCGCTCTTGATCTACAAATTCGAGGCGTTTGAGATCTTCAAGAACTTGCTGGCTAAGTTGGCCGAGGATACCTCCTCGTTCCTTTACCGCTCGGAAATTCCGCGCCGCAACCCGAACGAAATCCCACAGGCCCAGCGTCAACGCCGGGTCCAGCAAGTGCAGGAGAACAAAGCCGAAGCGGGCAGCATGCTCAGTGGCGGACCTGCGCCACAAGCGGCTTCTGGCGGCGGTCCAAGCCCTGCGCAAACCCAAACCGCGCCCCGCCCCGAGAACCGCGAGCCAGTTGTGGCAGACAAATTGCCTGGACGTAACGACCGGGTGTCGGTGCAATACGTCGATGGCTCGGTCAAACGCGACGTGAAGTTCAAAACCGTCGAGCAAGACGTCCTCTCCAACCGCTGTGTGGTCATTGAAAATGAAACTGCGTAACCTACTTCTGGTCCCTGCCTTGCTGGTCGCCCTCTGCCTGGGCTTGGTCGGTTGTGTCGCAGCTCAAGGAGGCAGCAGCGAACAACTGATTCGCAGCGAGCTGCCCAAGTTTCCCGCACCTGCGGCCCAACTGGAGCGCCCTGAGTTGCCGCCACCCCCGGCGCCGAGCCAGTACCGCAACGTCCAAGCCGATTCGGCGGTCCGTGTGCTTGCGCGCTTGAATGCCGAGAAGGATTACATCAAAGGGTTCCGGGTGCAGGTCTATGCGGGCAGCAGCGAGGAACGCGCGAATAGCGTGAAGGGCATCGCCCGGGGCTTGCTGCTGGACGAAAACGTGTACGTGCGGTTCGAGGACCCCTATTTCCGCGTGAAAGCCGGGGATTGCTGGGACCGTTTGGAAGCCTACCGCATTTACGTTAAGCTAAAGGGTACCTTTCCCACGGCCCTCATTGTGCCCGACGACAAGGTCTACATCCGCAAGCTGAATTAATTAAGCCCCATTTCTTTTGAGCCTCGCCCACCAACTTTCCAGCCAAAGCGAGGCGCTCTTCCCCCAGACAGTGGAGCGCCGCCGGCACCTCCACGCGAACCCCGAACTTTCGTTCGAGGAGCACCAGACGGTGGCCTATGTGCGGGCGGAGTTGGAGAAAATCGGCCTCACCAAATTCGAGACCAAGGCGAACACGGGCCTTGTGGCCTACATCGAGGGGCCCGAGCCGTCCGCGAATGTGATCGCCCTGCGCGCCGACATGGACGCGCTGCCGATTCACGAGAACAGCAGCCAGCCCTACGCCTCTAAGAATGAGGGAGTGATGCATGCCTGCGGGCATGATGTCCATTCTTCTTCGCTGCTGACAACTGCCAAGTTGCTGTTCGATGCGCGGGCCAGCTTGAAGGGCACCATCAAACTCATCTTCCAACCCGGCGAGGAAAAATTGCCCGGCGGTGCGTCGCTGATGATTAAAGACGGCGTGCTGGAGAACCCGCGCCCCAAGTGCATCATTGGCCAGCACGTGATGCCGTTGCTCCCTGCTGGGACCGTGGGGTTCCGCGAGGGGCGTTACATGGCCAGTGCCGATGAGATCTACCTGACGGTCAAAGGAAAGGGTGGCCACGCCGCCATGCCCGAAATGGGCATCGACCCGGTGGTCATCACCGCGCAGATCATCACCGCGCTGCAAACCGTCATCTCGCGGAGCAACAGCCCCAAGCTGCCTTCGGTTCTTTCGTTCGGGAAAGTGATGGCCGAGGGTGCGACCAACGTGATCCCCGGCGAAGTCAAGCTAGAAGGCACCTTTCGTACCTACGATGAGACCTGGCGTTTCGCGGCCCACAAAAAGATCGAAGAGATTTGCGTGGGCATTGCCCGCAGCATGGGTGGCGATTGCGAGGTGGATATTAAGGTGGGCTATCCGGCCTTGAACAATACCCCTGACTTGACCCGTCGCTTGCGCGCGGGGGCAGAGGCCTACATGGGTAAGGAAAATGTGCTGGACCTCGACCTGTGGTTGGCCTCCGAGGACTTTGCGTTCTATTCGCAGGTGATTGATTCCTGCTTCTACCGCTTGGGCATTCGCAATGAAGCAAAGGGGCTGACCTCGGGTCTGCATACCCCGACCTTTGACATCGACGAAGAAGCCCTCCGGTTGGGTCCGGGCCTGATGGCCTACCTCGCCATCGAGGAATTGGCCCAGGGGGCCTAAGCCACGCTTTTTGGCTCAATCCTTTCCCTCGTTGGAGGGAGGTGGAATTACATTCCGAGGCTTTCCAGGATGCCGTCGCGGACGGGCTTGTTGACCAGCATGGCAATGGCCAGCGAGATGATTAGGCCGATGATGGCGAACAGCGCGTCTTTCCCGATCATCGCCAGCGCAGTTTTGAAGCGCGCCTTGCGGAGTTTCTTCCGCTTTTTGGTGAGCGAGATGGTGAGTTCTCGACCGCCGAGCAATCCCAAGAACACCCAGGTGGTGGACATGGGCACCGTGCTGTCGATGGTGTGGTAGACCAGGATCAAAGCATAGACGAAGTCAACGAGTGTAGCTGCCCGCAGGTCGGTGACCCCGGATTTCTCATTGACAATCTTTTGGATTCGGTCGCCTTTCAGGTAGAAGAGTAGGCCCAAGCCACCGAAGATGAACAGTGTGAACGCCAGAAATTCACCCGTCGACAAGCTGCGTGGCAGGAAGACGGCGATGTTCGCAGCGTCTTGCATCAGCCAAAAACCCCAGAGCGACCCGGAGATGATCCATTGCGCCACCATCCAACCGGGATGGACTTTGCGCTTCAGCTTCCACTTGAAGGTTTTGAACAAGTAATAGACCAGCAGCCAAACGACCACCGCCGCCGCAAAGGCGATGAAGTAGCCGCCGAAGCTTTTGGCCATCACCTTGCCGATGGCACTGCCTTTGGTGGCAAAGCAGGAAAGCAGCAGGAAGGTCGTCGAGACCGGCATGCGCATCCGAGTCAGGATCAGAAGGACAATCGGCGCGGCCAGTTGCAGGAACTCAAAACTGGTCGGGGCCACCTCGAAGCCCTTATGATTTAAGCGGCCCCAGGACACATCGCCATCATAGGCCACCCAACTGAATGTCACCACTCCTACGAAGATCAGGCCCATGAACAGCCACATGAGCCACCAGGGCCGTTTGCTGTTCGAGGCGATGAACGTCCCGATCGTTTGGATCGAATCGTTGGCAATGGCCGAATAGGCCGCAATTGCAAAGCCGAACCACATCGCCAGGTGTGCGTAGGGCGTCAACACACCCGCGAGCACGATCATCACCAGGATGGCGACCAGAAACGTTTTCTCCCGAACGAAGATGTCGAAGAGTGCGTAAACCCGACCGGTCAAGGACTTGGTCGAGATGTCGTCTTTTTGCGGAGTAGTGGCCACGGGCTACGTAGTTGTGCGTGGTCAAGTTAGTGTTTTTCCAAGTTCGACCCGCTCTAACTGGGTTTTTTTGCACTTGGAGTTGACATTGTCCAACCAACACGCTGAATGAACCGAATTGAACCTAATTTAGAGACTCCCCGCTCACCCAACAGTAGCTCCATGTTATCCTTTCGCTTCCTGGCGGTTTTCTTTCTGGCCTTGATCGTGGGTCCGTCGGCTTGGGCACAAAATCCCTCGACCGACAAGACCTATCGCAACAACGCGTATTGGTTCTCACTCGGGGGTCGCTATCGCTTTGCCCATCCGAACGACAGCACCCGCAGTCACGTCCTGTTTCTGGAGGCGAACATGCGCTCGCAGAATCCGTCGAACGGCTTCAAAACCGACGGGTTCTTCCAAAACATTTTCCGCTCCAGCCAGGAGTTGGGCGTATTGTTTCAAGCCACAGCCCATTGGAAGCTGGGTGCCAGTGGCCGGGCCATTCAGTTCGAGGACCGCAACGAGTCGGCGGGAAAAGCCTGGATTTGGCACGACGGACACATCGGAAAGCTGTTCTTCCGCAAGGGGCTGCAAGCCGAATATTTCAGCATTCCCCCGCCCGAGAACCCCAACCAGATCCGTAATGATTTGGCCCGCACTGCGGTGTTTGTTTCGCTGGATTACCCCGTGAT
>CAYGKP010000098.1:6425-8522 GCA_964350605.1 uncultured Cytophagales bacterium
ATGGTGGCCAAGCGACCCCTGCATGTGGTGTTTTCCTACTGGGCCTACCAGTGGCACGAACAAGGTGATAACAAAGTGGGCATCTACGACGACCGCTTTTTTGACCTGACCCGTGGGCGGCTGATGTTGCAATACGAGCCCCTCGATTGGTTGTGGGTCCAGGCCTATCACATCCGCCAGACCGACTTGTTCTATGTGGACTTCTCACAGACCAACCGCAATTTCATCACGCCCACCTGGGGCTTCTCGGCGATCGTCAACATCGACCGAACCGGTAAGTAGTTTTTCCAGGCAGGTTCACCCTTTGGGCCCAGGAGGTATCAACCGAGAGCAAGCGGGCGAAAACCCGTACTTTTGTTTCCACTCATGCGTCTTCTGACCCAGCTCGAACAGGCCCACCAGACGGGCCAAAAATCCCTTGCGGTCCTCATCGATCCCGATAAGACCGAACCAGGGGAGCTGCGCAAACTTCTGCGCCTAGCCAACGAGTGCCGGGTCGATTACCTGTTTGTGGGCGGTAGTCTGCTCGGTGATGCCAGTCTTTCCCCCGTGGTCAGCCTCATCAAAGAGGAGTGCAACATCCCCCTGGTTCTGTTTCCGAGCAACGCCAGCCACTTGGATCGCCGCGCTGACGCAGTGCTTTTTCTTTCCCTGATCTCGGGGCGCAACCCCGAACTGCTCATCGGGCAACACGTGGCCGCCGCGCCACTCATCGTAGCAGCGGGGCTAGAAGCCCTACCGACAGGCTACCTACTCATTGACGGGGGCCGCCCCACGACTGCCTCCTACATTTCGGGCACCCAACCGCTGCCCGCTGACAAGCCGCAAATCGCAGCTTGTACGGCTTTGGCTGGCGAAATGCTCGGCCTTCGGATCATGTACTTGGACGGGGGAAGTGGCGCGCAATCGCCTGTTCCGGCGGCACTCATCAAAGCGGTCCGCAAATCGGTGAAAACACCCCTGATTATCGGTGGCGGCATCCGTACGCTATCGCAGGCCCGGACGGCCTTTGAAGCGGGGGCCGACGTTTTGGTGGTTGGCAATCGGTTGGAAGAGGACGCGAATGCCCTGATCGGGCTCGCGGAATTGACCGCGGAACTGAACGCCTCGAAAGCGGCGCAGTAGCCGCTAAATGACCCTTAAGGGAGTGCTTAAAGATTCATCAACGAATCGCGGCGGCGCATCTTGCCAGCCGGAATGCCGAACATCATCTTGAAACGGCGGCAGAAATAAGCCGTGTCCTTGTAGCCCACATCGCGCCCAATCTCGCGGATCGAACGCTTGGTGGTGCGCAGCAAGTTGACCGCTTTCTCCATCCGCTGGTACTCGATGTAATCCTGCGGGTTGATGCCCGTGAGCATCTTGAAATATTGGCCGACGTAATCCTCTGATACGTTGGCGACGTTCGCCAGGACTTTGTTCGAAAGATCGCCCGCCAAGTTTTCCTTGATGTACGCGAAGATGTCGAGCAGGCGTGGGTCCTTGAAGTAGGTGACATTGGTGGCCAGTTGCTCGACGAAGAGTTTCTCGCGAAGGATGTAGCGAATCACTTCGACCACCACGCGGTCGGTGTCGATCTTCAGCACGCGTTGCTTGCCCGCCTCATTCTTCAGGCTTTCGGAAATCAAATCCTTGTGCGAGCGTACCAGTGCGTCGGCATCCGAGATCACAAACGGTGGCACGTCGAGCGACTGGAAGAAGTTTACCGAATCGAACACCTTGGCCGAGAAGGTCAGGTAGCTGAAGGTATCGCCCGTCAATTCCTCGTCGGAGATTGACCCTGCGGGCGCGAAGAACTTCTCCATGTTGGTGGTCACCTCGTCGTTCGAGATGCGCACCGGGCTGCGTTCCCCGTAGGTAATGGGCACGAGCTTTCCGCTGGGAATGAAGAGCAATTGGCCCGCCTCGACCACCTGAGAGCCTTCTCCGAAGGAAATCTGGCCTTTGTGGACCAGAATCAACGTGTTGTCCACGTCGTAAAAGTTGGGCACCGTCAGGGGCTGGAGAATCCTAATAAAATTGGATTTGATGTACTTAACCCCCAGGGACTCAATGATTTTATTGTAATCTTCCATGACGGGTGACGGGGCAGTAGGA
>CAYGKP010000099.1:0-8516 GCA_964350605.1 uncultured Cytophagales bacterium
GATGCGGACACCACGCGGGCGCGGTCGGCCTTTGACCGATTGCTCGACGACTTTGGTTCGGGGCGCATCGACATTCTGGTGGGCACCCAGATGGTGACCAAAGGCTTGGACTTCGAGGGGGTTTCGCTGGTTGTGGTGCTTGATGCGGATACCCTGCTTCACTTCCCTTCGTTTAGGGCCCACGAACGGGGCATGCAATTGCTCCTGCAAGTGGCCGGGCGGGCGGGTCGTAAGGAGACGGGCCGCGTCTTGATCCAAACGGTCGACCCAACGCAGGACGTACTGCGAAGGGTGCTCACCCATGACTACCTGGGCTTTGCCGAGAAGGAAATCGACGAGCGACGGACATTCCTCTACCCGCCTTTCGCCCGGCTGGTGCAAGTCATGCTGCGCCACGAGGACCGCGGGTTGGTCGAGTCGATGGCGAATCGCTTAGCGAACCGCTTGAAAGAAGCCCTGGGCAGCCACCGGATTTTGGGACCAGAGCCTCCTTTGGTCGCTTGGGTACGCAACCAGTATCGCTTTCAAGTCCTCATCAAGCTGGAAAAAGGCGAGGCCGACCCCGCGAAAGCCAAGGCCCACCTGCTCCGCCTGATCAACGAGGTGAAGATTTCCAGCGCGGCTGCGCGCTCGGTTTACATTTCCATCGACGTCGATCCATATCTCTAGCTACCTTACGGCATGCCACTTGAAAAACTCGGCCCCCTGCTCGTCTGGGGCTTCTTCGGAACCACCCTATTGACCATTTATTTGGTGCGCACGGCTGTCCTGGCCAGCGATCATGATTCCGCCCGGAAGATGGCCCGGCTCACCCTCTCGCTGTCTGCGCTTTGGATTGTGCTGCACGGGTACTTGGCGATGAGCCAGTTCTACCTGCGCGTTGACGTGCTGCCCCCACGCCTGCTGCTGGCCATCGTGCCGATGCTGCTGTTGGGCCTGTTGCTCATCACCTTGAAGAAGCCGCAAAGCTTCCTTCAATCGATCCCCCTCTCGTCGCTGGTCTGGATATCGGCGGTTCGCATTCCTGTCGAGCTTGTGCTTTGGGGCATGGCTTACGCCGAGATGGTTCCTCAGGTGATGACCTTCGAGGGCCTGAACTTTGACATCCTTGCGGGGCTAACCGCCATTCCCTTGGCCCTACTGCTTCAAAAAGACCCAGTCAAGTACCGCAAAGCCGCCTTGACGTGGAACGTGGTGGGTCTCCTCTTGCTGCTGAACATCATCGTGCATGCGTTCCTTTCCGCCCCCACCCCGCTGCAACAAATCGCCTTTGACCAACCGAACTGGGGCATTTTGGTGGTCCCTTTCGTTTGGCTGCCCGCCTATGTTGCGCCGGTCGTGTTGATTTCGCACCTGTTGATGCTGCGTCGGCTGCTTGGGAAGCCCCTCGGCTAGGGAAGGTTCCATACCATGGCCTCGGTCCAGGCCTTGCGCCATCCGGCCCAGCCTTCCATGTGCCACCAGCCACGGCATTTGAGGGCCATCGCAATATTCAAGCTGATGAGCCAGAAGATGACCGCTAAGAGGGCGAACCGTGCCCATTTCACTTTCCAAGCCAACAGTCGCTCGAGTACAAAAGCCGTCGGAAGCGCCAAGAGTGGGTACATGTCGATGAACGATCGATAACCAAAAGCCCCACCAAAGAACCAACAATGCCAAGAGGCACACAGGTACCACAGGATCAGCGGGACAACTAGCAACGGCCATTTCCACTTTGAAAGCTCTGTCGACCGCCAGCCCAAACCCAGCCCGATCAGCGGCAAAATCATTAGAGGAGAGTAGACCAGCCATCCGTTTTTGTAGCTGAACAGAACACTCAAAAGCCATGGCTTTCTCCAATGCCTAAAGTCTTCGCCACCATAGGAATACGAAAGCCATTGGCCGTAGTGTGATTTCCAATACAACATCTGGGGAATCAATAGACAGAAGGCCAGAACAAGGGCCAACGCCAGTCCCCGCCAGTGGGAGGCAAGCCAACTAAGTCGTTGTTTGAAACCAGTTCTAGCCGTGCCTAGGCCCCAGAGAAGCGGAATCAGCACAAAAATCACGTTGGTGGGACGGGTCACGACGATCATGCCCATCACGAGCCCAAGCAACAACCAGCGGCCAGTTGTTGGTGCCTCCAGCAAGCGGGGGGTAAGCCATACGAGCATCGACACCCAAACAAACGTGAACGCATGCGACATGGTCGGTGTGTCGGTCACATAGAACAGAAGGTTGCTGCCGATGGCCAAAACCACAAGGGTAAGGAGCGAAGGCCACTGTCCGAAATGCCTGCGCAAACT
This sequence comes from uncultured Cytophagales bacterium, assembly GCA_964350605.1. GTDB lineage: Bacteria > Bacteroidota > Bacteroidia > Cytophagales > JAAEPT01 > CAYGKP01. Next base: position 2,286 of record CAYGKP010000099.1, read on the forward strand.
GAGGTAGAGTAGCCAAAGACCAAGGAGCGTGAATACCCAGACTGTGATGAAAACCCCCATGGCAAAACTCCCCTCAAAGCCAGTGGTTGGCGAACCAGTCATTGATCGAATGGCCCAGACACAAAAAAACGAGGGTGCCATCACATAGGATGGGCCAATGGCATACTTCGTGGTCAGGCGTGTAAAATCATCACGATTGGCAAAATACGACCGCTTGGTGTGAACGGGCATCTGACCCGATTCTTCATAGAGGAACGTAGAAGGCAGGTACAGATAATAGCCCTCGCCATCGTACATAAACATGCGCTCGAACCCATTCCGGTTCCGATTGAAGCCCAGAAATAGTGACGCCCCCGCAATGAGCAGAAATACAAGTCGGGTTACCCATTTCGCTTTCACGTCAGGAAGATAGGAGAAGTCCTGTAATCCAACGACCCGCCGTACCTTTCGCCCATGCAGCTCCGACTTTGGCTCAAGGACATCCGCTTTTGGTTGGTCCTCGCGTTTCTGCTTCGGCTGATCGGTATTTTCAACGCGCCGCTCGAGGTGGCCCACGGCTGGCGACAGGTTACCGTCCTGATGGTGGCGCGCAACTTCTACGAGCTGGGGCCCGACTTGCTCCTGCCTCGCGTCGACATGGCCGGGACCCTGACAGGCATCACCGGCATGGAGTTTCCGCTCTTTAACTACCTGATCTACCTGCAAGCCAAGGTTTTCGGTTGGAGCCACAGCGGCGGGCGATTGATTAACCTTGTGATCAGCACCTGGGGCTTCTGGATGTTCTTTAAGATCTGCGAGCGGCTCACGACCCGGAAGGTGGCCTTCGCGGCGGCGTTCCTTCTGATCTTCTCGCTCTGGTTTCAATACAGCCGCAAGATCATGCCCGACACCTTTGGCCTCTCGCTCGTGTTGGGCGGGGTGTGGTACGGGCTGCGCTACTTAGAAGAAGGCAAAGTCTGGCGGCTGCTGCCCTTCGCTGTGTTGGCCTGTTTGGGTGGACTCAGCAAGGTGCCCTCGCTCCTGCCCTTGGTGCTTCTGCTCCCAGCATTTGTGTCGGCCAGCTGCCCCTGGCCTCGCCGAATCGGGTTGACGGCTGCTAGCTTGCTGCTCATGGCACCGATCGCCTGGTGGTACGGCCATTGGGCACCACATTTGGTCGAAGAGTATGGCTTCTGGCACTTTTACATGGGCCAACCATTGGGGCAAGCCATTGACGAGTTGACTTCGCACTTCCCTGCCGTGCTCCAGAAGTTCGGCTTCGAAGCACTGAAAATCTCCGGGCTTTTGTTGTTCCTCTGGGGCCTCTTCGGATTCGTCAAGGACCGGAATCGAACCCTTGCTTGGGTCTTGACCGCCGCGACAGTGGGCCTGATTGCCTTCATGCTCAAGGCTGGGTTTGCCTTCCATCATCATGGGTACTACATCTTGCCGTTTGTGCCGTTCATGGCATTGGTCGCGGGCTACGCTGTCGCCCGTATCGAAAAACCCACTTGGCTAGGTGCCACTCTATTGGCAGTTGTTGCCATCGAAAACGTGGCGAGCCAACAGCACGATTTCTTCCTGAAAGACAGCGAACTGCACAAGCTCCGCGCCGAGGCGATTGCCGATTCTGTCTTGGCAACCGAGGTGCGCATCGTCATCAATGGGGGCGAAAACCCCGAAGACCTATACTTCACAGGCCGCAAAGGCTGGGTGTTGACCGATCAGGAAGTGCGGGAAGGCAAGCTGCCAGATGAAGCTACGGTCTTGATGTTAAACCTCAATCGTTTCGAGGGACAGCTGCCCGAGTCAGTCCAGGGTTACACCGTTCTGTACCGGGATGCGGACTACGGCTTGTTCTCGCTCGATGCCTCAGCAGGCAACTGAAGCGACCACTCGCTGTCCAATTCGCGCAAGGCGTGGTACGCCGTCAGGTCGTACTGACAGGGCACAACCGATACGTAGCCGTTGGTCAGGGCCCACTCATCGGTCTCCGACCCTTGGTCGTGGTTCACAAAATCACCAGCCATCCAGAAGTAGGATCGGCCATGAGGGTCCTTGCGCTCGTCGAATTTCTCTTCCCAACTGGCCTGCGCTTGGCGGCAAATCTTGAGGCCCTTGAGTGGTTGATCGGGGTCGTACGCCGGGAAATTGACGTTCAGTGCGAGGTGCGGGGAAAGGCCCCGCTCCAAGGCCTGCGCAATCACAGAACGCATGTAGGGAACCACGTGCTCCAAGTAGGCCGTCGGGTCGTAGTCGCAGAGCGAGAAGCCAATGGCCGGAATGTTCTCGATGGCCGCTTCAATGGCTGCCGACATGGTACCTGAATACAGGATCGAGATCGAGCCGTTGTGGCCGTGGTTCATGCCCGAGAGCACCAGATCAGGCTTCTGATCCTTGAAGACAAAATGCTTGGCCAGCTTGACGCAATCGGCCGGGGTGCCCGAGCACTCATAGGCCGGATGGCTGAAAAGGGTCACGGGTGTTAGGCGCAGGGGCTTAGCAATGGTAATCGCATGGCCCATGGCCGATTGGGGGCTGTCGGGGGCCAGGACGGTGACGTCGCCAAATTCAGCGGCCACACGGACGAGCAACGCGATGCCCCGTGACGTAATTCCGTCGTCGTTAGTCACTAGAATTTTCGGTCGGCTCACGGTCGGCTAAGTTGGTTGTAGTAGGCAAAGATGGCCATCAGATCCGGGCGGCGGTCATAGCTCAACTTGTTTCCTTTCACGTAGTTCTGAATCGCGCCCGAACGGGTGCCCATCAGGGCCAGAACTCGCTTCTTATTCGGCTCGAGGATTTTGATCGTCCCGGTGCCTCGCTTCACGAAGTAGCTTACCTCCAATACTCGTTGCTGGGTAGGATAAGTGCTGAACCCATAGGGATTGTAAAAGCCTGCGTTGGTTTGGATGACCACTTGCTCGCGGCTGAGGAGCGAGAGTGGCCCGCCAACCAATAGTTCGAAGAGTACCTGACGTTCGTACCCTGTTTGGGTTTGGAACGAGAACGCGTAGAAGTAGCGGTCGGCCCCGGTGCGAAAATCCCGCAGGTGGAAGCCATCCAATTGGGTGGCATTGTAGGTGGTTACTGTTCCGCCGCCCATATCGACTTGCAGGTTGTCGCCGGGAAAATCGTACATCAATCGGCCCTTGATCGAATCGCCGCCGAGCAGGTAGGCGGTGCCTTCGTGCCAATAGTCGGGGCCATAGTCTTGGGCCTGGATTGGCACCCAGAACAGCGCAACCACCAAGACCAACCACCAACGGCTCATGCCCGAATCAAGAAATCTGTAAGGGTTGGCCATCGAAACCCACAAACGAGACGATTTCCAGCCCATAGCCTTCCAGGCCGATGCGCTTTTTGGGTCGACTGGTGAGCAGTTTGAGGCGACATACGCCCAAATCACGCAAGATTTGTGCCCCGATGCCGAAGTCGCGGGTGTCCATGTCGCCCGTCGGCGTGGCCTCGCCCCGCTCCGTTGCCAACTCGCGCTCCTTCAACCCGCGAAGCTGTTCGGACAGATCCGCGGTGCGGTGATTCATATAGAGGACCACCCCTGCCGGGCTCGCCGCGACTTGCTCCAAGGCACGGTCCAACCCGGTGGGGCCGCCAACGAGCGAGAAGCCAAACACATCCTCGGGCAAGCTGCCCGCATGGACGCGCACCAGCACTTCGTCTGACTCGCGCCAGTTTCCTTTGGTGAGGGCGACGTGTACTTCGTCGGTGTTCGCTTGGCGGTAAGCGATCAGTTCAAAGTCCCCAAACCGCGTAGGGAACGACATTTGAATCTCGCGGCGAATCAACGACTCATTCCGCAGGCGGTGGGCCACCAAGTCCTTAATCGAGACGAGCTTCAGGTTGTGCTGATCGGCCACTTTGCGCAGATCGGGAAGGCGAGCCATCGTCCCGTCCTCGTTCATGATTTCCACCAACACACCCCCGGCTTTCAGGCCCGCTAGTCGGGGCAAATCAATAGCCGCTTCGGTGTGGCCCGTCCGGCGCAGCACGCCGCCCTCCTTCGCCCGCAAGGGAAAGACGTGGCCCGGCTTGCCCAATTCCTCGGATTTGGTCGCAGGGTCGACCAAGGCTTGAATCGTCTTCGCTCGGTCGGAGGCAGAAATTCCGGTGGTGCAACCATGCCCGATCAAATCGACCGAGACGGTAAAGGGCGTTTCGTGCAGGGCGGTATTGCGGCCCACCATCAGTTCGAGGCCCAATTCGTTGCAGCGCGATTCGGGCACCGCCGCACAGATCAACCCACGTCCGTGGGTGGCCATGAAGTTGACAATCTGGGGCGTGACGGCCTCGGCCGCACAAATGAAATCGCCTTCGTTCTCGCGTTCTTCGTCGTCGACAACGATCACCACGCGGCCGGCGCGGATCTCTTCAATGGCTTCCTCGATGGTGTCTAACATGGGCTCATTGGGGCTGGCAAAGGTAGCCTTATTCGGCGAGGGCAGCCAGCCGATCGGCCAACTGCGCGTTGATTCCCGCCCAACTGAACCGTTCGGCAACCAGGGCACGACCCGCAGCGGCCAGGCGACCTCGCAGGGCCTCGTCGGCCAAGAGTTGCTGGCTTGCGGTAACGAATTCTTCAACCGTCGAAGCGGTCCAAAGTTGAACTTGGTGCTCGGCCCCCAACGCCGCCGCGCATTGGGGTGTGGTCAGCACGGGCAAGCCAACGGCCATCGCTTCGAGGAGTTTATTTTGCAGACCCTGCCCAGTAAACAGCGGGGCGACAAACAGTTTTGAGGATTTCAGGTAGGGCCGCAGGTCGTCCACAAATCCGGTGACTTCCAATTTTTGGCTTTCCAAGGCGCGCAAGCTCGCCGCAGGCCGCGACCCAGCCAAGCAAAGCGTGGCCCCCTCCAACTTCGGGAGAATCTCATGGCCCAGAATCAGGCCCGCCTTCACGTTGGGGTCGTAACCCATGTTGCCCGAAAAAATCAGGTCATAGCGCGGCGCCATCGCGGGTAGTTTGGCCAAATAGGTCTCGCCTACTCCGTTGGGCACAATGTCGATGCCTTTGCCTCCCAGGGCTGCGGCATCTTGCTCCGAGATGATCGAGCAGCCTTTAGCCCGCGCGCGCATCTTTTGCTCGTATCGTTTGAGGCGTTTCGCTTCCCAGCCCGCCAGCCAGCCGACAATGCCCCTCGTGCGTTCGGCCCGCCGCTGGAATCCCGCCGAAAAGGCATCCATGAAGTCCAGGTAGAGCGGCAGCCCATCGGGCACGTTTGCACCCATTCGAACGAGCTGTGCATAGAGCAAGCCCGGCACTTTCTTGCTCCATAACTGGCGCAGGGCGGCCTTGGCCTTCGGGTGGCGGAAGTAGGCAACCTGAAACGGCAACCCAGAGAAAAACCCGACGGTCAAGTTCCAGATAACTCGGGTTAGGGGCAGGTGAATGACTTGGATGCTGGCACAAAATGGCAAGACGTGCGCCCGTCGGTCGGCGTCGATTGGCTCACGGTCGGTGCAGACCAAGTGAATCTCAAACGATTGGGATAGGTCGCGCAATTGATAGTACGCTCGCAGGCGATCCCCCTGATCCAAGGGATAGGGAAAGCGGGGCAACAAGACCAACAAACGTGGCCTCATGAACGATCCAGGGCGTGTTCCACCAGGTTCCAAAGCTGGGCAGCACTCTTGTCCCAGGCATACGCCTCAGCCCGTTTGAGCCCGGCGGATCGCAGCTCGGCGAGCATACTTTCCGATTCGGAGAGGCGGGCAAAGCCCCGCGCGATGCTGTCCGGGTCGTCGGGGTTGGCTTGGTAGGCCGCACCGGCTGCCACCTCTTGCATCGCCCCTCGGTCCGAGGTCATCACAGGACAGCCACTGGCCATCGCCTCGACAATTGGTAAGCCAAATCCTTCAAAATAAGGAACATACACCAAGGCCTCGGCTCCGTTGTAAAGCCGAACCAACGTCTCGTCGCTGACCCGCCCCAAGCGCAAGAGGCGGTTCTTCAGCGCTTCGTCGTTGAACAGCGAGTCGTCTTCCTTCCACATCGCCACCCCAGCGAGCAGTAGCTTGTGCGGCGCATCTGTTGTCTCGACAAACCGCTTGAAGCCCTCGATCATCCCCGCGACGTTCTTTCGCGCATGCATCGAACCGACGTAAAGAAAATACGGCGCACCCCTTCCAAACTCTGCTTTGGCCGTGGCCCGCTCCATCCCAGAAAGCGGCGCAAACACGTTGGACGCCGCGTTCGAAACCACCTCGATTTGGTCGAGCGGAATGCTGTAGGTC
>CAYGKP010000100.1:0-8493 GCA_964350605.1 uncultured Cytophagales bacterium
TTGTCATGCTCTGTTTGATCTTCGGGTTGGCGATTGCCATCGAGCGGATCATCACCTTGAACCTAGCGACCACCAACACCAAGAAGCTTTTGGAAGGTGTCGAGAATGCCTTGGCACAAGGTGGCCCGAAAGCGGCACAGGACTACTGCGCGGGCATCAAAGGCCCAGTTGCTTCGATTTTCGCACAAGGATTGCTTCGTTCGGGTGAAGGCATCGAAATGGTCGAGAAGTCGATCGTTTCCTACGGCTCGGTTGAAATGGGCAAACTGGAGAAGGGCCTAACCTGGATCTCGCTGTTCATCGCCCTCGCGCCGATGCTTGGCTTCATGGGTACGGTTATCGGTATGATCGATGCCTTTGACCAGATCATGCAACAGAACGACCTTCAGATTGGCTATGTGGCCGAGGGGATCAAGGTGGCTCTGCTCACGACCGTTGCCGGTCTGATCGTTGCGGTCATCCTGCAGATCTTCTACAACTACTTGGTGTCGAAGATTGACGGCATTGTGACCCAGATGGAGGATGCCTCGATCTCGCTGGTCGACCTGCTGATCGCTCGTCAAGTCCTGAAAAACTAGTCTCACGGCTGCTGCTGAGTTTCTCACCTTCAAACCGAAGAGACCATGAAATTATTCCAGAAATACGGCATCGGTGCCATCCTTCTGTTCCTGGCGATCATCGTCGGCATCTCGCTGCTCAACTCGCTGGGCCACGAGTCCAAGATGATGGAAGCGAAAGACGCGGGCGACTTCGCCTACGAAGAGCTGCGTGAAAACACGGTCAGCAGCACGGGCTTTGTCATCTACCTCTCGCTAGCGATGGTCATCATTGCCGCGCTTGTGGCATTGGTGCTACCTCTCGTTAAGTCGATGTCGAACCCCAAATCGCTGATGCTGCCCGTCGGTTCGCTCGTAGCGTTGGTGGTGTTGTTCTTCATCTTCCGGGCGATGGCTGATCCCAACATCCCAGGGGATACCAGCAAGTATACTGGCGAAAGCGGGTGGACACTGGCCGGCGGTTTGATTACCCTCTCCATTGTACTGCTCGCAATAGCCGTCGTGCTGATGCTGGTCGGAAAACTTGTCCTCAAACGCTTCGCGCGCTAACGACCCCAGACTGTGTTCGGAGGAAAAAAACGGAAAAAGGAATCGCCAGAGGTGAACGCCAGTTCGATGGCGGACATCGCCTTCCTGCTGCTGATCTTCTTCCTGGTGACCACCACGATCACCATCGATAAGGGGGTGCCGTTCATCCTGCCCCCCAAGCCACCGAAGGATCAGAAACCCATCGAGATTGCGGACCGCAACTTGTTCCGTGTCGTCCTCAACTCGCAAAACCAGTTGCTGGTCGAGGATGAGGTGATGAGCATCGGGAAGCTGCGCGGCGAAGCCAAACGCTTCTTGAGCAACCAAGGTCGCAACGCCACCTTGTCGGAGAGCTACCAGAAGGCCGTCGTCAGCTTTAAGGTTGACCGTGGGTCGGAATTCCAGTACTACCTCCAAGTCCTCGACGAGTTGAAGGGTGCCTACCACGAGCTTCGCGCCGAGTACCTGGGCATCAGCCTGGAGGCGTATTTGGAGTTGGACGACGAAGTGCCTGAAGATAAAGAAGAACTCAGCAAAGCGCAGAAGGAGATTCCCATGCAGCTTTCCGAGGCAGAACCCATCGATTTCGGATCCTAACCACGTAGTACCATGGCTAAGTTTCGAAAAGAGCGCGGCAGTTCACCTGCCATCCCCACCGCCTCGCTGCCCGACATCATTTTCATCCTGTTGTTCTTCTTCATGGTGACCACCAAGCTGCGCGAGAGCACCTTGATGGTCCGCAACAACCTACCCAAGGTGACCCAGATCGAGAAGCTGGCGAAGAAGGAACTCATCATGCACCTCTACGTTGGTGAGCCACTCGATGCGGCGAACTTCGGTAGCGAGCCCCGCATCCAGATCAGTGATGCGTTTGTGCCGCCCACCAAGGTGCGCGAGCTGGTGACCCGCAAGAAGTTTGAGTTGGAAGGCAACGCAGACAACCTTCAAATCGCCATGAAGGTCGATAAGGAGGTCAAGATGGGCTTGCTCATCGACGTGAAGCAGGAGCTGCGCGAGATCGATGCCCGTAAGATTGCCTACCCCGCCGGGAAGGACACTCGGGGCGAATAGGCACTAGAAAACAACAAGTAGGAAAGGGGCCCAGTGCCCCTTTTTTTCTGCGATCTTAGGTCGATGGGTTTCGAGAAGAATCAGAAGCGAGTCCTGCGCGGATGGGCGATGTACGACTGGGCCAACTCGGTCTTTTCGCTCACGATTACTACGGCCATTTTCCCGGGCTTTTACCTGGCGGTGACCCAAACAGAGAATGGTTTGGTGCGTATTTTCGGGGTCCGGCTCGAGAACTCGGTGGTCTATGATTGGACGCTCGCCTTGTCTTTCCTGCTGATCGCTGGGCTTTCGCCGCTCCTATCGGGTATTGCCGATGCGAGTGGCCGAAAGTTGGGGTTTATGAAGGTGTTCTGCTACGTCGGCTCGCTGAGTTGCATGGGCCTGTTCTTCTTCGAATCGTTGCCCTTGGAGCTTGGGCTCTTGCTGTTTGTGATCGGCAGTATGGGTTTTGCAGGGAGCATCGTCTTCTATAATGCTTTCCTGCCTGAAATTGCCACGCCCGATCGCTTCGACCGGGTCAGTGCCATGGGCTTTGGGTACGGCTATGTGGGCAGCGTGCTACTGTTGATCCTCAACCTGGCGGTGATCATCACGCCGGCCACATTTGGTCTCAGTGATGAGCCCGGCAGCCTACCAGCGCGGTTGGCGTTCCTAACCGTTGGCCTGTGGTGGATGGGCTTTGCGCAGATTGCCTTTGCCCGCTTGCCGACGAACGTGTATGGACGCCAGGGGAGGGGAAGCTGGAAAACGGGCTACCAGGAACTGCGCAAGGTGTGGCGCGAGCTGACCGACCAAAAGGACCTCAAACGCTACCTGAGTGCTTTTTTCTTCTTCAACATGGGCGTACAGACGATCATGTATTTGGCCGTGGGCTTCGGAACCGTTGAACTGCGCATGCCCCAGGAGGGGATGATCGTTACCATCTTGATCATCCAACTGGTGGCCATCGGAGGGGCTTGGCTGATGGCGCGCCTATCGGGGCGGTTTGGAAACTTGGCAGTCCTGGCCACAACGGTGGGGCTTTGGGTGCTGGTGTGCATTGGTGCCTTCCTAAGCCGTCCGGAGACGCTTGATTTTTACTACTTGGCCGCCTTTGTGGGAATTGTGATGGGTGGCATTCAATCGCTCGCGCGCAGTACGTATGCGAAGCTGTTGCCGGAGACTGAAGACCATGCTTCGTACTTCAGCTTTTATGATGTCAGCGACAAGCTGGGCACAGCCTTAGGCACCTTGAGTTACGGTTTGGTGGAAACCCTTTCGGGTGGCATGCGGGGCAGTACCATGACCCTTGGCCTCTACTTTGTGATTGGCTTTGTGTTGCTGCTCCGGGTGCGCCGATCGGCGCTTCATCATGCCTAAGTGGCCGAGCAACATAAATGTTGACGCTGAACGCGTGTCATTGATTGTTGAGCTACCAGAAAGCCCCACCGTCTGGTGGGGCTTTTTTGATGGGGTAGGGGAGTGAGTCGAGTTTAGAGTTTGTGCATGTATATGCAAGCGATCTCTTCTTCGGTAAGCAGGCGGTTGTATATCCTTACCTGATCCAGTGTCCCGTCGAAGAACGCTGCATTGGCTGCTGGGCTATCACTTTGCGCTAAACAGCCGATCCGAAACGGAACACTCGCCAGTGCATAATCTTCGCTACCCGATAGTGAGCTTAAGCTGGTCTCCAACTCACCGTCCAGCCACAATTCATAGCCTGCATCTGAAAGCATGACTAAGTAATGATGCCACTCCCCGTCGGCGTTGTCTGAAGTGGTGTAGGAGAGGAGTGTTGCGCTCGCTGACGAGCCGTTGCGTACTGACGATGCAATGGTGTTGGTACCAGTGGTCGTAAAGCCCATTGTCCAACCCTTGTTTAGGCTGATGCTATATTTCGCGGCCATTGCGTTGACCACATCCGCATCGGTTTTGTACCACAAGGAAATGGCGACTACATTGGTAACACTGCGGGTATCGGTTCCTGCGTTGATGTAATCATCGACGCCATCAAAGCTATAGGCGGCGTTACTTGCGCCATCTACACCTGTTGTCAGGACCGCGCCGCTAACTGTGCCATTCAGCGCAGTCGCGCTTGAATCCCCAGCATTTCCAGTAAAGGGGAAGAAGGCTACAAGGCCATCCGCAAGCGTTGAGTCGCAACCCTCACAGCCGACATAGACTGTATCGGTTACGGTTTCAGTGACAACGATCGTTTCCTCCTTGATGCAGGAAGAAAGGCTGCAAGTCACAGCGAGCCCGAGAAAAACGGGAGTGAAAAGGAGACTTTTGGGTGTTCGCATCACGTTGGTTGCTTGTTACTTGAGTGCAATATATGCAGAGGCCTTAAAAAAAATGGCATGAAACTGCGTTCAGCGAAACCACTTTCTTCTTTTATCTTTGTGGCCCGCTTCGGCGCGGGTCGTTAGCTCAGTTGGTTTAGAGCGCCGCCTTGACAGGGCGGAGGTCACTGGTTCGAATCCAGTACGACCCACTGTTAAAAAAAGCTCCGCCCGGAGCAAATAGAAAGAGCCCGCTGTAAAGCGGGCTCTTTTCAGTTCAAGCAATTCTCTCTGCTAGAGAAGCACCCCAGTGCGATGGGCTGGCTAGAGGCTCGGGCCGAACATCAGGCCCAAACGGAAACCGATGTAGCTCTGCGAGAAGCTTTCGCCATCATCGTTACGAATCTCATCGTTCTTGCTCACAAGCTGATATTTCACGCCGAAGTCAACCATTTTCACCTGAACGCCGAGGCCCAGGGCACCCGAAGGCAAAGTTTGGGTATCGACATCAATGTCGTCACCACTGAAACCAGCGATGTGTACACCACCCTCTAGCGAAGTATAGACCTTTACCATCGGTGGAGTGAACAGGTAAAATTTCAACCCCGCTTGAATTGGAATCATGTACGCGCGGTATTCAATGGGGCCGACCTCTTGTTTCTCGAACAAGAGGGCACCTGCCGTTCCCATGACCGAGAATTTATCGTTCAAACCGGCTTGCAGACGGAGCGAGCCACCAAAGGCTGTCCCAGCGTCTTCGAAGTCGCCTTGAGGCAGGGCCATTTCAGCACCGAAGCCGAATTTGAGTTCTTGTGCGAAGGCTTGAGTGCTCGCCAAGCCGAGAGCGAGTGTAAAGAGGAGCGCAATGCGTTTCATATAAAAGGAGTTGGTGAGTCTTTGGTTGAATCGGTAAGCCATCAAGTTAGCTGACCGTGGGAGGAGCAGCAAGCCCTATGCCACAATGTTTAAGCTCCTAGCAAAGATTGGGCATGGGGCCAGATTGGGGGCGGCCATTGATATTTCGGGTTTGCAAAACGATGAAACGACGAAATGCGAGCAAATCAGCGGTTGATTATCAGGCTTACAAATTCCAAACCGAACATGTTTGCGTTCGTCTAGTGGATAAACTTTCGAGAAAGACAGATCAATTGCTTGGCAATCCGCTGCGTTTCTTGAATATTTGCTGCTGTCGCTTTGAAATCTACCATTCAATCCAATGCATTGATCGGTCGTTTTTAAAGCTGTAAGAACCAACCACCAATAGCGCTCCCCCGCCTCCGATGCGCGATTCACACATGCGTTTTTTACGCGCCGCCCTTCTGACACTCGGTTTCCTTGGCTTGCTTTTGGGGACCCCCTCGAATGCATTCGCTGCGGACAGCCTTGAGGTTGTGCCCACATCGCCAAGCCGCACTGCGCCCCTGGTACGTAACTACACGAACTCGGGCAACAGCTTTCGCTTTGCACCCCGTGACATTAATGAAAGCAAGGACAGTAAGGCGGCGGATGTATTAAGCACTTTTAAGGTGGGTGGTTATGCTCGATGGGTGACCTATTACCGCCACCTGAGCAATGTATACCCCGACTACACAGGGAAGTCCCGCGGTTTCGAGTTCGAGGACTATAAGACTGACCCTGCAACCGGCCAAAACCAGAACATTCCAACCATTGAGATCAGCCTCTCGGCCCGTCCGGCCCCGACGTTTGAGTTCACGACTGGTTTTTCGCTTTCGCATACTTTTACAGGACAAGGTGGTGATACGGCTCGTACGGCCGCCACACGGGAGTTTCTAAACTTCGGTGGTAAGTATACATCGAGCGTGGGGACGTTCAGCCTTCGCGCTGGTGGTGGCATTCTTTGGTCGACCATGTCGCCGTTGACTATGGCGCAGCTACAGTATCGGGATGATCCGTTTGCTCGCCTGCCCTGGGACTGGTACTCCAGCTCATGGGAGAAGTACGAGATGTACTACAACACCACCAACTTCATCGGCGCGCAAGGTTTCGGTGGGGTTGCCATGCAAGGCATTGCGTTTGAAGCCGAAGGGTTGCCGTTGGGTTTCTCAGCAAAGACTTTTTACGGTCGTCACAACAACGGCATTGAGGCTGCACTGGTGGACGAGCGCTGGCCTTCCTATACGTTCGGACAACGTGTCAGCAAGAGCCTCGGGCAGCACAGTTTTGCGGTTAACTATTACTTAAATCGAACCAACGTCTCTCAGAACGACTACGGCCAAGTTCATGACATTCGCCGCATCGTTACAGGTGAGGCCCAGTTGCGATTGGGGAGTGTGAAAGGATTTGTCGAGGCGGGTGCTGGCTTTACCGAAAATCCGAGCTACGAAGCCGATTGGGATCCTTCGATTTATACCCGATGGGAAATGCCTCGTCTGCCAGGAGGCATCGACCTGACGGCCAGTGGGTACTACATTGGTTTGAGCACTGCGAGCTTGATCTCACAGGTGAACAACTCGAATCCGGCAGTAGTCAACGGCGGGTACCCTCGTACTGACCAGCAGACATATAACACAACGCTGTTCGTTAACATGGCACAGGAATCCCATCAACTCGCCAACAACCGGGTGGGAGGGATGATCCGATTGGAGAAGGATCTAGGTCGCTTGCACATCGTTGCCAACTTGGCTGCAAGCCAGCAGATCGAAGAGAAGTTCGACACAGTAACTTTCCAACACCGTGCCTCGGCCTTCGTTCGCTCGCGCTTGACGCCCTTCATCCAGAATTCGGGCCCCTACGGTCGCAACAAGAGCACCTTCCGCCAATCGTTTGAGTTCTTAGCCATCAATCGTGGTGACAACACCGATAAGCTGGGTTTCAACACCGCAGACATCAACTTCAAGTACAAGACCCGCGTATTCAACCGCGATTTGATCCTGACCAGCTTTACTTCGGCGACTAGTGTGCAGTATGGCTTCAGCCCTGTGCCCAAATTCACCAATGCAGCCCTTGTCCGCACGGTCTATCAAGAACTCATGGCCTACCTGCGCCTCGATCCGAAAGTTACGCTCGTGGGCATGTTCTCGATCGAACATGCCTGGGGTAACGAGGACACCGATCTGTCGCCCGATAACGGCAAACCGCTCGACCAGCAACACGAAACCTTTGGCGTTGGCCTTGACTATGACTTCGCAACTAATGCGGGGCTGTACTTGCGCCAACAATGGTTCTACCAGGAGGACAAAAACTTCTCCGCTGACCACCTGCAAGGGGGTCAGACCAGCATCGAGCTAAAAGTATTCTTCTAAACCTGCACCCATCGCATAGTCCCAAACGATGATCTCACGCATTCAACTGGCTGGCCTTCTGGCCCTCGGACTTTCCGGCAGCGCCGTAGCCCAAACCAATTTCTACTTGGAGGGGTACGGACGAGCTGTGCTTCAAAATGACCGCCTCGATGGCCAGGTCATGGAAAACGACACAGTGAGTCCCAACCGCGCGTTCGGTGGGTACACACTGTTCGACCTCAAGCCCACCTTAGAGTCGGGCGACAACTTCCGCGCGATGGTCGACCTGCGGACCCGCGGGGAGTTTGGCCAGTTCTTCGGCTTGGGCACCACCTTCGAATTTCGTCAGATTCGACTTGAAGGGGTGATCAAGGACGCGGTCTACTACGAAGTGGGAGACATCTACGTGAGTGGTTCGCCCTACACGGTCTTCAACCCGGATGTTACGTACGACGAGTTTGAGAGCGACATCTTCTCGACCCGTCGTGAAATCCTTGAGTACGAGAACTTTAACCGTGGAAATGACTGGTTTCTTCAAGGTTTCCAGGCACGCTCTACCTTATTGTTTGATAAGTACATTCAAAAGTTGAGCCTTCACGGTTTCGGAACACGTACAAACGCCAGCAACACCAGTACCACGCCGGACCGTGTGTTTGTCGGTGGGCGTGTGGGTATTGAGCAAAGTGACTTGCTGAGCTTCGGCGGTAACTACGCGGGCGTTTTGGACGTGCCAGTAGACGCAGGCACGTTCGAGTACACCAACAACGTCATCACGGGGGATCTCGCGTTGACCTTCCGCCCGACTGATATGATTATCCAATTGAAAGGTGAGGC
>CAYGKP010000101.1:0-8485 GCA_964350605.1 uncultured Cytophagales bacterium
TGTATGTAGTTGGCGGGATGGGTATGTAACTGGGCGTACCGGCCACGATGGGTACGGGTTGACCAAAGGGGGTTTCGATTTCGTCGAACGCGACCGAACCGACAACTAGCAAAGACATGAAACGAAGTGGAGTTAGCGACGGGGCAAATATGCCCAAAAAAGCCGGGCAGGCCGCGGGCCGCTTGGGCTGGAACCCCCAAGGGGGTATCTTCGTTGGACTATCGCCCGCGCATCGCCGTACTTCCGTGACCCTTCGTTTACTTTTTTCCTGCCTTTTGGCCGGGGCACTGCTCTCGCCCACCCTCCTCCGAGCACAGGCGGTTCATCATTGCGTGACCCACGAGCGGACCGAGGCCTTGATGGCGCAAGACCCCTTCTTTCGCCTCCAACAAGAGTCGTTCGAGCGCACCAGTCAATCGAGTTTACGCGGCAGCCAAGCCACCGGTGTGACCAGCGGCTGCGGCGGCAGTAGCAATACCTACACGATCCAGGTGGTTGTGCATGTGCTGCACAGCGAAGCGGCGGAAAGCCTTTCGGTGGCCCAGGTTCAGAGTCAAATCGACGTCTTGAACGAAGACTTCAACCGCACGAACGCCGATGCGATCAGCACGCCAGCTGAGTTTCAAGGGATCGCAGCCAACAGCAATATCGCTTTTGAATTGGCCAGCGAAGACCCTGACGGCTTTCCGACCACAGGCATCAACTATGTGGCAGTCAGCGAATCGGAGTTTTATTTTTCGAGCACCCCTTCGGAAGACAATACCGACGACATCCACGGCAATCAGCTCGCCTGGAACCGCGATCGCTACCTGAACATCTACGTTTGCGACGTACAGTTTCACCCCAACGAGGGCGGAGGGATTCTACTGGGCTACGCACAATTCCCAGGTGGACCCGCAACCACCGACTACGTGGTGATCAACTACCTGGCCTTCGGTCGGGGGCCCTACACCTTTCTTTCGGGTATCAATTTAGGGCGGACTTGCACCCATGAAGTGGGCCATTGGCTGAACCTGCGCCACTTGTGGGGCGACGGTACCTGTAGCGTCGACGACGGTGTTTCCGATACGCCGCTATGCAGCAATGACTTCTATGCAAGCCTGCCGGGCTGTGGTGGACCGGGCAATCAATGCGGCCAGGGAAATCGGATGATTCAGAATTACATGGATTATTCCGACGATGGCTGCATGAACCTGTTTACCAATGGTCAAGCCGCACGCATGCGATCGGCCCTCGAACAATTTCGCCCAACACTCGACACGCTAATCGAGCCTGCAAAAGCTGCCACCATCACCCTTTACCCCAACCCAACCGAAGACCTGCTGACCGTGAAAGCCTCATCCGAGAACGATTTACTGGTCGGGGTTCGGTTTTACGATCCCATGGGCAATGTCTTTGAGGACTTTGTGGCCACAGGAAGCGAAGCCGAATTCGACCTTTCCGCACTCAAGCCCGGGCTTTATTTTGTAGAAGTTGAAACCCAATGCCTGACCGAGCGTAAGAAGATACAGGTTCAGTAATCAACTCCTTGAAAAGGGTTGAAGCGCAAACACCAAAATTTTTATGGTTAGGGGGAAATCGCCCGGTTGTAGACGCAGCCGGGCGATTTCATTTTGTAGCCCTCCAGTTCAGCGAATCACTGGCATCCGCTCGAAGGGAATGCTCGGATCGAAAATGATTCGGTAGGTGTGGTGGGTCTTGGCGATGCGCCCGATGCGCTCGGCGACCTTCATCATCTTGGGGTTAAAATCTCCGACCCAGTTCATCTCGAACTCCTCGTACCGACCCCGGATTTTCTCCTGCACGTACTGGCGGCAATACTCAACGATGCCCGCGTCAAGGCCCTTGCCTTGGTGCTCGGGAACCACCCCGAAGATGACCCCGAACATCTTTTTGTTGGTCTTGGCGATTTTGTGATGCCAAAGGAAGATGAGTTTGCCCAGCAAGTCGAGCCGCCCGCCAGGCACGTGCTTGAAGACTTGGTTTAGCTCGGGCAGGATGATGAAAAAAGCCGCGGGCTTTCCCTCGTAATAGGCGTAGTAGACGATGCGCGGGTCGACTACTGCTTTCATTGAGCGCATCACTTGTTTGGCTTGCGCCAACGTGACTGCCCCTACACCCACGTGTTTGCCCCAGGATGCGTTATAAATGCTCGCAAAGTCCTCGGCGTATTTGTCGAGGTTTTTTAAGTCGAGGATCGAGAAGGTATACCGCGGGTCGGCGAAAATGCGACGGGCTTTCTCGTAGTGCGCGTCCTGCATCCGCTCGTTGACCGGGCGCGAGTAGGTGTATTGTTTGAAGTAGACTTGGAACCCATAGGTCTCGAACAATTGCTGGTAATGCGGCGGCGTCCAGGGCATGCAATAGTTCGGCTCGATCTCGAACCCGTCGGTGAGGAGCCCCCACCAGCGGTCACGGTCGCCAAAGTTGATCGGCCCGTCCATCGCATTGAGGCCGCGTTCCTCGAGCCACGTTTTGCAGGCATCAAACAGCACATTGGCCGCCGCCTGGTCATCGATGCATTCGAAAAAGCCCATTCCCCCTGCTTTCACCAAGGCGTTCTCCTTAATGCCCTTGCGGTTCACGAAAGCCGCCACTCGGCCAATGACCGTGCCGCTGTCGTTCTTGAGAATCCAGCGCGTAGCCTCGCCGTTGCGGAACAGTTTGTTCTTCTCGGGATCAAAAACCGATTCGATGTCGCGATTCAACGGACGAATCCAGGGCGTATCCTTGTGCAGGCGTGCGGGCAGCGCCAAAAAGGCCCGAATTGTCGCCTTGGACGAAACTTCGATCAATCGCATGCGCGAAGATAGCCAGCGGCCAAACAAAGCGTTCGCCTCGGGGTTTACACCAGCAGAACTCATGAGCGAATCCCCCATCGTCCTCGTCTGGCTGCGGCGCGATCTGCGCCTGCGCGACAACCGCGCGCTCTACGAAGCGTTGCGTTCGGGCTACACGGTGCTGCCCGTCTTTATCTTCGACCGGAAAATTCTGGATGCGCTTGAGGACCGCTCCGACCGCCGAGTGGAGTTCATCCATCGCGAGCTGGAGCGGATTCAATCCACTCTTATTCCCTTGGGCTCAACCCTGATCGTTCGCGAGGGCGATCCGCTGGCCATCTGGGAAGATCTATTGGTGGAATACCAACCGAAGGCCGTCTACACCAACCGCGATTACGAGCCCTATGCTCGCCAGCGCGACACGCAGATGGCCGCGTTCTGCGAAAGCAAAGACGTGCCCTTCCTGACCTTCAAGGACCAGGTCATGATCGAGCCCGACGAGGTGCGCAAGAGTGATGGTACGCCGTACACGGTCTTCACTCCGTACGCGAAGAAGTGGCGCGAACGCTTGCGCGAACAAGGCTTTGGGGTGTTCCCTTCCGAAGATATGCTGGCCCGCTTTGCGCCCCATCGTCCGTTGGAGTTGCCATCGCTCGACCAACTGGGTTTCAAGCCCAGCGGCGATTTGCGCGTCCCGCCCCGCCGGGTCGAAGACGAAGTGTTAGCCCACTACGCCAAGAATCGCGACCGTCCGGACCTCAACGGTACCAGCCGCCTGAGCACGCACTTGCGCTTTGGCACCATCTCGATCCGGCGGCTGATTTTTCAGGCCCGCGAGCACAGCGAGAAATACGTCAGCGAATTGATCTGGCGCGAGTTCTATCAAATGATCCTCTGGCATTTTCCCCAGGTGGTCGAGCACTCGTTCCGCACCGAGTACGACCGCATCGAATGGCGCAATGACGAGACGGAATTCCAGGCTTGGTGCGAAGGCAAAACGGGCTACCCCCTGGTCGATGCCGGGATGCGCGAACTAAACGCGACTGGCTACATGCACAACCGCGTGCGGATGGTGGTGGCCAGTTTCCTCTGCAAACACTTATTAATAGACTGGCGGTGGGGCGAGGCGTATTTCGCCCAAAAACTCCTGGACTTCGAATTGGCTTCGAACAACGGCGGCTGGCAATGGGCAGCGGGAACAGGCACCGACGCAGCGCCATATTTCCGGGTCTTCAACCCCGAATTACAAAAGCTGAAGTTCGATCCGAATGAGGACTACGTGAAGCGCTGGATTCCCGAATACGGCACGGCGGACTACCCCCAGCCAATTGTGAATCACCGCGCTGCGCGGGAGGAGGCAATTGCTGCCTATCAGAAAGGCTTGGGCCGCGAGATAAAAGCATAAGATTTCTTTCCTGCGGTTTGCCGCACGGCTGTCGAGGGTGTATTTTTTGCCCGTGCTCTCGCAAGATCCCCTTCACGAATCCGACGCCTACCGCCTGTTGCCCGACGGGCTGGTCGAGGGCGATGCCTTGGTTCGCCTGGTCGATAAGGGCCTGCGCATTGACGACCCAAAGTCAGGGGCTCAGACCATCTCAACCACGCCCCCAAAAGGCAGTCCCAACTTCACCTGTTCAATCCCCCTGATCGAAGGACTCTACGGCCTCAGCCTGCGCGAATTGGCAGAAAATCGCCGGGGCGAAGGCGGCTGGAATGCTGGGGCCGAGTGGCACCAGAACTGGACCCGCGACACGGCCTACAGCGTCCTGTTGTCCCTCGACCTGATTGATCCGGAGGAAGCCAAAAGTGCCTTGGCGCACCGGGTGCGTGGTGAGCGCTTGTTGCAAGACCCGGGTACGGGTGGAGCGTGGCCCATTTCCACCGACCGCATGGTCTGGATTCCTGCCGCTTGGAACGTCTTTCTGTCCACTGGGGATCATCGTTGGTTGGCTTTTGCCTACGAGGTGGGCCTGAAAGCCTTGGCCGAGGACGAACACACGGTCTTCGATCCAAAAGTGGGCCTATTTCGGGGCGAAACTTCGTTTCTGGATTGGCGGGCGCAGAGCTATCCAGCGTGGATGGATCCGGTGGCCATCGGCAGCAGTTTTTCGTTGAGCACGAACATCACCCACTGGCGTGCCTACGAGATGATGGTCGAAATGGCCCGTTGGATGCGAAAGCCCGTCCTCGACTGGCAGAAAAAAGCCGATGCCCTGCGCAAGGCCATCGACAAGCATTTCTGGTACGACCAACGTGGGCGGTACGCCATGTTCCTCTACCCCGAACACTACACGCCATGTTCCAGCGTGGACTCGCTCGGCACGGCTCTTTGCCTGCATTGGGCGATGGCCCCCACCGAACTCCGCGAACCGCTCTTCGATGCCCTGCCCTGGACCACCTACGGTTTGGCCAGTTTCCGACCTCAACTCGCGGACGTGCCCGCGTACCACAACAACAGCGTGTGGCCCTTCGTCACCGCCTTCGGCGGGCTTTCGGCAGCCAAGCTCGGCAAAGGTGCGGCCTATGCCTTGGCCTGGGCGTCCCTGACCCGGGCCGCGGCGCGCTTCGGTACGCACAAGGAAAACATGGTCGCCAGTACGGGTGATCCGGATGGCACGTTGATCAATTCCGACCGCCAACTTTGGAGCGTCGCGGGTTGGCTCGGCCTTTTGATGCGCGGCATCTTCGGGCTGGAAACCACCACCAAAGGCCTGCACTTCAGCCCCTACATCCCCCGTGGCTTCGAGGGCACCTACCGCTTGGAGGGCTACAAGCTGCGCGGCAATTCCTACGACATCGAAGTCACGGGCACTGGGCGGCGCATCAAGAGCTTCACGGTAAACGGCAAAGCCCAACGCGAGCCCATTCTGCCCTGGGAAGGTCTTCGAGGCACCACCAAAGTACACGTCGAGTTGGTGCACAGCCAATTGCCGCAATCGGCCTTTGCGATCACCGAAACCCGCTGGTCGCCCCCAGCCCCAACTGTCGAGGAGACCGACAAAGGCATCAAATGGAACGGCGAGCGGGGCGAAACCTATCGCCTGTACAAGGACGGCCAGTTCTTGCAAGAACAAACGGGTAAGACCTATGCCCTGCCCAAAACCGCCAAGCCAGGTAACTACCAAGTGCGGACCTTCGCCAAGGACGGCACCGCCTCATTTCTCAGTGCGCCCTACTGGCACATGGCCGAGCGGGTACACTTCGATGTGCACCTGGAAACAATGGTCAAAGGCGTGGACGTATCGCTTCACGGGCATGGCCTCGGCTATGTGAAGACCACGGCCAGCGAATACCCCACGATGAGCTTTGTGGTCGAACCCCCCCGGGCGGGCACCTACCGCGTCGTCGTTGGCTATGCGAACGGCTGCGGAAACATCGAGACGGGCAGCCGTTGCGCCTTACGCACGTTGTGGGCCAATGGCCAGCGAGCGGGCACCTGGATGTTGCCGCATCGCGGCGCAGGCAACTGGACTGACTGGGGCCTATCGAACGCCTTGCTGGTTCGCTTGCAGGCTGGTGAGAACCGCGTCGAAATTACGCTGAACCCCGAGGACCAGAACATGGACCCCTTGGGTGTCAACGAAGCTCTGCTGGGCAACCTGCATTTCTTGCTCGAAAGCTAGGGCAACCGAACAGTCCGAAGGTCAAGGGTCATGGGGTATTCCCGCGACCCATCAGGCGGCAAGTTCGGCTGCTGATCGCTGGCCGGGCGGCTGAGCACTTCCCGATACAAGTTGAGCGGTCCGGGCGGTACCTCGAAGGTGCCTTGCAGGTGACCGACTGGCTCGAAGAGTGCCTCGCGGCGGGCTTCCGCGTCGCGAGCGTTGCGCGGCTGGGTATGCCAGGCGATGCCCGTCGGATCAATGGTGTGATAGGTACAGCCTCCCACCGAGCAGCGGTTCCAGCGGTCGTACAAGTCGAACGATAAGGGCGCATGCGCGGGAATATTTGGGTGAAGCGAGTAGGACGGGTTCCACGCCTTGAAGCGCACACCCGCGACAAACTCATCAGCGGTTTCGGTGGGTGTCAACGGCACGATGTGGCCATTGCATAGCAACCAGTAGCGCGAGGGATCGAGGCGACGCAAGCGCACCTGAATCCGCTCGACCGACGAATCGACGAAACGCGAGGTGCCGCGTTCTCCCATCTGCTCGCCCAGGACGTACCAAGGTTCAAGCGCCAAGCGCAATTCCAGATCGACACCTTGAACGGTGACTTGGCCCAGGATCGGGAAGCGGAAATTCACGAACGCATCGAACCAAGCGGCGCGCATCGGGAAGCCGTTTTCCTGCAACTCGTCGGCCACCGCAGCGATGTCCTCGGCCAAGAAATGTGGCAACATGAAGCGGTCGTGCAGGGCCGTTCCCCATCGCACCAGTCGAGGCGGCATCGGCTTGTCCCACAACATGGCGACCAACGAGCGGACCAGCAGCACTTGCAGCAGCGACATCTGTGCGTTCGGCGGCATTTCGAAGGCCCGCAGTTCCAGAAGGCCCAGCTTGCCTTGCGGCGCATCGGGGTGGTGCAGCTTGTCGATGCAGAATTCCGCGCGGTGATTGTTGCCCGTGATGTCGGTCAGCAGGTGACGCATCAAATCATCCACGTACCAAAGCGGCACGCTGTCGACTTTATCGGGCAGGTGCGCCAAGGCGATTTCCAGTTCGTACAACTGTTCGCGGCGGCCTTCGTCCATGCGGGGCGATTGGCTTGTCGCGCCAATGAACGTGCCCGAGAACAAGTAAGACAACGCCGGGTGGTGTTGCCAGAACGTAACCATCCGGCCCAGCAACGCGGGCTTGCGCAGCAGGGGACTATCGGCTTTTGAAGGGCCGCCCAAAGTGATGTGGTGCCCCCCACCCGATCCGGTCTTGCGGCCGTTGACCAAGTATTTTTCGGCAGTGAGACCGGCCTTTTTGGCCTCCTCATGCAAGACTTCGTGAATCTCGACCAGCTCGCGCCAGCTTGAGGCCGGGTGCAAGTTGATCTCCAGCACCCCGGGGTCGGGAGTTACGGTCAACCGGATGGCCTCTTCGCCCGAAGGGGGCAATGCACCACTAAGAACGGCCTTCAGGCCCAACTCCTTCAGCGACTCATCAACTACCTTGAGCAGTTCCATGTAGACCTTCAGGCTCGGCACCTTCGGCATGACCGCGTAGATCACCCCGCGCTTGCACTCCAAACAAAAGGCCGTGTCGAGCGGCTCGGTTTCTGGGTCCAACTCGGTGAGCGGCAAGCGCTCGTTGATCGGCAGGGTGCCTTTCTCCAGAATGATCTGGCCGCTGCGCAATCGCCATTCGCTGGTGATCCACTTCTTTTCCTCCTCGTCAAATTCCAAGGGCAGCACCACGCCCACCGGCGAATCGAGGCCCGCGGTCAGCAATTCTCCCAGGCGTTTGCGCCACAGGTCGGTGTCCTCCAGCAACTCGCTGACGCGCACGTCGGGCTGCAACTTGCGTTCGAGGGTCAGCCAGAAGAGCGGGTCTTCGTAGGCCGTGTGCAGGTACTTTTTCTCGAAGCCCAGTTTTTTGGCAATGCGCTCGCCCAAGGCTTGCATGTCGGCGGGGGTCGCTTCCCCAGGCTGAAAGGCATCGGCCCAGCGGCTGGCATCGGGCAAGAGGGGCTTGCCGTCCTTTCGCCAGATAATACCGATCTGCCAGCGCGGCTCCCCCTCGCCGGGGTACCATTTCCCCGTGCCGTAGTAGAGC
>CAYGKP010000102.1:0-8483 GCA_964350605.1 uncultured Cytophagales bacterium
GTCTTACGCACTTCGGCGGAAATGCGGGCTTGCTCCTTCGCGTCGGGCGAAAAGCGCGAGGGGGTCAGATTCTGGCCTTCCCCCGCCAGGAATTTCTCTTCCAACGATAGCACACCGCCGGAGGCCAAGGCTTCGGAGGGTTCAAAGACTTGATAGCTGCATGAGCCATCGGGGTTCCGGCTGGTAAGCAGGCCGCCCGTGATTTCCAGGAAGCGGTCGGCGCCCTCGGGCCCGATCAGCGATTCGATCAGGACCTGGTCCTTCCGGGGAAATTCTTCGGTGAGCGAAAGGCCCAAACCCGCCCGTTGTTGTTCGCCGAGGTCCGGCGCATCGCGCAGCATGGCTTCCAGGAAGCATTCCAGCGTGCCCCGGTCGTCGATTTTCATCACCGCGCTGGAGCAGCCGTCGTCTGCTGGTTTCCCAATCAGAGGAAAGCCAAACTCCGAACCAAGCTCGTCGAGCATCCGCGCCGAATCGGTGACCCACTCAGCCCTGTCGATCAGGCGGTGGTGGGCAACAAGAATCCCTGCCTCGTGGAGGCGTTCGTTCGTCTCGTACTTGTTGATCGTGATCTGCGAGGAATCGGGCCCGGAGCCGTTGTAGGGCAAGCCGAACTTCTCCAACTCCCGCTGCAACGCACCATCCTCGCCCGGACGGCCGTGCAGGGCGATGAAGACTGCTTCGTGCTGGTCGGCCAATTCTTCAAACGAAAGGGGCTTTGGCTCGAAGTCCACGGCGCTGCCGTAAGTCTTGGCGATCACCGCACCCTGTTTGCGAATGGCTTCGAGCAGGGGCGTGGCTTTCTTGGGCTGACTTGCGCCCTCGGCGATGTCGTCGGCGTTGTCCTTGAGGAGCAGCGGCATCGGTAAGCGGTAGAGCTTCATGGCCTCGCTGCTGCCTGTCAATAGAACAGGCGTGGGCACGTACTTGGTCGACGAGGCCAGCTTCTCGTAGATGTTCCGACCGCTTTCCACCGAGATGTGCCGCTCGGACGAATAGCCACCCAAAATGACGGCGACCGGGGTGCGCGTCTCTTCGCTTTGGCGCAGCTCGGAAAGGGACGTTTCCAGTTGCGTGAGCTGTGCTTCGGTGGCCCAGACGTTTTTGCCCGAACGCAGCCGCGCGCGCAGCGACGCATGGATGATATAGCTGAGCAATTGGCTGGGGCTCAGGCCGATCTCCGCCGCTTGGTGGAAGAAGAACGACGAGGGCAGCATGCCCGACGTGGTGTTCGGGTCGTTCAGGGTCACGTTCCCTGCCTCGTCAATGAAGCCGTCGATGCGGGCATACACGTCGCAGCCCAGGGCGGCAAAAAGGCGTTGTGCTTCCGTGCGGATGGTCTCGACTTGTGCGTCGGGCAATTCGATGGGCGTGACCTTGCGCGAGATGCCCGGGAGGTATTTGGCGCGGTAATCGAACAGCGCGCTGCGCTTGCGGATCTCGGTGGGGGGCAGGGCGAAGGGCTTGCCTTTCTGATCTTCCAACACGATGCAGGAGAACTCCTTGCCTTCCAGCATCGATTCGAAGAGCAGTTCCTGCTCATTCTCGGCACTTTCGAGGGTCACAAGTTCTTCGTCGACCAAGTGCTCCTCTAGGAAGGTGTACAGCTTTTCCGGGTCGAAGAAGGTTTGGCCCGCGGCACGAACCGGAAGCCCAATCCCCTCGCGGATGTCGGCGATGCGGCGTACGGCGCGCACCCGCTCGGTTTGTGACCAAGCGCGCCATTCCTGACGCAGGAGCGTAACGCGGAACAGCGAGCGTTCGCCCGCCTCGTAGAAGTGCTGTACGTCGTCGGGATTGCTTAGGACCGTTACGCCAATCGAAGAACCTTGCTGGGGCGACTTGACCACAAAGGGAAAGCCCAGTTCCGTTTTCAGGGCAGCGAACAGGGTCGCGGGGTCGCCGTGATCCCATGCTTGGCGCGATACGACGCATTGCTTGGGCCGTGGAAACCCAGCGGCGCGCATCAGGCGGTCCTGGGTGATTTTGTTCAGGCCGATGGCCGAGGAAAGAATGCCGCAACCCGTATAGGGAATCCCCGCCCATTCGAGCATCCCTTGGATCGTGCCGTCCTCGCCGTAGGGGCCATGAAGGGTCAGGAAGGCCAGGTCGATGTGGTCCTTGAGCCCTTCGAGGGTCAGGGGTGTGCCGATACGTTTCGCGATGGCTTCCAACTCCGCCTCGCTGCGATCCGAGAGAGATTCGATGTAGAGCTGAAAATCGTGCTTCGATTCGGGCAGGACATCCGAAGGGGGGTAAAAGTCGCGGATCGTTCCCTTGTAGAGGTAGGACCATTCCAGCAGAATCAGCCGCCCCAGGCTGTCGATGAAAATCGGAACGGGTTCGAAAAGTCGACGGTCCAGGTTGTCGTAGACCGTCCGCCCCCCCGCGAAGCTGATCTCCCGCTCGCGCGAGCGTCCGCCCATCAGAATACCGACCCGCAGCCGCCCGCTGCCCACTGCGCTCATTACTTCTTGGTCGTGGTGCTCAGTTTTTCCAGGCCCTTGGCCGTGATGCCTGTGATTTCAGGCACGGCTTTGCGGATCGCCTCCTCGATGCCCGCCTTAAACGTCATCTCCGACATGGGGCAGTTGCCGCAGGCCCCCAGCAGTTCGAGGTGAGCCACCTTGTCGCCATCCACTTCGAGGACTTTGACGTCGCCACCATCGGTCCTTAAATAGGGGCGGATGGAATCCAGGGCTGCGTCGACGCGCTCGGCCAGTGGTAGTTGTTCACTCATCGGTTCGCTCATCAGACTTGGATTTCGACCCGTTTGGTTTCGGCCAGTTCGGCGTTCCGGATCGCCACACGGCGGGCCACTTGTTCGGCCAATTCGCCGTAGGCTTCGGCCACTACATCGCTCCCCAACGCAGCAGGTTCCCCTGCATCGGCAGCTTCGCGGATGGCTTCCACGATCGGGATTTGACCCAATAGGGGAACATCATGTTTCGCCGCGAGGTTCTTGCCCCCGTCTTGGCCGAAGAGGTAGTACTTCTTCTCGGGCAATTCGGGCGGGCTGAAATAGGCCATATTCTCGACCACGCCGAGAACAGGCACGTTGATTTGTGGCTGTTTGAACATCTGGAGGCCCTTTTGGGCATCCGCGATGGCCACGCGCTGTGGCGTCGTCACGATCACAGCCCCCGTGACGGGCACCGACTGGACCAGGGTCAAATGAATGTCCGAAGTGCCGGGCGGCAAGTCGATGAGCAGGTAGTCGAGTTCGCCCCACTTGCAGTCCGAGAGAAACTGCTTGAGCGCCGAGGAAGCCATGGGGCCGCGCCAGACCACCGCACTGTCCGGCGGCGCAAGGAAACCGATGGATAGCAGTTTGACCCCGTGCCGTTCGATGGGCAAGAGCCATTGCTTGCCATCCTCCTCCATGACGGCGGGGTGCGCGTCTTCCACCCCGAACATGGTCGGCACGCTGGGTCCGTAGATGTCCGCATCGACTAGGCCGACTTTCGCGCCGAGTTGGGCCAGCGAAACCGCGAGGTTTGCCGCCACCGTCGATTTGCCGACACCACCTTTGCCCGAGGCAATGGCGATGATGTTCTTCACCTCAGGGAGGAGGGGCTGGCCGCCGCGCGTGCTGGTCACCTGGGCGGTGAACTTAATCTGGACAGTGGCCGCGGGTTCGATCTTTTGGATCGCCTTTTCGCAATCGGAACGCAGGAGTTCCTTGAGCGGACAGGCGGGCGTGGTCAGTTCCAAGGTGAAGGCCACGGCTGTGCCATCGACCTTAACGTCTTGAATCATGCCCAGGGTAACCAAGTCCTTTTTGAGGTCTGGGTCTTGGACTGTGGAAAGTGCGTGGAGAACCTTGTCAGCGGAAAGCGACATAATGAAGCGAAAGTAGCGATTTTTGTACCCCAACCCCTTTCTGCGTAGACTGGTTCTACGCCGCGGGCAGCGGTTTTTCTCCACAGCCTCGTTTCCGTGATCTCCCAAGCCAAAATCGACCAAGTCCGCGCCGCCGCCGACATCCTTGAGGTGGTGGGCGAGTACGTGCAGATGAAGAAGCGCGGCTCGAACTGGTTTGGCCTGAGTCCCTTCCACGAGGAGAAGACCCCTTCGTTCTCGGTCGCGCCCCATAAAGACATCTTCAAAGACTTCTCGACGGGCAAGGGCGGCGACGTGTTCCGCTTCCTGATGGAGTTGGAAGGCATGTCCTACGTCGAGGCGATTCGCCACCTGGCGACCAAATACGGCATCGACCTGGAGGAGCGCGAGCAAACCGACGAGGAGAAGGAGGTTCAAAGCGAGCGCGAAAGCCTTCAAGTGGCCATGAAGTTCGCTGCTGAGTGGTATGCGAAGAATCTTTCGGAGCATCCCGAAGGCAAGTCGGTGGGCGAGAGTTACCTGCGCGAGCGGGGCATCAACCAGAAGTCGAGGGAGACTTTTTTGATCGGCTATTCGCTGAATACCTGGGATGCCTTTCATTTGGCGGCTAAGGAGCAGCAGTACCAAGAAGACATTCTGCAGAAGGCTGGCCTGATCCAGACTAGCAAGACGGGCAATTGGATCGATCGCTTTCGGGGCCGCCTGATGTTCCCGATCCGCGACCCGGCGGGCCGGGTGGTTGGGTTCGGTGCGCGGGCACTGAAGGCCGACGACGCGCCCAAGTACCTCAACAGCTCCGAGACGCCGCTCTACAACAAGAGCAAAATCCTCTACGGCATCCACGAGGGGAAACAAGCGATCCGCAATCAGGACCTCTGTTACCTGGTCGAGGGCTACACCGACGTCATTTCCCTGCACCAAGGGGGGATCGAAAACGTGGTGGCCGCCTCTGGCACGGCCCTGACCAAGGATCAGATCAAGCTGATCAAACGCTACACCAAGAATGTGGTGGCCCTCTTTGACGGCGACCGGGCGGGCTTGGCCGCGGCGCTTCGGGGGGTGGATTTGCTGTTGGAAGAGGGCATGAGTGTCCAGGCAGTGGTCTTGCCCGATGGGGAGGACCCCGACAGCACGATCAAGAACCTGGGGCCCGAGGGCTTTCAGAAGTACCTCAGCGAGCACCGCCGCGACGCGATTGCCTTCCAGACCGAGATCGCCCTCGAATCGGTCAAAGGCGATCCGATGAAGAAGGCCGCCTTGATCGGCGAGATCGTCAAGACCATCGGCAAGGTGCAGGACCCCATCGCCCGGGCCCTCTATTTCCGCGAGTCGGCCGAACGGTTGGGAGTGGACGAAGGCTTGCTTTACGCCCAGCACAACAAGGCCAAGATTCGCGAACGGAACGACCAATCCCGCCGCGACGAAGCGGCCTATGACCTGCCCGAACCCCCCGTCGAGTTCGACCGCAGCCAGGAGTTCGAGCTGGATACCGAGGACTTCCCACAGGAGCGGGAGTTGCTTCGCCTCTTGGTCCGTTATGCGCACGAAACCTTGGGTGACGAGACGGTGGTTCAGTTTGTCTTTGCCGAGTTGGACGAGGAAGTGGAGTTCGTCGATCCGCGCTATGCGTCGCTGATCAGCTTGTACCGCCAAGGGGTCAACACGGGCGAGTGGCCGAATATCGACGCCTGGCTTCACGACGATTCGGACGAGGAACGCCGCCAGTTGCTCATTGAGCTTAGTTCGGAGACGCGCACCGTCTCGCCCGGTTGGGCCAAGCACGGCATTCACCCCCGCTCGGAGGCCGAAAACCTAAACAAAGTGGTCCGCAAGGCCGTGCTGCACGTCAAGCAAGGGGTGGTGGTCCGCCGCTTGCGCGAGGCGGAGGCTGCCCTTCAACAAGCCGAGGCCAGCGGGGAAGAAGCCACCTTGGCCGAGGCCATGAGCCACTACCTGATGCTCAAGCGCATTCAGGCGGCCATTGCTGCCGATAAGGACCTGGGCACCGTAGTGAACCCCTAAATCAGCCTCCGGGCGTTTTGATGTTAGCGGTTAGGGCGTAGCTTCGGCCATGCGCCGCCGCCACAACTACCGCCGAATCGTGCTGGCCTTGAGCCTGCTGCTGCTGAGTTTCTGCATCGGCACCACGGGCTTCATGTGGATCGAGTCCTACACCTTCACCGAGGCGATCTACATGACGGCCATCACCTTCTCGACCGTCGGGTATGGCACCATCCGCGACCTCTCGCCCGAAGGGGAGTTGTTCGTGACTCTTTATGTGATTTTCGACCTGGGGATCTACGCGTTCTTTATCTCGGTTTTCACTTCGTACATTTTCGAGGGCGAATTGTCGGATACCCTGCGGGGCCTTCGCACCATTCGCCGAATCAAACGCATGCATAACCACGTCATCATCTGCGGCTTCGGGCGAAACGGGTCCCGCGCCGCCCGCGAATTCGACCGCGAAGGGCTTTCCTACGTGGTCATCGACCAGAACGCCGCCCTGTTGCAGGAGAGTATGGGCGAAACCAAGAAGACCAAGTACCTGACCGGCGACGCAACCGACGAGGAAATCTTGCGCCAAGCGGGTGTTGTGAAGGCCCGCGCCATCATCACGGCCATGCCCGACGATGCGACCAACGTCTTTGTCGCCCTCACGGCGCGGGAGCTCAATCCGAAAATTAAGATCATCGCTCGCGCAGTTCGGGAAAGTTCAGAGGCGAAGCTGCGCCGCGCCGGGGCGGACCACATTGTGATGCCCGATGCGATTGGGGGCCACTATATGGCCAGTTTGGTCAGCAAGCCCGAGGTGGTCGAGTTCATCAACATCTTGAATGGCATGAGCGAAGAGGACGTGAAGGTGTCCGAAGTGAAGTGCGACGAGATGAAACACGACTATCACGGCCGCACAATTGCTGATTTGGAGGTCAAGACCCATTCTGGCGCGTCGATTTTGGGCCATAAGCGGGCGGGGGGCAAGTTCCAGTTCAACCCGGCGGCTATGACCGAGCTTCACGATGGCGACATCCTGATTCTGATCGGTACACGCCGCGACGTGGAGCGGTTCCAGACCTTCTACTTGGCCTGAGGATTTGCCAGTGGACGCGATTCCCCCGATCCTTGCGGGGTGAAGGTGCTCTTTCTTACGCCCCGCGTGCCCCATCCGCCCGACGACGGCGGGGCCATCGCCATGCACCAGCTCATCACGGGCTTGGCCGAGCGCGGGCACGAGGTGATGTTGTTTGCCCTCAACACCCCCAAGCACCACCAACCGACAGGTGTTTTTTCGGGTGTCCGCGAAGTCTTTGTCGACATCGATACCACGCTTTCGACCACCAAGGCCCTCAAAAACTTGCTGTTCGGAACGCTGCCTTACAACCTGGAGCGCTTTGACCAACCTGCGGCCCATGCCCGGCTCGTCGAGTTGCTGAAGGCCGAATCCTTCGACGTGATTCAATTCGAGGGGACCTTTGTCGCGCCCTATTTGAAGACGGTTCGTCAGCATACGGATGCACCGTGTGTGCTCCGTGCCCACAACTTGGAACACCAGATATGGCACCGCTTGGCCGAGGGCGAGGCAAGCCCCGTGCGGCGTCGCTACCTGAACATCTTGGCCCGCCGGATGAAGAAGTTTGAAGTGGAGGTCTTACCACATTTCGACGGCATCGCGGCCATTTCGCCAGGCGACGCGGCCCAGTTGAAAGATATGGGTGCTCAGCAAGTCGAATGGATTCCGGCGGCTGTCAAGCTACCCGAAACGCCCGATTCGGGGCCTTCAGTTCAGGGCATCGCCATGCTGGCTTCGATGGATTGGTTGCCGAACGTGGAGGCCTTCGAGTGGTGCCGTTCGCAAATCTGGCCTGTGCTCCGAAAGGCAGAGCCCACGCTTCGTTGGCAAGTGGCGGGCAAGCACATGCCCGAGCAAATGGAGAGCGAGCCCGAAAGAGGCATCGAAATTCAAGGCTATGTGGCCGATGCGGCGGCGTTCATTCGGGTGTGTCCGTTGGTTGTGGTGCCCCTGAAATCTGGCGGCGGCATGCGCGTGAAAATCATTGAGGCCTTGGCCTTAGGTCGCCCAGTAGTCTCAACCTCGGTGGGGGCCGAGGGGATTGAAGCGAGCGAAGCTGAGGGCTTGTTCCTAGCCGACGACCCCGACGCCTTTGTGAAACAAGTCCTGCGCATTCTTCGTCAGCCGACCGAGTGGGAGGCTCGGGCTAAGGCCGCGCAGACCTGGGTGATGGCCCATTTTGGGTCGGGCGAAGTCTTGGGCCGATTGGAACGGTTTCATGAGCAGTTGGTCCGCGCAAAGGGTACCTTGCGCTCATGAGCACAGTGTTGAAAATTGCGGTCAATGTCCGCCTGCTCATTCCCGGCAAGTTGGAAGGCATCGGGCGGTTCTCGCACGAAATCCTTTGGCGGCTCGTTCGCGACCACCCGGAGGTCCATTTCGACTTTCTGTTTGACCGCGAGGTCCCCAAACAGTTCTTGTACGGGCCGAATGTCAAAGGCCACCGCTTGTTCCCGCCCACGCGCCACCCGTTGCTCTACCCGCCATGGTTCGAGGCTTCGTTGCCGCGCCGTCTCGGGAAACTCAAACCCGACTTGTTCCTCTCGATGGATGGCTTTTTGAGCCTCAAGTC
>CAYGKP010000103.1:0-8432 GCA_964350605.1 uncultured Cytophagales bacterium
CCGCCGCCGCGAGCCGGGTCGGGCCGAGAGCGAGCAGCAGTACGCGATGACCTCGCAAAACGAACTGGCCGTCTTGCTGGCCGAGGTGCTCGAACAGCTCCAGCAGCAACAGATGCAAATGCAGCAACAACAGCAAGGCCAGGGGCAATCCTGCCCGAAACCGAAAAGCGGCGAAGGCCTGCCCGACATCTCGCAGATGCAAAAGCAGATCGGCGATCGGATTCAGAAACTGAAGGGTGGACAGAAGACCGGCCGAGAACTGAGCGAGGAATTGGCCCGCCTGGCTGCCGAACAGGAACGTTTGCGCCAAGCCCTGCGCGAGATGGAGCAGAAAGCCCGCCAGGAGAACAACCAGGAAATGGGCAACCAGCTTCGCGAGATCCAAGAGCAAATGGAGCAGCAGGAACGCGATTTGGTCAACAAGCGCGTTGATCCGAAAACCATCGAACGCCAGAAGGACATCGAAACCCGCCTCTTGGAAAGCGAGAAGGCGATGCGCGAACAGAAAGAAAGCCCCGAGCGTGAAAGCGAAACGGGTCAAAACACCGAGCACGCCTTGCCGCCCGCCATTGAAGAGTACCTGCGGGAGAAAGCCCGGCAAATGGAATTGCTGGAACGCATTCCCCCGCAGCTGCGTCCCTATTACCAACAAAAAGTCTCCGAGTACCTCGCCCAGTAGGGTGCATTGGAAGACCCGTAACGAATCCGTAGCTTGAGCCGCGCAATGGTCATGCAAGAACTTCGCATCCACATCCCTTCGATGCCCGAAAACATTCGGATCGTCGAGAGCTTCATCGACAACGCCAAGGAGCGTTTCTCGATCTCCGACGATCAGTACGGGAACATCATGGTGGCCGTCACCGAATCGGTGACCAACGCCATCGTTCACGGGAACCGGGGCGACAAAACTAAGCTGGTCAATCTGAGCTTGCTGATCGACGAGAACTCGTTGACCTTCCGCATCCAGGACGAAGGCAAGGGTTTCGACTACGACAACCTGCCGGACCCCACCGCCCCCGAGAACATCGACAAGCTGGGGGGCCGTGGCATCTTTTTGATGCGCCACCTCTGCGACGAGGTAAGTTTTTCCGAGGAAGGCCGCGTCGCCGAACTCGTCTTCCACATCAACTAACTGGGCCGCATGGCGATCCGCTTTGCGACCGAGGGACTGACATTTGAAGTTCCGCGGGCGCGGCTTCACGTTCGCTGGCTGATCCAGATCGCTGAGACCCGCGGCCAGCGCATCGCCGAGCTGACCTACATTTTCTGCTCCGATGAGTACCTGCTCTCGCTGAACCAGGAATATCTAGAGCACGACACCCTGACCGACATCC
Source organism: uncultured Cytophagales bacterium (assembly GCA_964350605.1). Taxonomy (GTDB): domain Bacteria; phylum Bacteroidota; class Bacteroidia; order Cytophagales; family JAAEPT01; genus CAYGKP01. The sequence goes on from CAYGKP010000103.1 coordinate 1,335, forward strand.
TGACCTTTCCCTACCAAGCGGAGGGGGAGCCCCTGCACAGCGACATTTTCATCAGCGTCGACCGCGTGATGGAAAACGCCCTGGAATTTCGCGAGCCTTTCGAACAAGAGCTTCGCCGGGTGATGGCCCACGGCCTGCTTCACCTGCTGGGCGAGGACGATCATGGGGCCGAGGCAGAAGCCTCGATGAGAGCAAGCGAGCAGGCCTGTTTATCTTTGTTCGAAGAAATGGCCTAGGGCTGTGGCGCGTGGGTTCCACGTGGAACATTCCTGAGCCGGAAAGCCTTAGAAGAATCCCGGGGTTCCACGTGGAACCTCAACCGATCCGATGTCCCTGTTTCCTGAATACGATGTGATTGTGGTGGGCGGCGGCCACGCTGGCTGTGAAGCGGCGGCGGCAGCAGCCACCCTGGGTTCACGCACCTTGTTGGTGTCGATGAACCTGCAGACCATCGCCCAGATGTCCTGCAACCCCGCCGTGGGCGGTGTGGCGAAGGGCCAGATCGTCCGCGAGATCGACGCCCTGGGCGGGCGCATGGGCCTAATCACCGACAAGACGGCCATCCAGTTTCGGATGCTCAACCGCTCGAAGGGCCCCGCCATGTGGAGCCCGCGGGTCCAAAGCGACCGGGTGCGCTTCGCGGAAGCATGGCGGTTGGAGTTGGAATCCATCCCCAACCTGGACCTGTGGATGGAAATGGCCTCGGGGCTTGTGGTCAAAGACGGGAAGGTTGCGGGTGTACGCACACAGCTCGGCATTGAGATTTTGGGGAAGACCGTAGTGCTGACCAACGGAACGTTCCTCAATGGCCTGATCCACATTGGCGAAAAGCAGTTCGGCGGGGGCCGCAGCGGCGAGCGTGCGGCCACGGGCATTACCGAACAACTGGTGGAACTCGGCTTCGAAGCAGGCCGCATGAAAACGGGCACGCCGCCCCGCGTGGATGGTCGCACGCTCGACTACACCAAGATGACCGAGCAGGAGGGCGACGCTGTCCCTTCCAAGTTCTCCTACCTCGACACCGAGCCCCTGGCCAAACAGCGCAGTTGCTGGATCAGCCACACGAACGCAGAGGTTCACGACATTCTGCGCACAGGCTTCGAGAAGTCGCCCATGTTCACCGGGCGGATCAAGGGCCTGGGCCCCCGCTACTGCCCCTCGGTGGAGGACAAGATCAATCGCTTTGCCGAGAAGGACAGCCACCAAATCTTCGTCGAGCCCGAAGGCTGGGACACTGTCGAGGTCTACGTCAACGGCTTTTCCACCTCGCTACCCGAGGACGTGCAGTTCAACGCCCTGCGCAAAATCCCCGGTTTTGAAAACGCCAAGATGTTCCGCCCGGGCTATGCCATCGAGTACGACTACTTCCCGCCCACTCAACTGACCCACTCGTTGGAAACGAAACTGGTGCCGGGTCTCTTCTTCGCAGGACAAATCAACGGCACGACTGGCTATGAGGAAGCGGGCTGTCAGGGCTTGATCGCAGGGATCAACGCCCACCGCAAGGTGCAGGGATTGGAACCGTTCCTGTTACGCCGGGACGAAGCCTACATTGGCGTACTGATTGACGACCTAATTACGAAAGGGACCGAAGAGCCATACCGCATGTTCACCTCGCGGGCCGAGTACCGCATCCTGCTGCGTCAGGACAACGCCGACTTCCGCCTCACCGAAAAGGGGTTCGAAATCGGGTTGGCGACGCAGGCGCGCTACGACCGCATGGTCTTCAAGAAGGAACAGACCGCCCAGTTGGTGGAAGCCCTGACTCAACTCAAACCCGAACCGAGCGAAATCAATGGGTTACTGGAGTCCTGGAACACCACACCAATCCGCGAGCGGGCCAGCATCGAGAACTTGCTGAAGCGGCCGCAGGTCGAACTTGCGGCCTTGGCCGACGGGCTGCCGTCGGTAAAAGAACTGCTCTCCGGCTACAACCAGGAAGTCATCGAACAAGCAGCCATCCAGATCAAGTATGCCGATTACATCGAGCGGGAGCGGGCCCAAGCCGAACGCCTCGGCGAAATGGAGGACCTGGTGCTGCACGACAACTTCGACTACCACAAGCTTCAGGGGCTCTCCTACGAAGCCCGCGAGAAATTGAGCCACTTGCGCCCCCGCACCTTGGGCCAGGCCTCGCGCATTTCCGGGATCAATCCCTCAGACCTCTCGGTGCTGATGGTACATTTGGGCCGATGAGTCGTCCGTTTCTGTTTGCCGCTGTTGCGTTACTGGCTTGGGGCTGCGCCAATGTGAAGCCCCCCACAGGCGGCGCACAGGACTTTGATCCCCCGGTACTCGATTCCGCGGCGACCATTCCCGCCTACGGCCAAACCAACTTTCGGGGCCAGAAGCTCGTCTTTCCGTTCAACGAGGACATCGCCGCCCAGCAAGCCGGTCAGAAGCTCATCTTCAATCCCGCGCTTGATCAACGGGTGAACGCAACGGTCTATCGCAACCAACTGGAAATCCGCTTGACCGAACCCTTGAGCGACTCAACAACCTACACCCTTGAGTTCTGGTCGGTCGTGGAAGACCTAACGGAAAAGAATCCGGTCCCCATTCTTCAATGGACTTTTAGCACCGGGCCACAGATCGATAGCCTATCGTTGCGGGGAAAGGTTGTTAGCAACGACACGAAAGAGCGCTTGGCCGGTGCATTAGTCGAGCTGTATCCCGTGGAATCGGCCAATCCCTTGGTTGTCCGCAACGAAGCCGCCCGGTTTCTGACCAAAACGGACGAGCGGGGAGGCTTCACGTTCGCCTTCCTACCCCCGGGAGAATTCTGGCTCTTCGCCTATCAAGACGAAAACGACTCGCGCCGCTGTGAGGAAAAGGAAGAGGTCGCGCTCTGGCCAGAACCTGTGGTAGTGGGCGAAACCGACAAACTCGAACTGGCCAGTTTCAAGGTGGCTTCCGATTCCCTTCGGTACCTCAGTGGGAAACAAGATGGTCAGGTCGTTCGCCTTTCGTTCTCGCGACCCATCGCGACGGTCAGTCCTGTTGATTCCCTCACCGCAACCTACTTCCCCTCGATCAGCGCGGAAGAACCAACCGAAGTAGTCCTCCACCTCAGCAAGGACGAACCGAGCGAACGGATCATCACCCTAAGCATCACCGATGAATCTGGTCAGACTCTGGTACTGGAGGATACCGTTCGCCTACGCGAGGTGCCCACTCCAAAAGCACCAACAGCACAACTTGTTTCAAACTCCTTTGCACCCGGCGATTCGCTGACGTTGCGCTTTTCACAACCGATCGTTTCTTGGGATCCTGATAGCATCTGGATTCAGGTGGACAGCATTACAAGGATTGAACGCTTGGACACCGTGGGCCAGTGGTCATCCGATCGGATGACGTGGACCTTACCCATACATGCGGCGTGGAAGAATGGTTTTGCGCTAGTCATTCGTGATACCTGCTTTCAGTCTGGCTTTGGTCAGTCGACCTCTTCCGACAGCCTTCTGGTAACACCTCGCGTTGGGGAAGACTTTGCCACAATTCAGGGTCGTGTGGAAACTACGCTTCCGGCCTATTGGATTGATTTGGTGGATGAGAAAGGAGAAACCGTCCGGACCTGTTATGGCTGCACCACGTTCCGATGGGCATACCTAAGCGGCGGAACCTTCCGGGTGCGTGTTCGCATTGATGAAAATTCGGATGGCCGCTACGAAACTGGTTCGGTTCGGGACCGGTTGACACCAGAGCCCTCCTACTTTTTGCCCAAGGAACACTTTGTTCGAGCCAACTGGACATTGGCCGACCTGGTCTTGTCGTTCTAGAGAACAAAATGACACCCCTTTCGGATGCAGGGTCATCTGTGCTAACCACCCTGTGGAAAGAAAAGGGATAACCCGTGGGGTCAGTGGACAAACCCCGTTGATAAGGAACAACCCCAATCATCTCAAATGTCAACTGCCAATCATGCACCACTTTCCACAGGGACTATCCACGTAAACCTGAAAGTGCATAAGCTGTTGAAGACTTCTCTTCACTGTTAATTCAATAGTATATAGTTGATTTTCAGGTAGTTAAAATCTAAAATGATAAGAAATAACTTGTGGGTAACCGCTTCTTCGTGTGGGCAATCGATTGTCAAGCGTGTGCAGAACAAACTTCTCCACCTATCCACAACCTTAATGAATAGTAATAGATCATAATTCTTATTCTATTACCATTATTAGACACCGTGAACTGGGGACAACCACTTCTTCTCTCGATTTGCTTGCTGGCCGTACCTACCCATTCTTTGTGGGCCCAGGGCGACTTGCCAACAGCTCGTTCCGCCTTTCAAAACGGCGATTGCCAAGGCACCCGTGATGCCTACCAACGCGCAGCCAAGTCCGAACCCCTCACGGGACTTGACCATGACCAGTACCTTGATTGCCTCTACCGTTTGGAGGAATTCGACCAAGCCGACCGGTATTTGCGCGCTGCGATTTCCGATGAGCCGGATCGCGTCGAACTGCTCGCCGACCGGTATCACGTGCAAAACGAATGGCTCAATAGCCGACGGTCGAAAAAAACACTGGCCGAACTCTTGATTGAAACGCGGGAAAATTACCCGAAAGCCCAACGGGTCGGCGACCGCTTGATTGAACGGAAGGCGTACACCAGCGCGAAACGATACCTAACGGCCTACCGCGACCGGACCCGACAGCCCAACGCAATGAGTCCGCAGTTTGCCAAGGCCGTCTGGGGCTTGGGCGACCGGGATGCGTTTTGGGAGGAGCAACTGGAGTACCTGAAGGACGAGCCCGGAAGCGCCGACCAAAAATTGGCCAGCCTGCAGCAACCGCTCGCCGAGTCGGGCGATTTCGAAACAGTCGAGCGGAAGCTGCTTATCCGCCAGCAGCGAGAAAGTGGCGAAAGCTTCTGGGTGTTGGCTCTGGGGTGGTTGTATGTGCAGCAAAGTCGGTTCTCGGAAGCTTTTGCCCAGTACCGCGCGCTCGACCGCCGCTTCGCGGATCAAGGACCGACCTTACTCGGCCTGGCCGAAATGGCTCAGGCAAACGGCCAAACCGAAACAGCGATCGAAGTCGCCGACTACGTGGCCGACACTTATCGAAGTGGTACGCTAGCCCAATCGGCGGCGGGGCTAAAAATTTCGCTGCGCGAAGCGCAGCTCCTAGAGAAGTATCCCGTGGCGGCTCGCGAAGTCGAAAAGCTGATCGCCGATTATCAAAAGCTGATCAATGGCGAGCGCGATTTGGTGCGGCGGTCGCAGTATCAACTGCGTGTCGCGGAATTGCGGGGGCGTTACCTGGGCCAGATCGACGAAGCCCGCGCTGAGCTAACAGCCTTGCAAAACAACGGTCGGGTTCGCCTCGAGGAAAAAGCGGAAGCTCGGTTGCTCCTTGGCGATTTGGACTTGATTGCGGGCGAACCCTGGGAAGCCGCGCTGCGCTACGCGCAGGTCGAGAAGGATTTCCATCAACACCCCTTGGGCTACGAGGCCAAATTGCGAGGGGCGCGGCTCGCCTACTACCGAGGCGATTTCGACTTGGCGCGCGCCCACCTTCGGGTCTTGAAAGAAGCTACCTCACGGCGGATGGCGAACGACGCACTCGAACTGTACTTACTCGTTTCCGATCACGCGATCGCGGACAGCGCGGTGGGAGCCTTGCCGATTTTCGCGCGGACCGATCTGCAACTCTACTTGCATCAGGACAAAGCCGCCCTCGCGACCCTCGACAGTTTGCAGAACGCCATCGGCGCGCACCCCTTGCAGGATGACATCCGCTGGAGGCGGGCAAGAATTTTGGAACGAATGGGCCGCCTGGACGAAGCCCAGGCGATTTATCAGGAGCTGGCCGACCAGTTTTCGCAGGATCTGTTCGGTGACGATGCGTTACTGGCCCTCGGCAAACTCTTGGAAGAAAAACGCGGCGACCCCAAGGGGGCGATGGCTGCCTACAAGCGCCTATTGATCGAACATCCAGGTTCTTCGCTGGGTGCGGAGGCACGTCGGCGCTACCGCGCCTTGCGGGGGGACATCCTCAACTAGCCAATTCACGTATATTGAAGGAAACGGATGTTTTCTTGACATTTTCTACGCGCAACATGCCCAGTACCCGACTTTTTGAGGTCCTTGACCAACAAGCAGAGAACTACCCACAATCCGCTGCTGTCCAGCAAAAAATCGCCGGGCAGTACCAAGGATGGACCATCGAGCGGTTGCGTGAAACGGTGGACAAACTGGCCCTTGGCCTGATCGCCCATGGCGTGAAGCCCGGCGAGAACGTAGGCTTGATTGGGTACAACAGCATTCCGTGGGTCGTGCTCGATTTCGCCCTTCAGAAAGTCGGGGCGGTCAGCGTTCCGATGTACCCCAACCTGCAAGGCGAAACCTACACGTTCATTTGCCGCGACGCGGGCATCAAACGCCTGTTCATTGGCAGCCCCGAAATTCTCGAAGAAGCGAGCAAGGCCAATGAGGCTCTCGGTGGCAAGCTGGAACTCTTCGCCCTCGCGCCGCAGGTGGGCGTACCCAGTTGGGAAACACTTCTGGCGAAAGCTGACTTGACGTACCGCGCAACATTGGAGGAGCGCATCAAAGACGTAACCACCGAAAGTCTCTTGACGCTCATCTACACCTCGGGTACCACAGGCGATCCGAAAGGGGTGATGCTGACCCATTCGAATTTGCTTCACCAAGTGCGGGCCGCCACGCCTCTGCTTCCCGTTACGCCGGGCGATACGGCCCTCAGTTTTCTGCCCATTTGCCATGTGTACGAGCGAATGCTCGTCTACCTCTACTTGGCCAACGGCATCCAGGTCGCGTTTGCCGAGTCGATGGACACCATCGCCGACAACCTCAAAGAAGTACGTCCACACATTTTCACCACCGTACCGCGCTTGCTCGAAAAAGTGTACGGAAAAATCGAGGCGAAAAGCGAAGCCAAAAAAGGCATCATGAAGGCCATCGCCTTGTGGGGCCTCCGCGTTGCGAACAAGTACGACCTGCACAACAATGGCTCGCTTGGCTATCGCATCCAACATTTCATCGCAGACAAATTGGTCTTCAAGAAATGGCGGGCCGCCCTTGGCGGACGCGTACGGGTAGCGGTTTCCGGCAGCGCGGCCCTTCAGCCACGCCTG
>CAYGKP010000104.1:0-8423 GCA_964350605.1 uncultured Cytophagales bacterium
GTGCTGAACGTGGCGATGCTAGTGCACCAAGGCGAGCGCATCTCCGACTTGGCCACTCTGTCGCCTGAAGCCCTGCACATACGAGTGCTCTCCCTCGATCCCCACACCGGGGACCAGGAATCGGGCATCACAGGTCTGGTCAGCGCCATGATCGAGTACGACGAGCCGGCCTTCCACTTTCAGTTTGATGCACTCCAAGCGCGCTTCGGCATCGAACGGGCGATGGTCGAGGTGTTGTACCCCTTCCTCGAGCGCATCGGCGTACTGTGGATGACCGGGCACATCAACCCCGCACAGGAGCATTTCGTCAGTCACTTGGTGCGCCAAAAGATGATCGCAGGCATCGAGTCGCTGCCCCGCACCGAAGACCTCAACGCACCGAGCTTCTTGCTATACCTGCCCGATGGGGAGCTACACGAGTTGAGCTTGCTCTTCAGTTACTTGATGATCAAACGTCGGGGCGGGCGAGTGATTTACTTGGGACAGTCGGTGCCCGCCGAGGATGTCGTGGCGGTGGTCAACCAACGGAATCCCGACCATGTGCTTACCCACCTAACCGCGCCGCAGGACCCCGCCCTTCAAGCCGAACGCTTGACCAAAGTCGCCCAGCACATCGCTCCTCGCCACCTATATGTATCGGGCCGGGCGGCCCAGGAGCCGCGCTGGACGGCCTCAAACATCATTGCCATAGGCAGTTTGGGCGATTTTCGTACGCGCCTCAGCGCGCTGATTCCCCGCTCGTCCGAGGCCAACTAGTCCTCTGATTTTCAATATTTTACACAGTCCCATCGCAGGGCCTGGACCATCGTGCATTTGCTTGAATCTGTATGTGATAGAGAAATGATAGAAAAACTTTCATGTTCCAACTTGGAAGTAGAACTATCCTTGTTTAAGTTTATGGTGTTGATCGTTAAACAAGACACGACACACCCATTGCCATGACTGCCCTGGAGTTCAATAACCAAGTCACCGAGATGCGCGGCCTACTGCTGCTCTTTACGCGCCGTTTCACCACCGACCAAGACGAACAAAACGACTTGGTGCAAGAGACCATGTTGAAGGCTTTGCTGAACCGCAGCAAGTTTCGCCCCAACACCAACTTGAAGGCGTGGCTCTACACCATCATGCGCAACACGTTCATCAACCAGATCAAGCGTTCCTCGAATCGCTACACCACCAACGACCAGACCGAGGATCAGTATCTGCTCAACAACGTGGGTCGTCAGGATCAGTCGCCGGTGGAAGGCTACACTTCGTACAATGAAATCAAGGCGCAAATCCTCGAATTGGAGGAAGCCTACAAGCGTCCACTGCTCATGCACGCCGACGGATACAAGTACAAAGAGATCGCCGACGAGTTGGGTTTGCCGATCGGCACGGTGAAAAGCCGTATCTTCTTTGCGCGTAAGCGTCTGGCCGCCACCTTGCAGGGGTACCAGAATTAACCTATCGCGCAGCTAAGAGCCAATGGGTCAAGCCATAGTGATCGGAGCGGGCCCTTCGGGCCTGGCCAGTGCTTGTTATTTGGCGGCGGAAGGCCACCAAGTACAAGTGCTGGAACGCCACGCCCAGGTGGGGGGTCGCGCCCGCCAATTTCAAGCCGAGGGCTTCACCTTCGACATGGGGCCCAGTTGGTACTGGATGCCCGATGCCTTCGAGACGTTCTTTGGGTTTTTCGGCAAGAAACCTTCGGACTACTACGAGCTCATCAGGCTCGACCCCTCCTACCGGGTCTTCTTTCCCGGCGAACAGATGGATTTGCCCGCCGACATGGCCGGGTTGGAGGCTTTGTTCGAGCGCATTGAGCCCGGGGCAGGGTTGAAGCTGCGTTCGTTCCTGGCCGATGCGGGACTTAAATATTCGATCGCAATGGACGGCTTGGTGCAGAAGCCCAGCCATTCAATCTTCGAATTTGCCGAATGGCGGGTCATGAAAGGTGCGTTGCGCTTGAACCTGTTTACCTCCTTCTCGAAGTTCATCCGCCGCTCGTTTAGGGACCCGCGGTTGCTCCAACTCCTCGAGTTTCCGATCCTCTTTCTGGGGGCCAAACCCCAGGATACCCCCGCGCTTTACTCGATGATGAACCACGCGGATATGGGCCTAGGCACCTGGTATCCAATGGGTGGGATGCACGAAATTTTCAAAGGCATGGCCAGCCTGGCCACCGAATTGGGCGTTGAGTTCCAATTCAATGCACCGGTGAGTTCGCTGGAGCTTTCGGGTAAAAAGATCGTCCGTGCCCACACCCCGAAGGGCGACTTTGAAGCCGAGGCCTACATCTCGAGCGCGGATTATCACCACACCGAACAACAACTGCTGCCACCCGAAGGTCGCCGCTACAGCGAGGCCTATTGGGACAAGCGCATGATGGCCCCTTCCTGCTTGCTCTATTATATTGGGGTCAACAAGGAGATTCCCGGCTTGCTGCACCACAATCTCTTTTTCGACGAGGACTTCGGCCGCCACGCCCAGGAGATTTACGACAATCCGCAGTGGCCTTCGGCCCCGCTGTTCTATGCCTGTGCCCCTTCCAAGACCGACCCCTCGGTCGCGCCAAAGGGATCGGAGAATCTCTTTCTCTTGATTCCCGTGGCCCCTGGCCTGACCGAACAAGAAGGCGTACGCGAAAAATACTTGGACCTCATCCTCGACCGCCTGGAAGCCCGAACGGGTACAAAGATCCGCGAGCACATTGTGTATCAGCGCAGCTTCGCGCACCGTGAATTTCTTTCAGAGTACTCCTCGTTCAAGGGCAATGCCTATGGCCTGGCCAACACCCTGCGCCAAACTGCGATCTTGAAGCCCAAGATGAAAAACGGCAAGGTGAAGAACCTTCGCTTCGCTGGGCAGTTAACGGTTCCGGGCCCTGGCCTTCCGCCCGCACTGATCAGCGGACAGATGGCCGCCAACGACTTGATGCCGCTTTTGAGTGAACCGACCGACCACCGCAAACCGACCGACCATGAGCAACAACAAGGCACTGTTCGACAGCGTGTCCCAGCGGTGTAGCCGCCTGACGACGCGGGCCTACAGCACCTCGTTCTCGCTAGGGATTCGGTTCCTGGGCAGCGCAGTGCAAGACCCCATTTACGCCATTTATGGCTTCGTGCGCCTGGGCGACGAGATTGTGGATACCTTCCATGACTACCCCAAGCGCGAACTGCTCGAACGGTTTCGCCAGGATACCTATTTGGCCATAGAGGAGGGCATCAGCCTGAACCCCATCCTCAACAGTTTTCAGGATACCGTGCGCCGCTATGGCATCGAGCGCGAACTAATCGACTCCTTCTTGCGCAGCATGGAGATGGACCTGGACAAAAGCGAACACACCCTCACTTCCTACGAGGAGTACATCCTGGGTTCAGCCGAGGTGGTGGGTCTCATGTGCCTTCGGGTGTTCGTCGACGGAGACCAAGCGATGTACGAACGCCTCAAGCCGCGGGCCATGCGCCTGGGGGCGGCGTTCCAGAAGATCAATTTTCTGCGCGATTTAAAGGCCGATGCCGAGGGCCTTGGGCGGATGTACTTCCCGGGGGTCGACCTGACGGTATTCAGCGAAGTGGATAAACGCCGCATTGAAGCGGAAATCGCCGAAGACTTCCACGAAGGCTACCTGGGCATCCTGGAACTTCCGAAAAAGGCTCGCTTTGGGGTCTACGTGGCCTACATCTACTATCACAAGCTGCTCAAGAAAATCCAGCGCACGCCGCCCGAACGGGTGCAGACCGAGCGCATTCGCATCCCCAACCGGCGCAAGTATTTGATCTTCGTGAACAGCTATGCGCGCCACCGCTTGAACCTGATCTAAGGATGCCCGAGGTCATTTTGGTCGACAACCAGGACAACCCCATCGGCACGATGGAGAAAATGGAAGCCCACCGAAAGGGGCTGCTCCACCGGGCGTTTTCGGTCTTCCTTTTCCACCCCGATGGGCGAATGTTGCTACAACAACGCGCGATGGAGAAGTACCACTCTCCCGGTTTGTGGACCAATGCCTGTTGTTCTCACCCCCTGCCTGGGGAATCGCTGGAAGATGCCGCCCAACGCCGCTTAGTGGAGGAAATCGACCTCTCCTGCCCACTGCGCTATCATTCCCATTTGCTCTACCTCACTGAATTGGAAGGCGGGATGGTGGAACATGAATACGACCATGTGTTCATCGGCATAACCGAACGGCCACCAAAGCCCAACCCGGCGGAGGTCATGGCGACCGAGTACCTCAGCCCAGCGGCCATTCATGCCTCGATGAACGAAAATCCCGACCTTTACACCGTCTGGTTTCGCCTGTTGTTCGAACGGGTGGCCGACGCGATGCGCGATGTGGCCTAGTATTCTCTTTTCTACCGCCGTAGCCCTGGGCACGTTCCTGCTCATGGAATTCTCCGCCTGGGCCATGCATAAGTACGTGATGCACGGCTTTCTGTGGACCTGGCACCGCGACCACCACCAGCCCCACTCCGGCTTTTTCGAGCGAAACGACCGCTTTTTCCTGGTCTATGCCGTGCCTTCTTCGACGCTATTCATCCTGGGCTCGATCGACGGGTTCGACTACAAATTCTTCATCGGTGTGGGCATCGCCATGTACGGGTTGGCCTATTTCCTGGTTCATGACGTATTCATCCACCAACGCTTTCCCTGGCTGAAGCGAGCGGATTCGGCCTTTTGGCGGGCCCTTCGCAAGGCACACAAGGTGCACCACAAACACCTGGGTAAGGAGGAGGGCGAGTGCTTCGGCCTGCTCATCGTGCCGATGAAATACTACCGCGAAGCCCGCGAGGCCGCCCGGCGCGACCAGGGCCTGGTGACCTAGCGGCGATGTTCGGTCACTACACTTATCTGTTCCTCGACCTATTTACGCTCCTCGGCCCGCTGGCCTTGAGCTTCGAGCGCTGGCACTTTCGATTTCGCGAAAACTGGCGCTTTCTCTTCCCTGGCCTGCTCGTCATGGCGGCGATCTATTTGCCCTGGGACATTGCCTTTACCGAGGCGGGCTTTTGGGGATTCAACCCCGCCTACCTGACGGGCACCTACCTCTGGAACCTACCCGTCGAGGAATGGCTGTTTTTTCTGGCGGTCCCCTATGCCTGCTTGTTCATCTACGAGGCGGTTCGGTTTCACATCAAGGCCGACCCCTTTGCTGGGATGCCCACCAAGATCATCACGTGGGTGCTGATCGTCGGGCTTCTAACTTTGGCCATCGTATTCTACGACCGCTGGTACACCGCCCTGACCTTCTCGCTTTGCGCCGCCTTGTTGTTGATCCACGCCCTGTGGATCAAGGCCGCGTGGCTCTCGCGGTTCTACTTTGCCTACCTGTTCGTACTGATTCCCTTTCTGCTCGTCAATGGCATCCTCACGGGCACGGGGATCGAAGATCAGGTTGTCTGGTACAACAACGCGGAAAACATGGGCCTGCGCATCCTAACCATCCCGGTCGAGGACACGATCTACAACCTGCTCATGCTCCTGATTGTCGCGACCGTCTACGAGGAACGCCGGGGGAAAGCGATTCGAAACGGGTGGGTGCCATTCGCCCTGAAAAACAAAAAGGCCTAAAAAGGAAAACGACGCCCCATGGTGAGGGCGCCGTTTTCGCAGCAGAGAGAACTGGTTAATAAAACCGTGTTATGCTGATAGATGCGTCCCGATTCTAGATTGTAACCGAACTCTCGCACTTTTCTTACCGGGCCTCGGGCCACGAATTCCTAACTTCGCCCAGGCCCAGCGCCCAGCCCATGTCCAAACGCAGCGAAAACCGACGCAAAGTGACCACCCACCGCCTTCACGAGATGAAGGCCGCGGGCGAGAAGATCACCATGCTGACCGCCTACGACTATTCGATGGCCCGCATCCTGGACGATGCAGGCATCGATGTGCTCCTGGTCGGCGACTCGGCCTCGAACGTGATGGCGGGGCACGAGACGACCTTGCCCATCACCTTAGAGCACATGATTTATCATGCCAGCTCGGTGATCCGCGCGATCGAGCGGGCGTTGGTGGTCGTCGATTTGCCCTTTGGGTCCTACCAAGGAAATTCCTCGGAAGCCCTTCGGTCGGCCATCCGCATCATGAAGGAGGCCGAGGCTCACTGCATCAAGCTGGAAGGCGGCCAGGAAGTCGGCGAGTCGATCAAGCGGATTCTCTCAGCGGGCGTGCCTGTGATGGGCCACTTGGGCCTGACCCCCCAATCCATCTACAAATTCGGGACCTACAAGCTGCGGGCCACCGAAGAAGAGGAAGCCGAAAAACTGATCGAAGACGCACTCTTCCTCGAGGGGATCGGCTGCTTTGCCATCGTGCTAGAAAAGATCCCTGCCGAGCTGGCTCAGAAGGTGACCGAGAAAGTCTCGATTCCGATTATCGGGATTGGTGCAGGGCCCCACGTGGATGGACAAGTCTTGGTTAGCCACGACATGCTGGGCATCAACAACGAATTCCACCCCCGCTTCTTGCGCCAATACGCGGACCTACACTCGGTCATTACCGACGCGGTCCAACGCTACATCAAAGACGTGCGTTCGAGCGATTTCCCCAGCGAAGAAGAAAGCTACACGGCGTGATTGCACCCGAAATCATTTACGAGGACAACCATTTGTTGGCCCTCAACAAACCCGCCGGCATGCTGTCGCAAGACGACGAGACGGGCGACCTGTGCGCCGTCGATTGGGCCAAGGATTACGTGAAGCGCCACTACAACAAGCCCGGCGCGGTCTTTATGGGGTTGCCCCATCGCCTCGACCGCCCGGTCAGCGGGGTGCTGCTGCTGGCCAAAACCTCGAAGGCCCTCGTTCGCCTGAACGAAGCGTTCAAGAAGCGCGAGGTGCGAAAAACCTACCTAGCCATCACCATCAAACAGCCCCAGGACATTGATGGAGAACTAGTCCACTACCTGCGAAAAGACCAGAAGAAAGTGATGACCACCGCCTTCAAAGAACCCAAGCACGATGCCCAGGAAGCGCGCTTGCACTATCACTGGCTCGGTGATGTGCCGGAAGGTTCATTGCTTCAGGTCGAGCCGCACACGGGTCGCCCCCACCAGATCCGCGCCCAACTCTCGGCGATGGGCGCACCGATTCGGGGCGATCTAAAATACGGCGCAAAAACACCAGAGCGCGACCAGCGCATTTTGCTGCACGCCTACCTGCTCACCATCGAGCATCCCGTGAAAAAAGAGCCGCTTCAACTGAAAGCGCCCCTTCCGCTCGTTTCAGGTTGGAAGAACGCCGACCAATGGCTGGACGATGAATTGCAGCCGCTTTCCTAGCTTTGCCCGCTCGCTGAGTTTCTATTTAATGAGTTCGTTCTTTCAACGCTGGAAAGCCCGTTGGGGCGTAGAGCACAACTGGCAATTCGCGCTGATCTTCCTGGTCTTCGCGCTGGCAGGCAGCAGCCTCGCCTTCCTCTTCAAGCCCTATGTGATGTTGCCTGCGCTCAACGCAATGGGGATCGAGCGGGGCACCTGGGCCTACTACGCGCTCTACATTCCCTTTGGGTTCATTTGCTACCAGATTTTCCTGTTAACCTACGCGGTCATCTTCTTCCAATGGAAGTTCTTTTGGGCCTTCGAGAAGAAGATGCTCCGGCGCTTCGGTTTTTTCCGAGGCGAGAAGAAGAGCGAGCAGCCGAGCTAACTGCCCGATTTTTGCTAGGTTGTGGGGACAACCAAATTCCCTTTTTCCCGATGAAAACGCTTCTGCTTACCCTCTCCCTTTTTCTGGGCACCACCTTGCTGTTGAAAGCCCAGGCCCCCGACCAAATTGGCTACGCCCCAGTCGATGACTACGTGACTTCCGCCTATGCCTTCGATGCGAAGGTGCATAAACTGGCCGCCGACGTGCAGGCGTTGGACCTCGAGATTCAGGAACTGGAAAAAGAAGTCAAGCAAAAGATCGAATCCCACCAAGTGCGCGACGCGGAAGGCGCCGATAAGGATTACAAAAAAGCCAAAGAGTTCGACGATCGCGCAGTGGCACTAGGCGATGAGTATGAAGCGTTGAAAGCCGAAGGGGAAGCCCTGGCGCTGGAAGGCAAAGACGCGGTCACGAAGGCCAAGGACATGCCCAACAAGATGAAAATCCCGAAGGCACAAAAGAACGTGAAGGAGGCCTCGGAAGTAGTCGAAAAGAACAAATCGCGCCTCGACGAGGACTCGCAGGCCTACAAAGCCATGAAGGCCCGTGCCGAAAAAGTCTCGGCCATGACCGCCGAAGACGCGACCGATAAATAGCCGAACCCTGGCACACTAGCAAACCCGATCTGCCGACCGCGGATCGGGTTTTTTCTTGCCTACAAAGCCACCTGTCGCATTCGCTTGTTTCGTAAGTTGCAGCACCGCCCCTATGAACCGCTTTCTCCCGCTCCTCCTGCTGGCCCTGGCCCCCAACCCGCTGCCGGCCCACCAGTCCGAGTCGGTCGGCCCCCCG
>CAYGKP010000105.1:0-8348 GCA_964350605.1 uncultured Cytophagales bacterium
TTTGCTCCTCGCGCCCACCGAGGAAAAGGACTGGACCGCCCCCTGGGAAGCCAGCATCGAACCCCTGTGGAGCGAGGACCGGGTGCGCATTCGCGCCAGCTTTCATGAATCCGACCCCAAGGCGGAGCACGAATTGATCGTCACCCCGCGCATGGCCTTTGGCACCGGCCATCACGGGACGACCTATTTGATGGTCAAGACCTTGCTGGAATTGCCCGTCGAAGGATTGGACGTTTTGGACGCAGGGACGGGCACCGGGGTGCTGGCCATCCTGGCCCACAAGCGTGGCGCGCGACGGGTGGTGGCCTACGACAACGACACCTGGGCCTATGAAAACCTACTCGACAACGCGAAGGAAAACGGGGCCCAGTCAATCGAAATGGCCTTGGGTACCTTGGATGAGGTGCCCGCAGCGAAGGGACCGTTTCAGGTTATTTTGGCCAACATCACCCGCAACGTCCTCTTGGCTGAAATGAATGGCTTCGCCGCTCGTTTGGACGAAAAGGGGTATCTTGTCCTTTCGGGATGTTTACCCCAAGACCTTCCCGTCCTTCAATTGGCCGCGCAAGACGCCGGCCTTCGCTTTGTCCGCTCGGACGAGCGAGAAAATTGGCTGATGGCCGTTTTTCAAGCCCATTGATGAAGCAGTTTCTTCTTACCACTGTCCTGGCCCTTTCGACCCTCGCGCCGATTTGTGCGCAGGTGTACACCTTTTCCGACGAGCCGGAGACCTTCGTCCTCGACGTGAAGGCCGCCCTGGAAGTCACTAGCAAACCCGAAGCCCTTGAGGCCATGGCGCAAATGGACGAACTGTGGTCCGGCGCGTTGCCCGGCGATAAGAAGGCCCGCTTCATGGAAGTGATGCAGCTTCTCGTGGACCGGAAGTTCAAGGCCTACCCCCATTTCTCGACCTACATCCGGACCGTCCATGCCGCGACGGGGCCCGGCGAAGTACGAGGCGCGGACCTGGACACGCTGTTCCTGATGATCGAATCGCTGGCGAAGACGCAGAACAAACCCAACTGGACCGCCTACCTGACCACCCTGCGTCGGTACTACGAGGAGGACTTGTTGTACCAAAGCAGCTTCAACAAGCTGTATGCCTTGGGTGGCAAGGGGCACCTGCGGTTGCTCACCCCGCCCGAGCCCGAGCCGGAGCCCGAATACGCCCCCGAGCCGGAGGATTACGAGACCTATGATCCGTATGCCACCGAGGATTACGATGCCTACGAAGAGGACTGGGAAGCCGATGTGTTCGACGACTGGGAGACGGAAAGTTGGGGTACCGAGGATTGGTCGGCACCCGCTGCTGATCCTGTCGTGACGGCCGAGACGGTGTATGAATTTGCGCCGCCGCCGCTGCCCACATTGGAGGGGGAAATCCTTCACCTCGATGGGGTGGACTTGGTGATCGTGACCCAATACGACTCCGTTGCTCTGAAGAAAACCAGCGGTGATCTCATGATCCCCAAAGGCATTTGGGTCGGGGAAGGAGGCACCTTCGACTGGGCAGCGGCCGGTCTGCCAGAAGTCTACGCCGAGATGAAGGGGTATGACATGGTCATCCGCAACCCAAAGTTGACAACGTATGATGCAACGCTCAACCACCCGGGCCGCGTGAAAACCCCGCCAGAAGGCATCTTCAATTTCGAGAGCAAACCGCGCCGCGATACCATCTCGAACAGCTTTCCCCGCTTCATGTCCTACGATGCGGATGTTGTCGTGGAAGGCCTGGGCGAAGGCATGCGGTACGAGGGGGGCTATTCCTTGCGGGGACACCGCTTCTCGTCAGCCAGTTATAAGGAGGGTGAGTCGAAGCTCGTGGTCGAGCGGGGTGGTCAGGATCGCTTGGAGATCAGGGCCCCGAACATCGCTTTTGGCGACTCGACAATCACGGCCATGCCCGCAGCCATTACCATCCGCGACCGCCGCGACTCGATCTATCACCCCGGCATGGAGGTGCGCTACAATCGCAACACCCAGCGCCTGTTCCTTCGCAAGGATGACAAAGGCGGCTATCGCAATGCCCCGGTCATCGACTCATACCACCAAATCGAGATGATCATCGACGGGATCATCTGGAACTTGGAGGACAGCCTGATTGCCTTCCAGATTCTTCAGGCCCGCAACCGGGTGCCCGCCCTATTTGAATCGATGGGCTATTTCGACGAGATCCGCTACCTGCAATTGCGCGGGATCTACAATTTCCATCCGCTGCAGATGGCCGTCAATTATTCCTACGAGAACCGCCGCCGCGACTTCTTGTCCGACGACCTGGCCAAGCGCTACAACATCAACCCTTCGACCATGCGGGCGGCCCTGGCAGCCTTGGAGCCTTATGGCTATTTGGATTACGACCCCATCGAGGGCCGAGTGACCATCCTGGAAAAGGGCAGCCGCTACTTCCTGGCGCGTCTCAAGAAGAAGGATTACGACCACATCCAGATCATCTCACTCTATTCGGCCGGGCCGAACGCCGAGCTGAACCTGAACGACATGATCCTGACCGTTCACGGGGTGTCGGAGATGCAGGTATCCGATTCGCTCGACGTGCGCTTCATTCCCGAGGGGAACAACGTGCGCATCGGCAAGGACATGTTGATCGAGTTTGACGGTGAGATCACCACCACCAACCACGTTTTCAAAGGCCGCAATCTGCGTTTCGACTACCAGAACTTCTTGGTCAGCATGGATTCGGTGGCGCACATCGTGTTCACCGTGCCCGTGCCCGACAGCACAGGTGCCGTCGCCGAAGGGCAGGAGGAAACCCTGGAAAACACCCTACAAAACTCCTCGGGGACGCTCTACATCAACAAGCCGGAAAACCGCGCAAACCTCCAGAGCTACCCCGAATACCCGTACTTTGATGCCGAGAAAGGCGGCTATTTCTATTTCGATTCGAAGTCGATCCTTGAGGGGGCTTACGACAAGTCGGTCAAGTTTGAGATTCCGCCGTTCGTCGCTGACTCCCTCTCCGCCAACCTGGCCGAGTCGATCAAGTACCCGGGTACCTTTTTCTCCGGCGATATCTTCCCGCCTTTCGAAGAAACGATCGGTGTATTGCCCGACAAGTCTTTTGGGTTCATTCACCCGATTCCGGCCGAGGGCTATGCCCTGTACGGCACAACGGCCAAGGCCTTTGGTACCATCCGTCTCTCTCGCCAGGGCATTCGGTTGGACGGACGGGTTGAATACCTGAACACGGTGGTGTACAGCAACGACTTTGTGATGTACCTCGACCGCGTCCAGGCCACCTGCGACAAAGGCACCACCAAGCCGGGCATCAACAAGGAGCTGGACCCCAAAATCACCTTCCCCCAAATGGCGGGCTCGAACTTCCAGATCAATTGGTTGCCCTACAAGGATAGCCTCTACATGGAGACAGTCGGTACCGGCTTGTTCGACTTTTACGATCACTCGGCCAAGCTGCAAGGTGTTTCGACGGTCAACCGCGGGGGCATGTACGGCTCGGGCATTTTGGAAACCCGTGGCTCGCGTACGTTCTCGACTCAGTATCATTTCGAACAAAAAAACTATGGGGGCCGCAATGCCAAGTTTGAAATCCTGTCGGAGGATCCGGTAAAACCCGCGCTCTTGTCCGATAACGTAAACCTTCAATTCCGCCTGGACTCTGGTTATGCCAGTTTCTCGCCCGAGGTGCGGGGCTTTGCGTCGAACAGCTTTCCGTATCTGCAATACAAAAGCTCGCTGTCGCAAGGGCGTTGGGACTTGGACAAACGCCTGATTACCCTGAAGGGTACCGGCGGTTCATCAGACTATTTCTATTCGACCCACCCGAAGCAGGACTCGCTGGTCTTTAACGCGGAGAGTGCGTTGTATGTAATGGACTCCACGCGCCTGGACATCGCGGGGGTCGAGCGGATCAACGTGGTGGATGCCTGGCTTTACCCCCACGAGGAGAAGGTGGTCATCCGCGCCGACGCCAACATGGATCACCTCTCGAAGGTCCGCATCGTGGCCGATACGACCAATGGGTACCATACCCTGGTGCGCGGTGAGATCGACATCTTCTCGCGCCAGAAGTTCGATGGTCACGCGATCTATCCCTACGTGAACACCGCGGGCGACAGCACCGAGATTCCCTTCGATAAATTCACCAAGCGTGATGTGCCCGGAAAGCGGGGCGATGTGGAAACCCACACGGTTTCGTACAGCGAGGCAAAGACGGCCGACTCGGCCTACATCGCGCCGAAAATGCTCTATGAAGGCAAGGTCAGCCTCTATGCCGAGAACCAAATTCTGGCCTTCGATGGCTCGGTTCGCTTGGACCTTCGTGGGCCCCTGCAAGTGCCCTACACCCTCAAGTACAAAATGGAGGAGAACGTCGACCAAGTGCGTGTGCCGGTTGACGGAGTGACCACCGAGCGGGGCTTCCCGACGTTCACAGGCATTCACCGGCGCAAGTACCAGCGGGGTGTCTACCTCACTTTCTTGACCCAGAAAATCGCCCAGACCGACCCGAGTGTCTTCGAGGCCTTTGGCCTGATCGAATATGACCAACCGACCGAGTCGTTTCGCATCGGAAGCCAGACCCGTTTGGCCGATTCGACGGCACTGGAAGGCAACCTGATTACCTACAACGAGGAACAGGAGTCGTTAACCCTTGCGGGGAAATTCGATTTCATCCCGCCTTGGGGCGAAGAGGTGAAGGATCACCCAATTGATATCTACGCGGCAGGTTCGGGCACACACACCCTGAAGGATTCCCTGACCGAATTGGATGTTCTAGTCGACATTGACTTTGTGCTCCCACCCGGCTTGCTCGGGCAGATGGGTAGCCGGCTGGGCGATGTGGCCGAGATGATCAGCTTGCCACGTGCCAAGTCCTACAAGCCGGCTGACCGCGTACGGTTCGCGCCGCTGATCGGCGAGAAGGCGTCGCTGAACTTCCAGGAGAAGGCCTTGCAGGAGCCGGTGGGCTGGCATACCGCTTCGGGTAAATTCTCGAAGGGTGTCATCATGGGCCGCGTAAAAATGCGCTGGTCGCATGAGCAGAACGCCTGGTATAGCGTGGGTCCAATCACTTTGAGTAGTTGTGGCAACACCACGGTGAACGCACAATTGCTCGGCTACCTCGAAATTGGTTACGGTGGCGAAAAGGAGAAGGTCACCTTGTACTTGGAGGCCAATGCCACCAACTGGTACTTCTTCCGCTTCCAGGACAATCACTTGTTCACCAGTTCGTCGAACGACGACTATAACGTGGTGATTCAAAGCAAGTCGAAGGAAAGCGCGAACGCTGAGAAGGGTTTGTACTACTTCGCCCCCGAAGACCCGGTACAGAAGGCGATTTTCATCAACCGCTACAAAAGCAACTACCTCGGCATCACGCCCTCTGGGGTAGAAATTGAACGCTCGACTGCGCCCGAGATGCGGGGCTTCGAGGATTACTTAGAAGACAGCGAATAGGCCCATGAGCTATCCTGCATTTCTTGGACTGGGCATGCTGGCTGCTTACTTGGTCGGTTCGATCCCGACGGCCGTTTGGCTGGGCCGCATGATCAAAGGTGTCGACCTGCGCGAGCACGGCAGCGGCAACGCCGGTGCCACCAACGCCTTCCGTGTGCTCGGCAAACGATTGGGCGGCTTGGTGATGCTCATCGACACCTTTAAAGGACTCGGCGCGGTGGCCGTCGCAGGGCTCGCGGGCTTTGTGGGCCTCTACTTCAGCCATCCGGTGCAAATCTCGACCGAATTGGTCTTTGGCCTCTGCGCGGTGCTGGGCCACATCTTTCCCCTCTACGTCGGCTTCAAAGGCGGCAAGGGCGTGGCCACCATGCTCGGGGTCGCCATTGGGGTCCATCCCCTGGGGGCACTGTTGTGTTTGGGCACCTTCATCCTCGTGTTCCTGCTTTCGCGCTACGTCAGCCTCGGCTCGCTGGCCGCGACCTTTGTGTTTCCGATTGTGATGGCCATTCCGGCTTGCAACCCGCATGGTACCAGCGAACTGCTGGTCATGTTCGGGGTCATGGTTTTCGGCATCGTGGTGCTTTCGCACCGCGGCAACATTCAACGCCTGATGAAAGGTGACGAGAACCGCTTCCGCTTGAAAAAAGAACACGTCTCCGATGAGTAATTCCCTGGGTGCCCAGATCGATGCG
The DNA here is from genome assembly GCA_964350605.1 of uncultured Cytophagales bacterium. Lineage (GTDB taxonomy): Bacteria > Bacteroidota > Bacteroidia > Cytophagales > JAAEPT01 > CAYGKP01. The sequence continues at coordinate 6,123 of CAYGKP010000105.1, forward strand.
TACGTCGCCGCAGAGGAGGGCCGATTTTTGGAAGAACTATTTGGTTGGCTGCGCATTCCTTCGATTAGTGCCGATCCGGCCCACGCGGGCGATATGACCGCGGCGGCGGACTACATCGCTGAACAACTGAAAGCGGCCGGAGCCAAGACCGTCGAGCAATGGCCGACTTCGGGGAACCCAGTGGTCTTTGCTGAATTGATTGTCGATCCCGTTGCCCCGACGGTGCTTGTGTACGGCCACTACGACGTGCAGCCGCCCGATCCGGTGGAACTTTGGGAACGGCCGCCCTTCGAGCCGTATGTAAAAGGTGCGGGCCTCAGCGAACGCATCTACGCCCGTGGGGCCTGTGATGATAAAGGCCAGGTCCACTTGCAGGTCAAAGCCTTCGAGACGGCGGTGAGAACTGGCGCGCTAAAGTGCAACGTCAAATACCTGATCGAAGGGGAGGAGGAGATTGGTTCGAACAACTTAGAGCTCATCCTTGACGAGCGCAAGGACCGATTGGCCGCCGACTTGGTCCTGATTTCCGACACCTCGATGCTTTCGCTCGAAGTACCGACGATCACTACGGGCCTTCGCGGCCTCAGCTATTTGGAGGTCACCCTTCAGGGCCCGAACCGCGACTTGCATTCGGGCGTGTACGGCGGCTCGGTCGTAAACCCGGTCAATGCGCTCTGTGGCGTACTCGCTTCGCTGCATGATGACAACAGCCAAGTAGTGATTCCGGGTTTCTACGACGATGTGGTTTCGGTCAGCCCCGAGGAACGTTCGATGATGGCCCGCGCGCCGTTCGATAAGGAGGCCTATATGAAGGATTTGGGTGTCGAAGAACTCGGCGGCGAGGAAGGCTTCTTGCCCCGTGAGCGGACCGCGATTCGTCCCTCGTTCGACATCAATGGGATTTGGGGCGGCTATACTGGTGCTGGTGCAAAGACTGTTCTGCCCGCCGTGGCCCATGCGAAGATTTCTTTTCGTCTGGTCCCTGCGCAGGACCCCGACCGCATCACCGAACTGGTGGCCGAGCACCTAATCGCCCACACGCCCATGGGCACCAAAATCAAAATCACCCCCCACCACGGCGGCCACCCAGCGGTGACGCCCATCGAATTGCCCGGTTACCAAGCGGCGGCGGCGGCGATGAAAGACGTGTTTGGCACAGAACCGTTGCCGCAACGAGAGGGCGGGAGCATTCCCATCGTCCACCTGTTCAAGGCCAAATTGGGCCTCGAAGCGGTGCTGCTTGGCTTTGGCCTCGACGAGGACGCGATCCACTCGCCCAATGAAAGTTTCGGGGTCGAGAATTATCGCCGAGGTGTCCGTACGGTGACACGTTTCCTTCACGGCTATGGCGAAATTGGACGCTAGCGAATGTTTTTCTTCGCGCCACGGTTTCCACTACCAATGAAGCGTTTGCTCACGGGCCTTTGGTTGGTCCTTCTTTTTCTGCCCCTCACTGTCCAGGCCCAGCGCATCGCGCCGACTTGGGAAGCGCGCTATTTGCAATCGGAAGTCAAGCTCGGCGACGTAGTCGAGATTGAGTTTACGGCGACCATTCCAGCAGGGTGGTACCTCTACGCAACGGGGTTTGATCCCGATTGTGGCCCGATTCCCGCGAGTTTCCTTTTCGAGAAGAACAAAACGTTTGAGCTGGTCGGCACTACTTCGTCGCCCGGTGCGAAGAAGGCATACGACGACATTTTCGAGTGTGAGTACACCAAGTTCATCGGAAAGGGTACGTTCCGCCAGAAGGTCCGCATCCTGAGCCAAACCCCCCAAATCTCGGGCACGATTGATGGGCAGATTTGCACCATCAAGGACGGCCAATGCATTCCGGTCGACGGCAAGTTCGACTTGGGTCCTTTGAAGGTGACCCTCACCACCGGCAAGCTGGTCCCCGACGAAATCAAAGACCCAAAGGACCCCAAGAGTGGGGACGAGTTGGCGGGTGACGGCGGAGGTGGCCCTTGCTGCGCCGCGATTGACAGCTTGACCGCAGAGATTGCAGCGATGCGTCGGGTCTTGGGCGGTCCGGGTCAAGGCGGATCAGGGACTTGCGACATCGCACGGCCTGCTGGGTTTGCCGATCTGGACATCCACCATTTCGATAGCGGAAAAGAAGTGGACAAGCCCTCGGCGGGCCTCGACCTGTTGCTCTTTTTCGGGGTGGCATTTCTCTCGGGACTGGTGGCGCTCCTGACGCCCTGCATGTTTCCGATGATCCCGATG
>CAYGKP010000106.1:0-8293 GCA_964350605.1 uncultured Cytophagales bacterium
TTCTTGGGTGGACCCAGCAGATTCTCCTCTGCGCTGGGGTCGAACGCCCAGTGGAAACAGTCGCAATCAGGTTGATAGTCCCCGTAGAAGTTCTCGATGAAATGCTGCGGGTCTTCGGGAAAACTCAGGCGAATCAACTCAGGATGGGGCACCAACAAGGTCGACACCCACTGCAGTTGGATCTCCTGAAACGGCCCCTGCGCCAAATTCCGATAAAGGTTCAAGGCGTTGTTGCGATAGCCTCCCAGGTTGCCGCGCACGTCGATGATCAAGTGGCGCACGCCCCATTTGGTCAGTTGCTGATAGATGCGCCCCAGCTCCTCGGGGAACGTTTGGTGAGGCGTTCCGAACGAGTGGACAATCAACAGAGCGGCATCGAGCGAGTCAATGCGGTAGAGAAAGGGCTCCTGGCGATTTCGGATTTTTTGGAAGAACTCGAAGCCCGGCTCCATCCCGTAGCTGCGCGGAAAATAGCTCGCCCGCTCGGTGTTCTTGAGCTTGAGCGAATCGAAGGGTTGCGCGGGGATTGTTATGGCCAGTTCATCCTTCATCTGGTAGGGCGTATAACTGACCTGGAAGGAATCGCAGAGACCCACTTCACCCAACAGTTCGATGGCGAAACTGTGGCCCAGATCGAAGTCGATGTAGCCCTGGTTGTTGCCGTCGGTGGAGATCGAGAAATCCGAACGGCTTCGTATCGAGCGGCCTGTCTCCGGGTTGGTCACCGAATTGATGGTCGCGCCAACGGGTATCCCGAACTGCGCGATGTCATTGATAAATGTGCCGTTGGACATCACCTGGATCGCCAACGGACAAAGCAGCGGCAGGCCGTCTTCGCTCCAATCGGGCGCAACAATCAGATGTCCGTCGCCGAACCGCGCGAGCAAGCGCTGAACGTTGTGACTGAAAGCCAGCGGCGTGGCCCCGGACTTGGGTAGCCCTTCGGCAAACTCTTCCGCCTCAAACTCGGCCAGCAGATCTAGGCGCGCCTGTACTTTCAGATCGAGCGTGTCATGGAATAGTGGATGTCCCTCGCGCAGGATCTCGCAGACGATCCGGGCATCTTCGGCCAGCGAGTCGAGCGGAATTGATCGCTTCCACTGGGCCGAAAGCGAAAAGGGCACCAGGCCCAACAGCAGGAACAGAAAGCGCATCGCCTACTCCCCAAACTCAAACCGCACGTAGTCGGAGCTTTCCAGGTCGGAACTGAGGGTGATCTTCTGGCTGCTCGCGCCATCGAGGACCCGCACCGCGGCGGTATTCGGCGGCTGCTTGCCGAGATTCTCGGCGTGAAGGACGAGGTAGTTCGTTCCGCCTTCATTGAGGTTCAACTCAACGGTGAAGGGCTTCTTCTTCAGCTTCTTGTTCTTGATGATCCACTTGCCATTGAAGTTGATCGAAATGCGGTCACCGTCCATCACCAAATCGTCGTAGATCTCCAGGGTGATGATGTTGCTGGTCACGTGCATGAGCTGGCCTTCCTTCACGTTGCGCCCCAGCACCTCCTTGGGCTTCTCGGGCTGGTAGCTACTCAGGCTCACGCTTGCATCTGAACAGGCGTAGCCGGCGGTTGTCTCGCCCTTGCAAAGGCCAGAAACTCGCAAGCTGTCACCCACCCGCTCGACGCGCACGTCGTACGATTTTAAGCACCACTGGTAGCCCGAACGAATCCGCGAGGTATCGATGGCGTATTCCTCAACGTGCAGGATGCCATCCTCTAATGTTGCGTTCAGGCGCATGACCCCCAGGAATTCCGGGCTGGCAATCGGGACGATGCGGCTGGTGCCCTTGTAGCTGGTCTCCCCTGTTTTGGTCAGGGTGACGGTGTAGTGATAGCGGTTATCGACCCCGCCGGGGTCCTGAACCAATTCACCCGTCCATTGGCCCGAAATGGGCAATTGCGCCCACAGGAGCGTGGGCAGGCAGATCAGTAGGGCAAGCAGGTGTTTCATTTGAGTCGAAAAGTCAAGGCGTCACTGAACCCAAGATCGGAACTCAAACCGATTTTCTGTCGAGTCACCCCATCATCAATGATGACCGCCGCCGTGTTGGGCGTGTAACGCCCCAAATTCAGGGCGTGCATCACCAGCACATTCTCGCGGCCTTCGACCAGGGTCACTTCCACCACATGGGGCTTGTGAGCCAACAGCAGATTTTTCACCAGCCAGGCACCGTTGTAATTGACGGAGATACTGTCGCCATCGACTAGCAAATCATCAAGGAACGAAAGCGTCAGCCGCGGGCTTGCCACCTTGACTTCCCGCCCAGCCCTCAATTCACGGCCCGCCAATTTCTCGCCCGCCACAGCCTGAAGCGGTTGATGTAGCCAAAGCTCGGTGGACAGTGCCGAGCAGGGCCTCCCCTCCTCGACCATCCCCCGTACAGGCCCCTTCACATGGAGACTGTCGCCTTCGCGCACCACAGGCAATTCAAACGATTTCAAGCACCAGACATACCCGCCATCCAGGATGGTGGAGTCAATGGCGTATTCCTCGACAAACAGCGCATCGCCCTTAAACTCCGCGCGAAGGCGCATGATGCCCACGTTGTCTGGGTGGCCGAACGGCACAATCCGGCTCACGCCCTCATAGGTTGTCGGACCGCTGGCCTCCAAGCTGATCGAATAATGATACCGAGTAGCAAAGCCACCACTCGGCTGCATCAACACGCCCGCCCAATGTCCGGAAACCGTTGGTTGTGCCGAGAGAACCAGCGAGTTAAGGCAGAGAAGAACCAAGAGAAGGTGCCTCATTTCAGCTTCAAGTGGATCACGTCGCTGGTCGTCAAGTCGGAACTCAGGGTGACCTTCCGGCGCTTCTGCCCATCGTCGATGTAGACCGCCGCGGTGTTGGGTGGCTCCTTCCCTAAGTTCTCGGCATGCAGCAACAAATAACTGTCCTGGCCCGAGGGCATGTATAAATCTAGCACGTAGGGCTTCTTCTTCAACTTCTTGCGCCAGAGCACCCACTTGCCGTTGAACATGAGGGAGACCCGGTCGCCATCGACAGCGGCATTGTCGAACACCTCAACACGCAGGTGGCTGTGGTCCACTTCCACCAGGTTGCCAAGTTTCACGTTGCGCCCCGCCATGCTGGTGGGCGGAATTTCCTCCTCGGCTGATCGATTCTTCGCCTTGGCCAAATGGAACCGCCCCGGTTTGCAGCGCGAGCCCATTGGGGTTTCCCCCTGCCAAGGGCCCTCGAAAATCAGACTGTCTTCGGTTTCAATCAACCGCCCTGCAGCCGTCTTCAGGCACCAGTTGTGCCGATCACTCATCATTGAGCTATCTACACTCACTTCCTTGAACAGCAGAACCCGTCCATCCCAACTGGCCTCGACTTGCATGATCCCAACGTACTGTGGAAAGCCCTCGGGGTGCATGATGCTACGGCCGAGCATGGCAGAGGGGTCCGAAGTAAGCCAAAGCTCGAAGCGATAGTTGGTTACAATACCCCCTTCCGGCTGGGTCAAGTAGCCCCGCCAGTACCCCCGAACATCGGGCTGTTGTGCAAACAGCAAGCCGCTGAACAGCCACAACCCCACCACCAACAATCGACGCATGATTCTTCTTAGAGGTCCGAAACTTTCTCGAACTGCCCTTCCTTAATCAAGAACCGTTCCTTCCCAATTTGGATCACGTCGCCTTCTTTTTTGCCGGCTAGGTCGGTGATGTCGTGTTCGATGGTGTGCACCGAACCACCCGTACGACGGGCCACATCGAGGTAGATCGGGTTGACCGAAGTGTTCGCCCCACAAAGAATCACGCGAAGCGGGCGATCGATCTTCTCGAGTAACTCCATGTCTCGGGGATCGGCCACGTTGTCGGAGACCAAGAGAACTTCCTGGGCCTTGGGAAACCGTTCGATGGCATAAAGCGTGGCCTCGATGTTGTTTTCCTCGATGTCGCCCCCCGTTCCAAGGTCCATGGTTCGTTGAGCCAGCTTAAGCACCTGGAGCAACGAGTCGCTTTCGATGGCGTGAAGTCCGCCAACTCGTCCGCTGATTTTGTCCTCGTTCGGGCGACCATCGCCGTCGTTGAAGAACACGAAGTAGCGCGTGGGGCGCTTCTCTTGGTTGAGCTTGAGCCAGTAAAGAATCTCGCCCACGTACGGGGTCATTGATCCGGTCAGGTCCGCAACGATCACGAAGTCGCGCCACCTTTTGTTACGCGACAGGATGCGCCGAAAGGTGGTCTCCTCGGGCGGCGTTTCGCCCAGCATCATCTCGGTCAAGGCATCATCTGGGTCAATGCCCTCCTCGGCCAGCAGGTCCGAGAGGCGCGGCTCGCTCGCGTAGGTGATGGCAAAGCCATGGAACATTGAGTAGGCTTGCTCGACGGTGTGGCAGTCGGTCTGGCGGACCAACCGCCATTCAGTTTCCGGGTCGGAGAACAGCTCGGGCGACAGCATGAATAGCGCAGCGATTCGGCGGCCGTTCAACTCCGAGAGGTCCTTATCCTCGGGGTAGTTGGTGTAGACCAAATCAATGCGGTCGATGCGCTTTCCCTTCAGCACGGTTGCCGAGCCGGGGTTGATGATTTTCGGCGAGGCGTAGTTCATCTGGAGGTAGACTTGGTCAACCCCGATGCCAGTGAACTTGTACTTCCCCACCGAGAGAGTGTCGAGGTCCGCCGAGATGCCGAGGCTCACCTGAGCGCGGAGCACAGAGGGACTTACAATCAGAAAAAGGAGAAGGCAGAGGCGAGGGCGCATACAGTGAGTGGAAGGGCGAAGGGAACGTTTCAAGCCTAACGCAAAACGTAGAGGAAACTTACACCCTGACGCCGCGCGATCCAAAAGGCGCACCGCAAAAGAATCGGCAAGTTCTTCTAGTACTGGCTCAAGGAAAGCAGCACCAACGTGCAGGCTTCTTCCCAGGCGATGCCCGCCTTGTCTAGGGCCTCTTGCAACACAGGGTTTTCGGTCCCCGGATTGAAGAGTACCCGTTGGGGCTTGAGCGAAACCAAATAGTCGATCCACTCGGCTTGGTGCTGGGGCCCGACATAAAGCGTCACGGTGTCCACGTTTTCAAACAGGGGGCGATCGGTTTGAATGGGTCTGCCTACGATCTCGCCGGGTCGAATGCCCAACAGTTCGATGGGGTGCCCCGCCGCTTCAAGCTGGTGAGCAGCTTTGTTTGAGTAGCGGGTTGGGTCGGGGCTGGCCCCGATGATCACCGTGTACTTTCCTTCCATGATCTGTGAACAAATTGCGAGACGCGAAACGTTCGATGTTAATTTAGCCTCGCCTAAATTATTGGAATAAAAGATTGATTGTTAATTGTAAATCAGCGACTTGAAAAGAAAGCAAGAAGTGATACTAGAACATGTAGCCCAGCATCAGCCGTAAGCGCAAGGGCAGGTAAATGCCAGAACCCGGGACCCGCGAAAAGATCGCGTCGTTGCTGATTGTACGGGGGTAATTGCGTTTGGCATCGCGATAGCCGATGCCCAGGCCCACGTGTGCATCGAAAGTCCAACTCGGTTTGCCCGGGTGGCGCATGAAACGGCTTCCTGCGGTGATCACGTATTCAAAGGCCCGCTCGTCAATCGAATACACCTCGCGTTCGGCAGGCATGACCGTATTGTTGAGCACATTGGAGCGGTGCTGTTGGCGGAGGAAACGAACTTCGTGCGCCAAGGAAAACATGCCGTAAAACCGGCTGCTGTACTGCTGGGAATAGTCGTAAAATCGCTGTTGCCAATCGACCGCGAAGCCACGGCGATAGACCGCGCGAAGGTCCACTTGATCGTTCGAAGTCAGGAACGGGTTGCTCAAGATGCTGAAGTAAAACGCATAGCCAAGTCGTTCTTGCATGTAGTATTCGATGCTGATGGGCAGGCTGCCAACGATCATCGAGGCCGGATTCGCCGAGACGATCAGCGAGCGAAACTCGTTTCGACGGGGGTTGAAGTTTCGAATCTTCGAGACCTTGCGCTGGTTCAGAATCAAGTTCGGAATCACGACGTTGGAGCTGTCCGATGCCCCCAACGTGTCGCGTGGGGTCACTTCGACCAACTGGTCATAAATCGGTCTATCGCTTCGCTCGTTGAGGATGTGGTAGTAGCCTTGCAACTCGCCCGACGGCTTGTGCAGTTCCCACTTCCCGATCTTGTCGGCCCCGTCCAGGATCCCCCGCATCTTGATGGTCGAGTCAGGGTAAAAGCCCGTGTACTCCCCCACGCCATTCTTATAATCGCAGATGCCTTCGATGGTGCCGTCGTCGTAATAATACTTCCAAAGCCCCTCGTGCTTACCCTCCTCGAAACGGCCTTTGACGCGCAGCTTTCCACTCGGGTAATACTCGACGTAGTCGCCCGTTCCGTCTTTGAAATCGCCACCACCCCGGGGAATGCCGCCGCGATAACTGAGCTTCCATTCGCCTTCACGCAGCCCCTCTGACAAGGTTCCTTTTGCCGACTCCGATCCGTCGGGATGATAGTACACCCAGGGACCTTCGGGCTTCCCGGCTTTGTACTTGCCCTCGGCCGCCACTCGCCCGTTGGGGTGATAGAGCTTCCACGGCCCTTCGCGCAAGCCGTCGAGTTCGGGGCCTTTAGCTTCCAGCTTTCCGGTGCGGCTGTAGTATTCCCACAGCCCGGCCTCGCCCGGCTTGGTAACCACCCCGTGCATCTTCAGCGAGCCGTCGGCATAAAACTCATCATAGTCCCCAAAGCCGTCGATGTAGTTGCCCACCGCCTTCAGTGCGCCGTCCTCGTAGTAGTAGCGCCAGAGCCCTTGCTGAAGGCCTCGCTCGTACTCACCCTTACTGGAGACGGCTCCACTTTGGAAGTAAAACACCCAAGGCCCTGCACGTTCGCCGTCCTTGATGGTGCCTTCCTTTTCCAGCTTTCCATTTTCGAAGTAATGCTGCCAATCGCCCGTCTTCTCGTCCTTGAGACGGGCGCGCATCTTCACTTCGCCATCTTCATAGAAATAGGTCCATTGACCAAAGGGCTTCCCCTTGTTGTAGTTCCCCTGAACCCGGGGCGAGCCGTCGAGGTAGTACGCTTCGTACAACCCGCTCAGCACCTTGGGGTCGGCGTCGTCAACGGTGAAGACCTCCTTTAGGATTTTGGTGCTGTCGTAATAGACCTCCACGCGCTGTTGGGCCGACAACGCGCCAACAGACAACAGCAGGATTCCCAGAAAAAAGACAGCGCGGCGCATTGAAACGATAACAAAACAAAGATAGCGGCGGGTGTCCGCCTTGCAACGTGCCAGCATGGCACTACTCCGCGGTGTCCGCTAGGCAAGCATCACGTTCTCGACCCAGGAGCGGCCCCAGTCGTTCAGTTCGCTTTCGGTCCACAAGGCCGGGTAGAACACCTGGCGTTGGAACCGTGGAGGCAGGTATTCCTTCCAATTGGTGCCGCCCGTGCCGCGTACCGCCGCCTTGCCCCGCGTGAGGTACTTCTCAGCATAACGTAGATGCATCAGGTTCCAGTTGATGTTCGCGTTCACGTCGAGCCCTCGCATCTGTTCGATGAGTGCCTCGTCGAGCTGCTCGGTAGGCGAAAGCGACTTGTAGCGTGACCAAAGGTTGCGCTGGCGAAACTCGTTCCCCTTCCGATTGATCAGCTTGGAATACTTGTCTTCGAACTGGGCCAAGGTCAAGGTCTTGTTTCCCTTCGGGTCGGTCGCCCCTTGGCGCCAGTACAGGAAGGGCGACATCTCCTCAATCGGGCTGTCCTCCTGGAAATCCGCGCGCTTGTCGTGGGCCACCAGGTTGCGGAATGGCGTGGACCACAGCTCGATCAATCGATACTGTACCGACTGGAACCCGGAGGCGGGCACCAGGGCCTTGCGGAACGCCAAGAACTGCTCGTGGGCCATGCCGTGGGCCAGGATTTCGAAAGTGGAAATCAGGTGCTTCCAGTAGATGTTGATGCGGCTGAGTTTCTCGGTAAAGAACTCGGCGGTCAGCTTTTCGTGGAAGCCGATCTGTTCCATCTCGTGCATGATGAGCTTGAAATGCAGCTCGGTGATCTGATGGTAGATGATGAACACCATCTCGTCGGGGTACTTGGTGCGCGGCTTCTGCAAATTCAGCAGCGCATCGACCCCCACGTAGTCCCAGTAATTCAAAAAATACCCGTAGAGCATGCCCTCCAGGTGGTCCTTGAGGTCTTCGCCTACACTCTCGTGCTTCTCTTGCAGGCGAAGGAGCAAGTCGCTGATTTGCTCGTCGGGCTCGAACGGATGGGGCTGATCCATGCCCGAAAGGTAACCAGAAGGCGGGATATCCCGCCCTCAGCAAACCTCAGACTGGTTGTGGGGGCCCCGCTGGGCAC
>CAYGKP010000107.1:0-8290 GCA_964350605.1 uncultured Cytophagales bacterium
AGATTCAATTGGAGCCGGGTTTTCATGTGCGCACCGGCTTGATGTTTGAATACGGCCAGTTCGACCGATCGGTGACGGCCATCGAGGCGGGGGCGCAACTCGAAGCCTTCCAAAACGAGATCATCATCATCCCCTACAGCCAGAACCGCAGCGTCTTTACCTCGGCCTACATCATCCTGCATTTCGGGTCGCGCAAGCCCTAAAGGGCCCAGAAGTAAACTCCCGCGACGTTTTGGGTGTTACCTTTGCGCTATGATCGAACTACCCGTCGTCGAATCTGCTCCCAAGGCCAAAAAACCGGACTGGCTGCGCGTCAAACTCCCCATCGGTGAGGAGTTCCGCAAAGTCCGCGCGCTGGTCGACGAGCACAACCTGCACACCATCTGCCAAAGCGGCAACTGCCCAAACATGGGCGAATGCTGGGGGGCGGGCACGGCCACTTTTATGATTTTGGGCAACGTCTGCACGCGTTCGTGCTCGTTTTGCGCCGTCGCGACAGGCCGTCCGCCGGAGTATGACGAGGACGAACCCCGCCGCGTTGCCGAAGCCATCAAGTTGATGCAGGTGAAACACGCGGTCCTCACCTCTGTGAACCGTGACGAACTGAAAGACCGCGGCGCAGAGATTTGGTACCAAACTGTGGTTCAGACCAAAGAGCTCTCGCCTGAGACCACCATCGAAACCCTGATCCCCGACGTGAAGGGCAACTGGGACGCACTCGAACGCATGATTTCGGCGGGCCAAGAAGTGGTCTCGCACAACATGGAAACCGTCGAGCGGCTGTATCGTCCCGTGCGTCCGCAGGCGCGGTACGAACGCAGCTTGGAAGAGCTACGCCGCATCAAGGACTACGGCAAGCGCAGCAAGACGGGCATCATGCTCGGTCTGGGCGAGACGCGGGACGAAGTCTTGAAGGCGATGGACGACTTGGTGGAAGTTGGGTTGGACATCCTGACGTTGGGGCAGTACCTGCAGCCGACCAAGCGCCACCACGAGGTGATTGAGTTCATCCACCCCGACCAGTTCGAGGAGTATCGCGTGATCGGTGAGGAGAAGGGCCTCAAGTACGTGGAGTCCGGGCCGTTGGTGCGCAGTTCGTACCATGCGGAACGGCATGTGAATGTTTAGTTATGCTATCGAAGGACGAGCTACGCCTTGGTTACAAAGAACGAGAAGGTTTATTTAACCAGACATGTATTGCTATTCACTCTGCGCTAGAATTACTTTTTCAGCAAGAGAAAATCTCGATACTTCGTGTTACCTCCAGAGTTAAAACCCTGGAGTCTTTTATTGAAAAAGTATCAAGAAAAGAATACGATTCCCCGTTTGATTCTAACGAAGACTTCTGTGGTATTAGGGTTATCACCTTCTACCCTGAAGATTTGGTAAAAATCGACAAATTGATCAGAAAGGAATTCGAGGTCCTTTCAGGAGAGCCAAAGGAAGATGAGCTTGAGGTAAATCAACTGGGATACCGCTCCAACCACTATGTTTGTCAAATAAAGAAGGACTGGGCAAGCATTCCCAACTACAGAGGAATACAGGGGGTAAAATTTGAAATTCAAGTCCGCACAGTCCTGATGCACGCTTGGTCAGAGATTCAGTATAGTCTCGGATACAAAGCGAAAAGCTATGTCCCCAAACCTCTATTAAGAAAAGTATATCTACTTAGCGGCTTGTTTGAACTTGCAGATGAACAGTTGCAACAAGTTTTATCCTCGTCAAGAGAATACGACAGGAATTTCCAGGAGAAAATAAAGACTCAATCTCCGGAGGCTACTGATGAAAGTGTAAACTTAAACAACCTAAAATCGCTCCTAAAAAGTCTCTATCCCGATTGTGTTGATGATCCTACGGGGTACTCTACTTCTTGGGTTTTAGAAGCCTGCTCAGCTTTTGATTTGAGAATTTCTGACTTGGTTGAAGCCTCAAGAGATTTCAGAGATTACGAAAAGCTTATCTGGCAAAAATTACCAAGCAAGCCAATCAATGCAAACATGCTTCTTTATGCTCTTGAGCTTAAGTACGAGAAGATCAGAAATCGACAGTACAAGAGTGAACTGAAAATAAACGATCGAAAGAACATAATTAATTTTCTTCTTGAAGAACAAAAAGAACGTCAGGCTAAAAAGTAGTCCTCCATCGGCGGACAAGCGCAGACCAAGTTCCGGTCCCCGAAGGCCGCGTCGATGCGCCGCACGGCGGGCCACACCTTCCGCTCCTTCACCCAGGCCAAGGGATACGCCGCCAACGAACGCGGGTAGGGAAATTCCCACCCGTCCGCGCTGACCAACCCCATCGTATGGGGGGCATTCTTCAGGGGGTTTTGCTCCGCGTCCAAGTCGCCGTTGGCAATCGCCTCGATCTCCGAACGAATCGACAGCAACGCCTCCGTAAAACGATCCAACTCGGCCTTTGTCTCCGACTCGGTCGGCTCGATCATGAGCGTCCCGACCACGGGGAACGACACCGTCGGCGCATGGAAGCCATAGTCCATCAGGCGCTTGGCGACGTCCTCTGCCTCAATGCCCAGCGGTTTGAAAGGCCGCAAATCGAGGATGAATTCATGCGCACAGAACCCACTCTCGCCGGTGTAGAGAATCTTGTACTCGCCCTGCAAGCGCGCCCGCAGGTAGTTGGCGTTCAGGATCGCGCGCGCGGTCGCTTCCTTGAGGCCCTGCCCGCCCATCGTGGCGATGTACATCCACGGAATGACGAGTAGCGAAGCCGATCCATAGGGCGCGGCGGAAACGGTTCCGCTGCCCTCCGTTGTTGTTTCGGGATGACTGGGCAGGAAGGGGACCAAGTGCTTGGCCACGCCGATGGGGCCCATGCCCGGGCCGCCGCCGCCGTGGGGGATGCAGAAAGTTTTGTGCAGGTTCAGGTGGCACACGTCCGCGCCGATGTGGCCGGGGCTCGTGTGGCCGACTTGCGCGTTCAGGTTCGCGCCATCCATGTAGACCTGTCCGCCGTGCTGGTGGATCAGTGCACAAATGTCTTTGATCCCCGTCTCGAACACCCCGTGCGTCGAGGGGTAGGTCACCATCAGGGCCGCAAGATTCGCGCTGTGTTCCTCGGCCTTCGCCTTGAGATCATCGGTGTCAACGTTCCCGCGCTCATCGCACGCAACGACGACGACTTTCATCCCGGCCATCACCGCACTCGCGGGGTTCGTCCCGTGCGCACTATTGGGGATCAGAACCACGTCGCGGTGCCCCTCGCCTTTCGAACGCAGGTAGGCCTGAATGGCCAAGAGGCCTGCGTACTCGCCTTGGGCCCCCGAATTGGGTTGGAAGCTGATACCCGCAAAACCCGTCGCGGCGCAAAGCCACGCCCCGAGCTCGTCGATCAATGCCTCGTAGCCCTTCGCCCGGTCGGTCGGCGCAAAGGGGTGCACCCCTGCGACCGTTGGCCACGAAAGTGGGGCCATCTGGCTGGTTGCGTTCAGCTTCATCGTGCAAGAGCCCAGCGGAATCATCGACTGGCAGAGCGTAATGTCCTTCGCCTCCAACCGCTTGATGAAGCGCAGCAGTTCGTGCTCGGTGCGGTAGGCGTGGAAGGTCGAGTGGCTCAGGTAGTCGGTTTTCCGTTGGAGATTCTGTGGCTCCGCCGTGCCGGCGGGCCCAAGTTTCGGCGCGGGTTTTCCAACGGCCTCGGCAAAAACGGCCACCAGCTTGGACAGCTCGCCTTCGGTGACCCATTCGTGCAACGTCACGCGTACACCACCGTGGGCAGTGCCGAGCAGAATGTCATTCGAATCGGCTAACTCGACGAGTTTGCCCGGCGCTTCGGTCTTGACGATGATCGTATCGAACACCGCTTCGCTCTCGACTGCGTAGCCCAGTGCTTTCAACGCCGCAGTCAAGCGTGCGATATTCTTGCGTACAGTTTCGGCCAGGGACTTCAACCCCTCCGGCCCGTAATGAACGGCATAAAATGCGGACAAGACGGCGAGCAAAACCTGCGCGGTACAGATGTTCGAAGTAGCCTTTTCGCGGCGGATGTGTTGCTCGCGGGTTTGAAGGGCCATGCGGTAGGCGGGGTTCCCGTCCGCATCTTTCGAAAGGCCAATCAAGCGACCGGGCAGTAAGCGTTTGTGTTCCTCGCGGGTGGCGAAGAAGGCGGCGTGTGGCCCGCCATACCCCATCGGAATGCCTAGACGTTGGGCCGAACCAAAGGCCACGTCGGCACCCATTTCTCCCGGAGGCGTGAAGAGCGTACAGGCCATCAAATCCGTCGCGACAGCCACGCCCACCTTCTCGGCATGTGCCGCTTCGATGGTGGCGGTCAGGTCGCGGAGCACGCCGTCCCCATCCGGGTTGCCGAGGATGCAGGCAAAGACATCTGGCCCGAAGCTGAGTTTTGTCGGGTCGACTTCCCGAATCGACACACCCAACCCTTCAGCCCGCGTTCGCAGGACCGCTAAGGTCTGCGGGTACAAATTCTTGGAGGCCAAACAAACGCTAGTCCCCTTCTTCTTCGCCCCAAAAGTCGTCCAAAGGAGGCCCAAGGCTTCGCCCGCCGCCGTCGCTTCGTCGAGCAAGGAAGCGTTCGCGAGCGGCAACCCGGTCAGTTCGCTAACCACCGTCTGGAACAGGAAAATGGCTTCCAGTCGCCCTTGGGCAATTTCGGCTTGGTAGGGGGTGTAGGCCGTGTACCACCCTGGGTTCTCCAATACGTTGCGGCGGATCACCTCGGGCATCTGCGTGGGCACATACCCCTGGCCCAGGTAGCACTTGCCCGCGCGATTTCGGCCCATGTAGCCTTCCAATTGTTCGAGGGCCTCGGCTTCGGTCTTCGCAGTCGGCACACCCAAAAATTCCGGGAAGCGAATGCCCGCAGGGATCGTGCGGTCAACCAGTTCGGCCAGGGAAGAAACGCCCACCTCAGTGAGCATCAACGAGAGGTCCCCAGGCAACTGGCCCAGGTGGCGGTCGGAAAAATCGAGGGGAGATTTCATGTTCAAAAATACAGGTAGAGGCGCGGTTTTCGGCCTTCAGATGGCCCGAGTTATCCACAGCCGGGGCAGCCTCGCTAGCCTTCCTATCTTTACCCCTGAAGCCCACCAAAAGTTCGATGTCCCGTACCCTGATTCTCGGCGCCAAGCTGGTCAACGAAGGCCACGTCCAAGAGCTTGACCTGCTCATTGACGGCGAGCGCATCTCCCGCATCGACGCGGACCTTCAATCCTTGGATGCCCATCGTGTCATTGAAGCCAAAGGGCAGTACCTGCTGCCTGGCCTGATCGACGACCAAGTTCATTTCCGCGAACCGGGCCTGACCCACAAAGCCGACCTGGAAAGCGAATCGCGCGCGGCAGTCGCGGGGGGCATTACCTCCTACATGGAGATGCCCAACACCAAGCCCCCGGCCCTCACCCACGACCTCTTGGAATGGAAGTATTCGCGGGCCGCGCAGGTGTCGCGGGCGAACTACACGTTCTTCCTAGGCGCGAGCAACGACAACCTGGAAGCCATCCAACGGACTGACTATCGCAAGGTCTGCGGGGTGAAAATCTTCATGGGTTCCTCGACGGGAAATCTCTTGGTCGACGAGCCCGAGGCGCTGCACCGCATCTTCGCCGAAGCGCCCACGCTGATTGCGACCCATTGCGAGGACGAAGCCACGATTCGCGCCAACCTGGCTGATGCCCTCTCAACCTACGGCGAGAAGATTCCCATCGAACAGCACCCCCTGATTCGCAGCCGGGAGGCTTGCCTTAAGTCGTCCAGCTTCGCGGTCGAACTGGCCAAGGCGCACGACGCGCGCCTGCACATCCTGCACATCTCAACCGCCCAGGAAACCCAGCTTTTCCAGCCCGGCCCCATTGAATCGAAACGGATCACCGCAGAGGCTTGCGTCCATCACCTCTGGTTTTCCGAGGAAGATTACGAGCGCAAAGGCAGCCTGATCAAGTGGAACCCCGCAGTCAAATCCGCCTCGGACCGGGAGGCCATCTGGAATGCCTTGATCGCAGACCGCATTGACGTGCTGGCCACTGACCACGCGCCCCACACCAAAGAGGAGAAAGCAAACCCATCCTACACTGCTTGCCCCTCGGGCGGGCCTTTGGTGCAACATGCCCTAGTCGCCCTCATGGAATCAGGGAAGCTGCCCCTCCAGCGCATCGTCGAGAAGAACTGCCACAATCCCGCAAAGTTGTTCGGCATCGTCGACCGCGGCTTCCTGCGCGAAGGCTACTACGCCGACCTTGTGCTGGTCGATCCCGACAAACCGTGGAAAGTCTCGCCGCAAAACATCGCCAGCAAATGCGGCTGGTCGCCCTTTGAAGGACAGGAGTTTCAGGCAGCCATTACGCACACGTTCATAAACGGAGACTTGGCCTACCAGCTAGGCGATCAAGGGGGCAAATGGAACGAACAGACTCGCGGCAAACGATTGCTGTTTGACAGAGGTCGTTAGTCTTGCAGGGGTTCGGGCGGCCTTGTATCTTTGCGCCCCACCCGGAGGATATAGCTCAGTTGGTTAGAGCGCTGGTTTGTGGTACCAGAGGTCGTGGGTTCGAACCCCATTATCCTCCCTTGATAGGGTCGAAGCCAATTCAAGTGCTTCGGCCCTATCCTTTTTATGGCCTAATTTGCTTGTAATCAGCATTATAAGGCGTAGTGCAGGGTTGATTTTCTGGGTTTGAAAAGTTTTTCCGTCACTGGTCACTTTTTCAGGGAACATCAAACCCATCAACTTGCTCTTGACCTCCAACGAGCATGCATCAAAGAACTTCGAAGGCTCAGACATCAGGCTAAGCCCGAATTCAATTTGTTTGTCAACGCCTTTCAATGCTGCTTCTTGACGCTCAAGATCTGCAAGAGCTTCTCGCAGTGATTTCTCTGAGTTGCTGACCACTCTTTCGTAATCGCATTTCTGTAAGTCGCCGTTTAAGAATTTCTCAACCGCTCTTCCTCTCAATTCATCGATATCCAATACTTTTTTATCATACGAATCTCTGAGCTTTGATGCATCCATTTCCTTTCGACTAAATAAATTATTGAGCATTAATTTAAATAGCTCGCTACCAGCACTGTTGACCTTAAACTGGTCAAGAAACAAAAGGAAGGTCTTGTTCGTGTCCTTGGCCCGCAAACGCTTGTGTTCTCCTGTACATTTTTTGTTATAGCATTTGTAGTATGGAAATTTTCCGCCTTTACCGTTCTTGATCACTTCAATTGTCATCGAGCGACGACAATCCGAGCAAACAAGTGCACCTTTCAAAGGGAATGCTAAATCGTGATTTCCTCTTTCAGGAATTTCCCGCTCCCCACGAGCTTTAGATAGAAGGTTAGAAACCCTCTCAAACAATTCAACAGGGACAATTCCTTCAAAATTCCCTTTGACAAGTCGATCCGGGTCGTGTTCATTCCCTTTAACGAAGATGTACCCCATGTAAAGTGGATTCGTCAGCATGATATAAAACTGATTTTGACTCTTCTCAAATCCCTTCGCTTTAAGGGCTTGACGCACATGGTCAACTGGGACTAGCGCTTTGGCTACTTCTTGAAACGCATCAAGAACTAGTGAGGCTTTATCATTTGCCTCAAAAATCGGTTTTCCATTCAAAAAAGCTCGCTTATAGCCATACGGAGGGGTTCCGGTTGGATAGCCAAGCAATCGGGCCTGCCGAATACCATTCTTTGTATTGAGACCACGACGTTCGTTTTCAACATCAGGGGTGGCGAGATAAAGAGCGAGAAGCAATTTGTTCTCAGGAATAGAGAAATCAACTGGTTGTTCCGAGGCATTCATCCCAATTCCCATTTCACGAAACTCTCCAATCATTGGGTAGCTGAGTTCAATGTTGCGAGCGAATCGATCCCATTTAATAAACAACACCAGATCAATCTCCTTCTTGTGCTTCTGACAGTACGCCTTCATCTCCTTAAATTTGGGTCGATTGAAGGTCTTTGCTGATGCATCATCTTCAAAATGCATCACAACCTCATACCCTTTGATTTTGCAGTATAGTAGAAGTCGTTCTAATTGATCAGGTAAGCTATACCCATTATCTTTTTGGTCGGTGGTTGACACGCGGGTGTATAGAATCACCCTGATTTTCTTTAAAATGCTCATAAACGATTTCTGTTAATTCATTGAGAAATTGGATTATCTGTTCCACCTCATCCGGTTGATAGCTTTCACCTCCTGATTCGAGCACCTTATTAATTTTTTCAGGCGAAATCATCGAGAGGTTATGGGCGATTTGGGGTCTGGTAAAGAACTGACCTGATTGTCAGGTCGCTCCAGTATACGCGGAAACCCTACTTGCCGCTACAGG
>CAYGKP010000108.1:0-8228 GCA_964350605.1 uncultured Cytophagales bacterium
CGTGAAAGCGGCCTTGTCAAAGGGCATGAGCGTGGTGACGGCGAACAAGAAAATGGTGGCCGAGCACATGGAGGAACTGATCGTCCTTCAAAAAGAGAATCGCGCAGCGTTGCTGTACGAAGCCTCGGCTTGCAGCTCGATCCCGATCCTTCGGACCCTGGAGGAGTATTACGACAACGATTTGCTCGACAGCGTCTACGGCATCTTCAACGGTTCGTCGAATTACATCCTCACCAAGCTGTTCGAGAAGAACCTCGATTACGACTGGGCCCTCAAACAAGCCCAAGACCTGGGCTTCGCCGAAAGCAACCCGAGCCTCGACGTGCAGGGTTTCGATGCCCTCTACAAGCTCTGCATCATCGCCACCCATGCCTTCGGCGTGTTCCCCGATCCGAAACAGGTGGTCCATGCCGGCATCGGTTACATCGCGCCCGAGGACATCCAGTATGCCCGCGAAAAGGAAGTGAAGATCAAGCAGGTCGCCCGGGTCCAGCGCGTCGGCGAACGCGAAGTGGCCCTCTTCGTTCTGCCCGAGTTTGTGCCCAAAACGCATCCGCTCTACAACATCGAGGAAGAGATCAACGGAGTCATCGTCGAGGCGGAATTCTGTGGCCAGCAACTCATGTCGGGCAAAGGGGCAGGCAGCCACCCGACGGGCTTCGCCATGGTCTCGGACATTTCGGCCTGTGGGTACGACTACAAGTACGAGTACAAAAAGCACCTCCAGAAGCTGGGGCTTCAGATCACGCTCGACTTCACAATCCCTGTGTACCTGCGGGCCTTCGATCCGCGAAACATCGACGCCCTCAAATTCGAACGCATCGAAGCACGCTTCGAGGGGCAGGGGCACCATTACGTGCTGGGCGAGATCAGCTTGAAGGAATTGCAGTGCCAACAGAAGCACCTGGAAAGCGCCGACATCCTCTTGGTCCACCGCCCGGCTGCCGAATCGGCAATCGAAGGGACCCGCTCGCGCAGCGTGTTGTAGAATCGGCAACGAATCCCGCCTGAATTACCGAATCGGTAAATATTCAGACAATCCACCGCTTTATTGGCAGAAATGTAGGCAGTGGCCTTACCTTTGTGTTGTCGCAAATGCGCGACTCACCTTGTAGGGTGACGAAACTGGCAGACGTGCCCTCCTGTCTCGAGGGTGGGGATCCCGGGAGAAACGCGGTGTAATGGGTTGACCACTAAATCACTTATGTGCCGTAGCTAACCGCCCCGTGGAGGTTCGACTCCTTCCCCTACAGCTATATCCGGCAACGGAACCAAAAAAGGCCTCGCTATACAGTGGGGCCTTTTTGCGTCTGGCGCTTCTGTGCCAGGTCCTTGCGGAAGTGGGCGTTGTAGTCCAGCAGCAGGGTCTGCAAAAAGGGTTTCGCTTGGGGGATCGACTCGGGGTCGATCTCGAGGATTTCCGCCGCTTTGGTGGCGATGGTCACCATTGTTTTCAGGTTGTTGCTCTTCTCGCTGATTTCCAAGGCCGCGCGGATGGTGTTCATGTCCGCATCCGAGAGGCGGTAGATCTGGGGATAGACCACTTGATAACTCGGCTCGACGGCCCGGATGATGGTGTCGGAGAGTCGGGTGCTGCGCTTGATGCGCACCACGGTGGTGCCAGCCGCGAGGTCGCCGATTCGTTGGCTGTGTTTGGTGGCCGCGATGGTGACCATGCCCACAATCGAAAGGGGAATGGGGATGAACATGCAAAGCGGCACGTAGAGCATGCCGTCGAGCATCCGGAACATCCAGCGCATCACGTAGTCGCCAATCGAAATGGGGATGCCCTCGATCTTGATCACTTTGATCTTCATGATCCGCTTGCCGGGCGACTGCCCGTCCATGAACAGTTCGAAGAGCAAGTGATAGAACGTGAACGGCAAGAAAATCAAGAGGAAGGCCACCCAGACGCCCAGGTTGGCGAAGTCCAGGTTATCGAAAATGTCGAAGATACCGCCGGTGAAGACCAGCAAGGCGAAGATCACCACGTAGGCCACCCGGAACACCAAGTCGAGCAGACCGGCCAGCATGCGGTCGCCCAAACCGGCGAGCTCGTAGGCGATCCGCACGTTTTGGCTGGTTTCAATTTGTACTTCGGCCATGGGCGAGAATTTCTATCTTCCAGTCTCCCTATGCGGTAAGATACGCGGCGGAGGGAAACCCGCGATGCGAGAAGTCGAATTCCTTCAACACAACGCCGTCCGGTGGCAGCGATACGAGCAAGTGATCGACGAGCCGCGCGCCGCGAAGCCCGACGAGTTGGCCGATATGTTCGTGCTCTTGAACGACGACTTGGCTTACGCCCAGACCAACTATCCGCGCAGCCGCACGACCCGCTACCTGAACGGCCTGTCGACCCAACTGTACCGCAGCCTCTATCGCAACAAACAGGAGAGTAAGGGGCGTTTTTGGCGTTTCTGGCGCGAGGAATTGCCCTTGGAGATGGCCCAGGTGCAGAAGCAACTGGGGTTTTCATTTCTGATTTTCGTGATCGCGGCGGTCATTGGTGGCCTGTCGGTGCACTATGACGAGAGCTTTGCGCGGGTCATCCTCTCGGATGGCTACGTGGACATGACCATCGATAACATCAAGAATGGTGACCCCATGGCTGTCTACAAAGGCGAATGGGCCGACCTGATGTTCCTGGGCATCACGGTCAACAACATCAAGGTGTCGTTCATCGCCTACGTGGGTGGGCTGCTTTTTGGGCTGGGCACCTTCTACATGATGCTCTCCAACGGCCTGATGGTGGGCACCTTTCAGTGGTTCTTTGCCAAGTATGGCTTGCTCTTGACCTCGTTCCTGACCGTCTGGATCCACGGCGCGCTCGAACTGTCGGCCATCGTGATTGCCGGGTGCGCGGGCTTCGTGTTGGGGCAAAGCCTTGTTTTTCCGGGCACGTACAGCCGGGGGGTGGCCCTGCTGCGGGCGGCGCGGCGCTCGACCAAAATCATTGTGGGCTTGGTTCCGATCTTCATTGTCGCAGGGTTTTTGGAAAGCTTCATCACGCGCCTCACCTACCTGCCCACCTACGTGAAAGCCACCATCATCTTGGTGGAGCTGGGGTTCATTGTATTCTATTTCGTGGTCTGGCCCCGGGTGCTCACCGCGCGGCTGCGTGAGGATGCACTCTCCGCGGCCACTAATGAGGCGAGCGATGCGAGCTAGCCTGCGATTAGTTGGTTTGGTGCTGGTCCTTGGCTGGCTCACGATTCCCGCGCAAGCGCAGGACTTTGAGGAGTTGGAACTGGGCGAACCAGCCCCGGTCGATACCGTGTCGGCGGCGTTGGCCGAGAAGTCCACTTCGGAGGTGCCCGCGCCCAGCGTTCGCACGTTCGACCAAAAAGCCCTGGACGATTACCGCCAGAGTGACGATTTCAACTACCAAGAGGAAGTCCCCGAGGCCACCCCGGAGTACAATCCGAACAGCGTGTGGGAGAAGATCATGCGAGCGATCGGAGACTTCTTTGGCGATGTGTTTTCGGGTAATTTGACGGGTGCGACGGTCATTTTCTACCTCATCCTTCTGGCCTTGGTGGTGTTCGTCGTCTTCGTGATTGTCAAGGGCCAGAGCCCCCGGTGGACCGTCCGCCGGTCGGAAGAACAGTCGACCATCGCCTACGAAGAAGTTTTCGAGGACATTGAGGGCGTGGATTTTGCTAAGCTCATTACGAAAGCCGAAGGCACCGCTGACCTGCGCACCGCCGTGCGCCTGCACTACCTCTGGGTGCTCCAACGCCTCAGCGAGCGGGCCCTGATCGACTGGAAACCGATGAAAACCAACCGCGACTACGTCTTCGAATTGGGCCAAACCCCCTTGCGCACGGACTTCGAGCCGCTGCTGCACTTTTTTGAATACGTGTGGTACGGCGAGTTTCCACTGAACGAAGTGCGCTACGCCGAGTGGAAAGCCAAGTACCGCGCGGTGCTCGACAAGGTGCCTCCCGCACCCACCACCACCAAACGCTCGGCCTAGCCCCTACCGATGCGACACTGGCCCTTCTATTTGCTCGGTTTGGTGATGCTCGCCATCGTCGCGGTGGTGATGTTCCGGCCCCGGTACCTTGATTGGTCCCCCGATTACACCAAAAGTGAAAAGAACCCCTACGGCTGCTACGTGCTCTACAACGAGCTTGAGTCGATCTTCCCCAAGGTCGAGACCGTAAACCAAACGATCTATCGCTTTGGCGACGAGCGCAATGTCATTTACGACGACCTCGAGTTTGAGGAAGAGGTAGATGATTACGCGGACTACGACAACTTCGAGGACGAGTACAACGACCCCCAGAACGGCTGGGAAGAGGAGGAGTACATCGAGGCGGATGACTCTCTCTACGAGTACGAGGAAGTGGAGGAGACCACCGAAGCGATGATGGTTGACACCACCGAGTGGTACGAGGAATTGCCCGCCGAGGCGGCGTACCCGCCCCTCAACCTTCCGATCAACTACCTGTTTGTGACCACCTACGCCAGTTTCGCCGAGGCCGATGCGCGCACCTTGATGTACCTGGCGGGCCGGGGAGGTTCGGTGTTCATTGCGGCCAACGAGATTGATGGTGGCATGGCGGTGGCCCTGGGCATTCGGATGAAAAACCGCTACTTCCAGTCGCCGATCAGCTTCGAGGACCTCTCGCCGGACGACACGGTGACCTTGCGCTTTGTGGACGAGCGTGTCGATACCACAGCGCGCTATACCCTTCGACCCAATACGGGCACATGGTACTTCTCGGACTTCGATTCGGCCCGCACCGAGGTGCTGGCGGTCAACGATTCGGGGGCGGCGGTGCTCATCCGTTTCCCCTACGGGCAGGGGATGTTCCTGTTGGCCTCGACCCCCGAGGTGTTCAGCAACTACCACCTGCTGGACAGCGCCGATTACACCTACCTGGAACACACCTTTGCCTACCTGCCTTCGCGGCCCGCGTGGTGGGATGAGTATTACAAACCGGGGGCATACCACTACACCGACTCGTCGGGCGACGAGGGCAGTTCGACCCAGTTCATCGACTCGCAGCCGCCGTTGGCCTGGGCCTACTACTTGCTCTTGGGCCTGCTGGGGGTCTACCTCTTGTTTGGGGGCAAGCGTCGCCAGCGGATCGTGCCAGTCATTCCGCCGTGGCGCAACACAACGGTCGACTTCGTGCGCAGCATGGGGCACATTTATTTCCAGCGCGGCGACAACGCCGACCTGGCCCAGAAGAAAATTGCTTGGTTCAACGACCAGCTTCGCCTGCGCTATCGCTTGGATCCATCCCGACGCGAGGGGTTGTTTTACGACCACTTGGCACGCATTTCGGGCGAAAGCCCCGAGCAAGTCACCCAGTTCTTTCAGTTCTTGGACCGGGTGCACCACACCCCCCACCTGGCCGGACCCACGATTCTGGAACTGGACCGCCGCATGCAACCCTACCTTCGCTAATCCACCCCATCGACCATGGAACCACAAGACCCCCTGTTTACCAACCGCACCGACCTTTCGGCGCTCAACGCCGCCGCCACTTCGCTTCGCCAACAGATTGGCGAGATTGTGGTGGGCCAGCACCGCATGGTGGAATTGATCTTGGCTGCCATGCTCGCCGACGGCCACGTGCTGATCGAAGGGGTGCCCGGCGTGGCGAAAACCCTGGTGGCCAAGCTGGTCGCGCGCAGCGTGCAGGTGCCCTTTGCCCGCTTGCAGTTTACCCCCGACCTGATGCCCTCGGACGTGCTCGGTACGACCATTTACAATGCGCAGA
This sequence comes from uncultured Cytophagales bacterium, assembly GCA_964350605.1. GTDB lineage: Bacteria > Bacteroidota > Bacteroidia > Cytophagales > JAAEPT01 > CAYGKP01. Next base: position 5,739 of record CAYGKP010000108.1, read on the forward strand.
CCAGCCAGTTTGAGTTTCGCCGCGGGCCAATCTTCGCGTCGGTCGTCCTGATTGACGAGATCAACCGCGCCCCGGCCAAAACCCAAGCGGCCCTCTTTGAGGTGATGGAGGAACGCCAAGCGACCGTCGACGGCACCCCGCACCTGATGACCGATCCGTTCCTGGTGCTGGCCACTCAAAACCCCGTCGAGCAGGAGGGAACCTATCGCTTGCCTGAGGCACAGCTCGACCGTTTCCTCTTCAAGATTGAAGTCGATTATCCGACCATTGACCAGGAGACCGAAATACTGCGCCGCCAGCAGGAGCAGAACATCACCGACCGCCTGGCCGACGTGAAGCCCGTCCTTTCGGGCGACCAGATTCTCGGCTTGCGCAAGCAAGTGCGCAGCCTGCACGTCGAGGCGCACCTGCTGCGCTACATCGCCGAATTGGTGGATCGCACACGAGCCAACCCGTCGTTATACCTCGGGGCCTCGCCGCGGGCTTCGATGGCGCTGTTGATCGGTGCGAAAGCCCTGGCGGCACTTGCGGGCCGCGATTTCGTGACCCCCGAAGACATCAAAACCATCGCCCACCCGGTGCTGGGCCATCGCATCCTCTTGACCCCCGAACGGGAGATGGAAGGAGCCACGACCCGTGAGGTGGTCGAGGAAATTGTTAATTCGGTCGAGATTCCCCGCTAGTCGCGCGCTTCCCTGTGATTCCTGGCAGCCTATACCTGACCCCGCGCTTCTATGGCGTGATGCTGGGCTTGATTGCGCTTTTTGCGCTCGGCTTTGCAGTGCCCGAGGCGTACGACTTCGCGCAGATCGGCCTGATCGCCTTCGCCATTGTGATGTTGATGGACGTGCTGTTTTTGTATCGGACCCGGCCACTTTTCGCCGTCCGCAAGTGCCAGGAGAAGCTCTCCCTCGGCGATGCCAATGAAGTGTTAATCCAGCTAGAAAATCTTTCGAACGTGCCACTTCGCATCGAGGTGATCGACGAGGCACCACTTCAGTTCCAACTCCGCGACTTCAAGATGCGCACCCAAGTGGCCGCCGGGGGCAGCCAAGTCTTGCGCTACCAATTGCGCCCCGTCGAGCGAGGGGCCTATGAATTTGGCGCGATCAATACCTTCTCGGCCACGGTCCTTGGCCTGTTGCAACGCCGCCAAAAATTCACCGAGCCGCATCAAGTGGCGGTCTACCCTTCCTACATCCAACTGCGCCGTTACCAACTGCTGGCCATCTCCGACCGCTTGCAGGAAATTGGGATCAAGCGTCTGCGCCGCCGTGGCCAATCGACCGAGTTCGACCAGATCCGCGAGTACGTGGTCGGTGACGACATCCGCACCCTGAACTGGAAAGCCTCGGCCCGTCGTAACCAATTGATGGTGAACCAGTACGTCGACGAGCGCAGTCAACAGGTCTACAACCTGATCGACAAAGGCCGGTCCATGAAGATGCCCTTCGACGGTCTTCGTCTGATCGACTATGCGGTCAATGCCTCGCTGGTCCTCTCGCACGTGGCGATCTCGAAGTCCGACAAAGCAGGCTTAATCACCTTCGCCGACCGGATTTCCGGGCTGGTCCCCGCCCAACGCCAAGCGCACCAGATGCACCGCCTCCAAGAGGCACTTTATGCGCAGACCACCGATTTCTCGGAGGCCAACTACGAACGCCTTTACCGTAACCTCTCCTGGCACGTGCGCGAACGTAGCCTCCTACTTCTCTATACCAACTTCGAGACGCTTCAGTCGCTCCAACGCCAGTTGCCCTACCTGCGCCGGATTGCCAAGTCGCACCTGTTGGTCGTCGTCTTTTTCGAGAACACCGAGCTGCGAACTCTAACGGATGCGCCCGCCACCAACACCAAAGAGCTCTACATCCAAACCATTGCCCAGCGGATGGCCGCCGAGAAGCGCCAAATCGTCCGCGAGCTTCAGGCCAACGGCATCCACGCTGTCCTCACCGCCCCCGAACACCTGACGGTCAGCACCATCAACAAATACCTCGAGATCAAGGCTCGGGGGTTGATCTAGACTTGGGGTTACGCAGGTGCGCAGGCACTGAATCGTCGTAGTCCGAGTCGGGCGTCGAGTCGCCAAGGCCGAAAGTGTCGAGCTGCGGCGAGAGCCGCTCGTTGGCGCGGTCCGAAAGGCGTTCGTAACCCGCCAAGAGAAGCAGGTGTTGCCAGGCCAGGAAGAACAATGCGAGGGGGATCAAGAGGTAGGAGCCTTGGCAGAGAACTTCCAAGCCTTCGAAAAGAAGGAGCGCAGCCAACAGACCCAGTGCGAGCAACGGCCGAGTGGTCACCAGACGAAGGCTTTCTTTCAAGGCACCAGCGAGTGAACGCTGGCCGACGGCGATGGCCGTACCCGCAAAGAGGAACAGCAGCGTCAGGCAGATGTGCAAAAATGAAAGCAGGCCCATGCCGATGGCGAGGGTCGGCTTGGCTTCGATGAAATGGGAGACCAGAGAGGGTTTGGTCAGTAAAAGTGTCCAACTG
>CAYGKP010000109.1:0-8196 GCA_964350605.1 uncultured Cytophagales bacterium
CATGAAGCGAAGGACCGCCTCGGCGCGGCGTAATTCGGTTTCCAGTCCGTCGATGAGGGTAGTGGGCGCGTCAAATTCGATCAAGTAGTAAAACCCAGTGGTTTTCTTGTCGATTGGGTAGGCGAGCTTTTTCATCCCCCAGTCTTCCTGCGAGGTGATTTTGGCGCCGCCGTCCTTGAGCGATTTCTGAAACTTGGCCAGAACCTCTTCCCGTTGCTGATCGTTCAGCACTGGGGTGAGGATAAAGACCGTTTCATAGGTGTTGATTGTTTCGATTGGGCTCATGGCCACGTATGTTTGAGTTTATGGGCAAGGCACGAATGCTCCCATTCGTACCGACGATCCCCGCTGCCATTCCATTGAATTTCACCGAGGGGCCACAAAAGTAGAGATTCGTCCTCAGCTACGCAAGAAAACCCTTTACCCCATGCGCACCCTTCTCTTTGCCCTCGCGTTCGGATCGCTCGCGCCCCTATTGGCCCAAAACGCGGTGCCGTTCTTTGAGGGCGGCTACACCGAACTGCGCACCGAGGCCGTCAAACAGAAGCGTCCCTACTTTGTGACCTTTTACACTAGTTGGTGTAGTTGGTGCAAAAAGATGAAGGCCACCACCTTCGAGGACGCCGGCGTGGCCCGGTTGGTGCGGGCGGGTTACTTAGCCTACCGCCTCGATGCTGAGCAGGGAGAGGGCATCATGCTCGCGCGCCAGTATGGGGTGACGGGCTTTCCCACCACCGTCTTTTTCGACGCAGCGGGTACGCCCATTCATTCCTTGAGTGGTTACCTGCCAGCCAACGAGTTCTCAAAGCTGCTGATTCAACTCGGCGACCCGAAGGTTTCCGAACGTGCGGAGGCGATGTCCCATGCCGATTCCCTGCGCGAAGAATGGACCTTGGAAGCTCGGGATGTCTGGCCCGAGATCGTCCCCGAAGAAGGCCTAAAGACCTACGACAAGTCGGCGCAATTCGCTGCGGGGCGGGATCATTTTGGGTTCTCGGAAGAGCGGTATGCCCTGGGCAAGACGGGCCGGATGGCCGACATGGTGCGCCTCGATTTGGCCTACTTCGCAGGCCGTCGCCAGTGGAGTCACGTGCGTGAAATCTTGGTCAACCCCGAAGCGGGCCGCTTGACGATCCCCGAGCAAGTCTACTTCGGGTTGCTGCTGGTTGAGGAAGGACAGGCTGATATTTTGGTGCTGCGCACGGCGCACCGCCTGGTCGAACAGAAACCAAGCCTTGAGTCGCTGGCCTTCTTGGCCTTGATTCAACAACTCCAAGGCGACCAAGTCCAGTCGCAGAAGAACGCCAAGAAAGCCTTGAAGAAAGGAAAGAAACAGAAGCAGTCGGCGGCCTATCGATTGGTAACACAGTTGGCAGTCAAGTAGGGCCGGCTAGCTACTTAATCTGGAAGGTGGTCGAGCCAATCATGTTGCCCTCGCAATAAACCTCGGCGGTCCAGCGGCCGGCGGCCATATCTGCGTCACCTTTCCGGTAGCCCATCGACACATCGGTTGGCTTGCGGTCGTAGAACACGTCTTTAGAAACGGTGTAGTAGAGCGTCTTGCCCTTGTGGGTGAAGCTGCCGCCCCCTACTTCGGTATTGTAGACCGCCGCGCCCGAGGGGTCTTTCAGTTGTAGTACGACGGGCTTGTTGCCGATCTGGGCTACTTTGTTTTCAAGCAGCGTGAACTTCACCTCCAGGGTTTCTACGTACTTGGACTTGAAGATGGTTCCAGTGGTGGGTTTGCCGCGTCGATTGTAGGTGGTCACTTGGAACCGATCCGCTTGCAGGATCGAGGCTTGGTCGACTTTCTCGGAGAGTTCGTTCTTCACACCCTCCAACTCGGCAATCTTGTCTTCGCGGGTCACGATTTCTTCCTTCAGGCGGGAGTTGTCCTTTTGGAGCGCGTCGCTCAGCGCGCGCAGCTTGATGAGTTCTGCATCCTGCAGTTGAAGGTTTACAGTATACTCTTGACGAATCTCTTCGAGGTACTTGATGCGCGAGCGCAACGGAGCGGTTGATTTGTTGACCCGGTCCAGCTCGGCAGTCAGCTCAGCTAGTTGGGTGGACAGTTTGGTGGTGTCGGCACCCAGCTTCTTGAGTTCCACCATACGCACTTCCAACTCGGATTTCAGGGAATCGAGCTGGGTGGTTTTCTCATCCAATTCGATCTCTTTGAGGGCCAGATCGGCCTCCAATTGGCGTTGGTTTCCGGTTTTGATTGTGCCGCTGTTGTAGAGGAAGTAAGCGCCAACGTGCGAGCCGATCAGGATCGCGAGGAACCCAAGCAGCAGCCCCCCGCGGCCTTTCTTTTTCTTCTCCACTGGCTTGGGAGCGGGTGCCATCGGGCGTGGGGGTGGTGGGGTCGAGCGATCTGCCATAAGAGCCGAAAAACGGGCGCGGTTCGCGCAAACTTATCGAAATTGAATGATGTTGTCCACTTCACCATGCTAGACGCCACCTATTGGGAAACCCGCTACCGCGAAGAACAGACGGGCTGGGACTTGGGCACACCCAGCCCACCGCTCCGTTCGATCATCGAATCGCTGACCGACCGCAACCTGCGCATCCTGGTGCCCGGGGCGGGGAACGGCCATGAAGTGGCTCTGCTTTGGTCGCTGGGCTTTCGGAACGTCCATTTGCTGGATTGGGCGAAGGCCCCGCTCGAAAATTTCGCCCACCGGGTGCCGGATTTCCCCAAAGACCAATTGATCCTAGGCGACTTCTTCGAACATGAAGGGGCTTATGACTTGGTGCTGGAACAAACCTTCTTTTGTGCTATTGATCCCTCGCTTCGGGAAGCCTATGTCCAAAAGATGGCCAAACTCATTGTGCCGAGCGGAAGCCTGCGCGGGTTGCTGTTTTCCACACCCAAGCCAGATGGCCCGCCGTTTGGGGGTACACCCGCCGAGTATGATCGGTTGTTCTACACCCGCTTTGCCTTTCGTAGCTTCGTGCCCTCGCCGAATTCGGACCCCCGCCGTTCGAGGCCCGAACTCCTCATTCATTTGATCCGCCGACCCCACTAGAGATGACCTTTCCGATCGACCGCTTGCGCCACGCCGACTCCGGCCAGTTTTTGTTGATGGCCGGGCCTTGCGCGGTCGAGAGCCGCGACCTCTGCATGGAAGTGGCCGAAAAGGTCAGCACCCTGTGCGACCGCTGGGAGATTCCCTACGTGTTCAAGGGTTCCTACCGGAAGGCAAACCGTTCGCGTCTGGACTCGTTCCACGGCATTGGCGACCAGGAATCGTTGGCCATCCTAAAGGAAGTCGGCGAGCAGTTTGAACTGCCTACCGTCACTGACATTCACGAAACCCACGAAGCCGCCGAGGCCGCGGAGTATGTTGACATGCTGCAAATCCCAGCTTTTCTCTGCCGCCAGACCGAGTTGTTGCTTGCCGCAGGGCGCACGGGCAAAACCGTTGCCGTCAAGAAAGGGCAGTTCCTCAGCGGACCCTCGATGAAGCATGCGGTCGATAAGATCCATTCGGTGGGCAACCAGAAGGTCATGTTGACCGAGCGGGGCACCACCTTCGGCTACCAGGACCTGGTGGTTGACATGCGCAACATTCCGTGGATGCAACAGATCGGTGTGCCGGTCATTGTGGATGTGACCCACAGCCTCCAACAACCCAACCAGGAAACCGGCGTGACGGGCGGTCGACCCCAGTTGATCGAGACAGTTGCCCGCGCGTCGATTGCGGTGGGGGCAAACGGCTTGTTCTTGGAAACCCATCCCGACCCATCCAAAGCCCTCAGCGATGGGCAGAACATGCTGCCACTCGACAAGCTCGAAGGCTTGCTAGAGCGCTTGGTGCGCTTGCGCGAAGCGGTGATGGAGGTCGACGCGAAACGCTAGTCCGCGTTCTTCTTGCCCCAGAGTTTCAGGGAAAGGGCCACCACTTGATCGACCTGTTCGCGGGTCATGTCGAGCCGTTCAGCCATCAGGCAGCAGAGATGGTACTCGCGTTCGTGCAGTTCGCCATCGCTCATGGCCATAAACACGGCGTCGGCCAATTGCTCTTCGCGGTCCACTTGGTTTTGGGGAATCAGGAATTCCAGGTCGTGCGCTTTGGCCAAGAGATCTTCTACTTCTCTACCAGAGAGTCCGAGCTCATCGGCGCGTTCCTGCAGGAAGGCCATTTCTCCCTCGTCCAAAATGCCATCGGCCACGGCGACCGCTACCAAATTCTGAAAGTGTTCCAGTTTGATCTGGCGGTTGGATGCATCCATGGTGGCGTGAAACAAGGAATCAATCATAGCGCAAAATAGGCCTAAAGGCCTATACGTAGCGCGGGTCGAAAAGGATGCTTAGTGAGTGCGGCGGTCCTCCAACCCCAGTCCAAACAAGGCATAGTCGAAGCGTACTGGGTCATTTGGGTCCATTTCTCGCAGGGTTTCGGTCAGTTCCAGAGCCGCTTTCCAATCGTTCTGGGGCCGGGTAATCAGGCCCAGGCGGCGGGCGGTTCGCGCCACGTGAGTATCGAGCGGACAAACCAAATCCGACGGCTGGAGCGAAGTCCATAGCCCAAAGTCGACGCCGCCCGCCTTGCTGCGGACCATCCAACGCAGGAACATGTTTAGCCGTTTGCAAGCCGAACCCTCCGCCGGACTGGCGATGTGTTTTCGGGTGCGAAGTGGCGCTTCTGGTAAGGAAAAGAAACGCACCTTGAAGGCATTCAGCGCGGCCTCGACTCGGGGCTGTCCGACACCCGGTTCGGCTCGGAAGGCAGCTTCCAGGCTGTCGTGCGCCCGATAGTGGGCTTGCAGCCAATGCACGAAGTACAGCAGGTCCATCTCTTGAAACGTGCGGTGCACGAAGCCGAGCAGCTTGCGGCGTTCGTCCTCGCTGTGGCCCACGATGAATTGGTGTGGCGCATCGTCCATGCGGGCGAGCAGTTCGCTGCCTTTTTTGATGATGGTTGTGCGGTTGCCCCAAGCCAGAATGGCGGCAAAGAACCCGGCAATCTCGATGTCCGCAGGCGCGTTGAAGCGGTGGGGCAGGACGATGGGGTCCTCGCCAATGAAGCCCGCGCGGTGGTACTGCTGGGCCTTGGTTTCGAGTAGTTCCCGAAGCGTAGCCGGGTCCTCGGTCAAACGAGTCATCGGCCCTTAGGGCAGAAAGTAGGTCAGGCGAACCGACACAGGTTCCTTCCCGCCGCCCAAAGCTGTCCAGACCGGCTTGTTCAAGCCGATGCCTGCTTTCGAATTCGGAAGCGGCCCGACGATGCGCACAAACTGGTACTTGCCCGTGACCGGGTTGGTGACTTTGATGATCGTGCCAACAGGGGCCGTCGGGTGCCAGCCATAGGCATACGGCGCGCCGAAGCCGTCCACCTCTTTTAGCAGGGCGAGGCCCTCTTCTTGCTGCGAACGCAGGGGTTCGCTGGAGGGTGCGGTAAAGCTCTTTTCCTCTGCCATACGGGCCGAGGCGGGTACGATCTGGCTCTGGCGCAGGTTCAAGGTTTGCCCGACTGACAGCAGGTCGTTTGACAAGCCATTCCATTCCTTGATTTTTTGAACTGTGATGCCGTAGCGGTTGGCAATGCCGTATAGCGATTCGCCCGGGCCGACGGTGTGTTGGAAGTCCTCACCGGGTTTGAACGCTGGTGCGACAACCGTAGTACCCGCTCGTTTGGGTTCCAGGTACAGCACCTGATCAATGCTGATTTCGTTGCTGGTCAGGGCATTGAATTGCTTGATCTGGTCGACCGACACGCCCGTTTCGCGCGAGATGCCATAGAGCGTCTCACCCGGCTTGACCGTATGGGTCTTGACTGGCTTGGTGCTGGCAGTGGGGGTGGAGCCGGCTGGCTTTCCCGTGGGGACATAGAGCATTGAGCCCGCTTGAAGCCCCGAAGGCAAGCCATCGTTCGCTTTCTTGATCTGGTCGACCGACACGTTATAGCGCCGCGCCAGTCCGTAGAGTGTTTCCCCCATGTCCACCCGATGGACCACGAAAAGCTGGCCATTGCGCCCTTCGGTGCGAATGGAGTCCTGCGGCAGGGCATAGGCGGTCGAAACAGAAAGGAGGAGAACTAGGAAAGAGAAAAGGCGCACAGGGACGTGGTTGTAGTGGTTGATTCGAAGGCGAGTAACACCGGGCCCACCCCCACGAAGCTGTCCAGGCCGAGGCCCTGAAGCTGCGTACCGAGCCGTTGGTGGTGAAGCCGCTGGCCCTCCTCATCGAGGATCAACCAGTGAACTTCCAGGCCGCCTTCGGCTTCCAGGTGAGCGCACAGGCTAAGAACGCCCTTTTCGGCCAAATAGTCCACCGGCCCCGTGGGTAGGTGGCCCAATTCTTCCGCCACGAAGCCCGCAACGGTCTGGTAATGTTCGCTGCCGGGCGCATAGCTGACTGGCAGATGAAGGTCTTCCGCGCCGTTTCGCAAGGGGGTGAGGGCCAAGCTCGGGTCGGCTGGGCCTTCTGATTTGGCTTGGCCCGAGGAAAGATCGAGTTCGATCCAGACGGCTTCTTTCTCGGGGTGCTCGACCCAAAGTCGGTCTTCCGAGTAGCCCACCACACCGCGGCCCGGGGCAACCCAACGCTGTTTGCCCGTAGCCAGATCGAATGCCAGCAACCGAGCAGGTACGGGCGACTCGCCGCTTTGCAGTTCGTAGAGCAGGGCCAGCTTGCTGGTAAATCCGTGGACACCCGACCACCAGGTGCTTGGCGGAACTTGTAGGGTGGTGAGCGGTTTAAGAGTGGGAAGTCCCAGGACTTGATACCGAACCGTGCGGTGCTCGCCCTCACGGAGTTCCACCACCAGCCGTCCCGCGTCGAGTGCCCACATTCGCCAGAGGCGGGCCTCAAGGTTGCGGCGGAAAAGCGTAGGTTGGTTGAATGCCACTGGGGTTTCGGTACATTTCGGATGGCAAGGTAGCAGGTGAAACACATGGATCATTTCCCCAAAGCGTTTCGGCGCGTCGTGGTCGCGCTGGCGGCTTTTCTGATGTTGGCCTCGGCCATTCCTGAAGATCAGATGGCACCTGTGCCCGAAGTGCTTGTGCCCAGCCAGGGCGACAGCCTGCGGGTGTTGGTGCTGGAGATTCGCGACGTGATCGACCCGCGCACGAATCGCTACCTGCAACTTGGCATGGACAAAGCCGAAGCCGAGGGCTACGACATCGTCCTGCTCGACATGAACACTTACGGAGGCGGCGTGCAAGATGCCGACGAGATGTCAGCGCGGCTGCTGCGCTCAACGATTCCGACGTACGTGTACATCAACGAGAACGCGGGCTCGGCGGGCTCGTTCATTTCCATTTCTTGCGACAGCATTTACATGAGTCCCGGCGCGGTGATCGGGGCTTCGACGGTCGTGAACCAGACGGGGGAAGTGGCTCCTGCCAAATACCAAGATTTCATGCGCTCGAAGATGCGCGCGGCAGCGGAACAGACGGGCCGCGATCCCGAGATGGCCGCCAAGTTCGTAGGGGAAGCCCTCGATACCGACTCGGCCAAGGTGCTGGCCATGACCGCTTCGGAGGCCATCGAGAACGGCTTCTGTGAGGGGCAGGTCAATAGCCTGCTGGAAATCTTCGAGCAGTATGGCCAGACGAAAGTCAAACTCGAGGTGTTCGAACTCGACATGGGCGAAGCCCTCATTCGCCTGCTCATCAACCCGGCAGTTAAGGGCATCCTCATGCTCCTGATTCTTGGTGGCCTTTACTTCGAATTGCAGACCCCCGGGGTGGGCTTTCCGTTGCTGGCGGCACTCGTGGGGGTCGTGCTCTACTTCCTGCCCGACTACCTGCACCACCTGCTGGCCCAGTGGGAAATCCTGCTGTTTGTCATCGGGCTGGCCTTACTGGCCCTTGAAATCTTCGTGATACCCGGCTTTGGGGTGGCCGGTATTTCGGGCATTGTGCTGATAATCGCCTCGCTGTTCCTTTCGATGATTGGCAATGACGGCCTGGACTTCGGACCTGTGCCGAGCAAAGCCTTGGCCGCCGCGGCGACGGTGACCGTTCTCAGCTTTACGATCCTGATTGGGGGCGTGCTGCTGGTCGCCAGCCGGATTCCCAAGAGCAAATGGCTGGGTCGTGTCGCCTTGCAGGACGAGATTTCGGTCGATGCCTCGGGTCGCCCGAAGAATGACCCCAACCTTGGTCGCTTAGCCGTGACTACAACCGACCTTCACCCGCCGGGCCGCATCACCTTGGACGACCGTGTCTGGGATGCAACCACCC
>CAYGKP010000110.1:0-8115 GCA_964350605.1 uncultured Cytophagales bacterium
GGGGCACTGATGATGTGGGTCTTGGCATTGGGCATCTTTGGAGCCATTTGGTTGGGGCTGCCTGCCTTTTACCAATTGGTACCCAAAGGCGACTTGTTGGAGGAGGGATTATGGGTTTTTTTGGTCCTGGGTATTACCCGCTTGATTGACATCGGTTGTGGGGCCAACGGCGAGATCATTTCGTATTCGCCACACTATCGTACGAGTTTTTGGGCGACCATTGGACTACTTGTCATCACTTTGGTAAGCGACTTAATTGCCGTTCCGCCGTTCGGAATCATGGGGGCGGCTCTCGCCACGCTCCTGTCCTATGTGGTATACAACTTGTTTAGCACCGTGTTTGTTGGGCGCAAATACGGCCACTGGCCGTTTTCGAAAGGTCACTTGACCAGCTTGCTCTTGGCTGTGGTTGCGGGCCTCGCGCTTTGGTGGGTCAGCTTTGGCAATCCCTGGGTTGATCTTGGTGTCCGATCGGTGGGATTCCTTGTGATTTATGGTGTTTTGTTGTTATCGCTCCGCGTTGTGCCCCAGTTGAACGCCTCGCTGTTGCAACTTTGGAGGCGATTGCGCTAGCTGGGGCATTTGACCGAAGTTCTTTTTTGTTCAATTTGGCCTTCTCAAGCGACTGCTGACTTAGGCCAACAACATGAAACGAATCGGGGTATTCACTTCGGGCGGCGACGCCCCCGGCATGAACGCATGCGTGCGTGCGGTGGTCCGCACTGCCACGCATTATGATTTGGAAGTGACAGGCATCCTGCGCGGCTATGACGGGATGATCAACGGGAACTTTATTCCCATGAACGACCGCTCGGTGAGTAACATCATTCAAATGGGTGGAACCATCCTCAAGTCGGCGCGGAGCAAAGAATTCATGACCCCGGAAGGTCGGGCGAAAGCCGCGGACCAACTCAAGAAAGAGGGCGTCGACGCACTGGTGGCCATCGGTGGGAACGGCACGTTCACCGGGATGCAAATCTTCCAGAAGGAGCATGGCTTTCCCGGCGTGGGTTGCCCAGGCACCATTGATAACGACCTGTATGGCAGCGATTACACCATTGGGTACGATACAGCGGTGAACACGGCCCTGGGTGCGATTGACAAGATTCGCGACACGGCCGATGCGCACGAACGGGTGTTCTTCATTGAAGTGATGGGCCGCCACACAGGCTACATTGCCATTCGTTCGGCCATTGGTGGTGGGGCGGAAATGGCGATCATTCCCGAGAAACGCCAGTCGACCGATGAGATCATCGACCGTCTGCGCCGTGGTGAGGCGATGTCGAAGGCCTCACACATCATCATCGTCGCCGAGGAAAACGAAAGTGGTGCCGCCCAGCGCATTGCCGATGCAGTCAAAAAAGCGGTCCCATCCTTGGATACGAAAGTCACCACCCTTGGCCACGTACAGCGTGGCGGGAACCCAACGGCCGCCGACCGCGTGCTGGCCTCGCGCTTGGGCGTGGGTGCGGTGGAAGGCCTGATGAAGGGGATGACCAACGTGATGGTCGGAGTCATCAACCACTCGATGGTCTACACCACATTCGATGATGCGATTGCAAAGCCCAAGCCGGTGAACCCCGAGTTGGTGCGGATGATCGACATCCTCAACGGGCGGATTTACTAGCTGCTTAGCTGGTTTTCGATCCAGCGTTCGAGTTCGGGCAAGTCCTCAGGGTCGAACCAATGCAAGCCGGATTCCTTCTTAAGCCACGTCAACTGGCGGCGGGCATAGCGACGCGTGTTCCGTTGAATCAGGGCAATAGCCTCGTCCAGTGAGGTTTTCCCTACCAGATGGTCGAATAGCTCTGAATAACCAACGGTCTGTAGCGGCTGCATGTCCTGGTAGGCTAACAGGCTCTTGACCTCATCCAATAGTCCTTCGTCCATCATCTCCAGCACGCGGGCATTGATCCGCTCGTAAAGCACTTCGCGCTCCCATTCTGGGGCGATTTTGATCACGCGGAAGGGCCGAGGTTTCGCTTCGCCTTTCTGAAAGCCGGAGAGTGGTTCGCCCGTTTCGAAGTAGACCTCCAAGGCTCGCCGCAACCGCGCAGGGTTCTTCGTGTCCATTTTGGCAAAAAGGTCGGGATCAGCTTTGCTCACCTGGGTTTGTAACTCCTCAAGGGTAAGCCTCGCGACCAGTGCCCGAACCTCCGCAGAGGTGGTCGGCAGCTCGTCCAAACCATCGGTGAAGGCGCGGGCATACAACGTCGAGCCGCCGACCAGCAGTTGGACCGGGTTCTTTCTGAAAAGCGCGTCGAGCAATCCCAGTCCTTCTTGTTCAAAACGGGCGGCAGTTAGGGGGTTTTGAAGGCTTCGGTCGGCAAGAAAGTGATGGGGGACCCCCGCCAATTCCGCTTCATTGGCCCGATTGACCCCGATTCGCAGCTCGCGATAGCACTGGCGGGCATCGGCGGAGAGGACCTCTGAACCAAGGCGCACCGCCAGCCGCACGCCAACGGAGGTTTTGCCCGAAGCCGTGGGGCCGAGTACGGCAATCAATGTAGAAGCCTGCGCCATTCCAGCGCAAAATCCGCCAAATTTTTCGTTTCTTGATCTAAACGAGCATGCCCGCACGTCCCGCCCAGCCCAAGACGCTTCAAGCCGAGATCGATCGGCTGAAAGAGCGTGTCCATTCCCTGGAGGAACGCGACACACCGTCCGAGGTGCCCACGACCGGCCATTTGCTGCCCGCTTCTACCCACGAATTGCATCAATTCCTCGACGGCGCACGGGACCTGATTCAGGTCGTGGGCCTTGACGAACGCATTGAATTTGCGAACCGGGCCTGGCTCGAAACCCTGGGCTATACCGCCAAAGAGGCCAGTGGTCTCCGCTTGGTTGACATCCTACCAGTCGGTGCGCGAACCCAGGTCAGCAACGTGCTCGAAACCCTGCTGCGCGGCAAAGACCCCGGCAAGTTCGACACCACCTTCCTGACCAAAGAAGGCAAGGAAGTCTCGGTGGTCGGCAGCTTTTCCTGTGCCTATGAGAACGGAAAGCCGACGGCCTACACGGGCATTTTTTACGACAACACCGAGCGCATTCGAGCCGAGAGCGCGCAGAAACTCTACTACAGCATTGGCTCACTGGTGCTCAAGAGCAGCACGCTCGACGAACTGTTGGCCGAGATCCACGGCCTTTTGCGTGAACACATCAAGGCCAACAACTTTCATGTCGGTCTTTACAATGAGGAGGAGCGGGCGTTGACCTTTCCGTACTACGTTGACGAAGTATTCGGGGGAAAAGTGAACGCCTACAAACGCCACTTCTCGAAGGGCTTGACCGAGTACACGTTCACCCGCAAGCGCCCCACGTTCCTCTACCAGGAAGACATCGAGGTATTGGTGAAAGAAGGCAAGGTCCAACTTGTGGGCCCGGTGCCCAAGGTCTGGCTCGGGGTGCCCCTGATCATGGGCGACCGAACCATTGGGGTCATTGCCGTAAAGAGCCACACGGACCGAAACAAGTTCCGCCGCGCAGAGCTCGACTTGCTCGACTTTATTTCCGGTCAGGTGGCCTTGGTCATCGAGCGCAAACGCTACGAGGAGCAGATCAACGAGCAGCGCGCTCGCCTGCACGCCATCTTCGATTCGTCCAGCCACATGATCTGGTCGGTGAACAAGAAACGTGGCCTGACCAGCTTCAACCAGAACTACGCCGAAGCGATTCACGGGTACTACGGGCAGTACCCCGAAATCGACCCGGCGGCCTCGAAGCCGCGTTTCATGCTTTCGGCCCCCGAGTATCATCAGGAGGTGGATCGGCGTTACCTGGCCGCCTTCCAGGGCGAACTTCAACACTTCGAGACGCACATCACCGACAAGGATGGTCACATCCTGTGGCGCGAGTGTTTCCTCAACCCCATCTTCCTACCTGACGGTAAGATCGAAGAGGTCTCGGGCATTGCCCATGACATCACCGAGAAGAAGCTGTCGGAAATGGCCTTGCAGGAGAACGAGGAGAAGTTCCGAAACATCTTCGAGTCATTCCAGGACATTTACTTCCGTGCCGACTTCGAGGGGATCATTCAGATGATCAGCCCCTCGGTCCTCGAGGTTTCGGGCTACACGCAGGAGGAGGTCCTGGGCGCGAACCTCTCGCGCTACTTCGACAACATCAACCCACAAGGCCGTTTGATTCGCAAGCTCTTCCGCGAGGGCAAAGTGGGCAACTATGAAGCCGCGTTGATCCGTAAGGATGGCAAACGCATTGAGGTACTCTGTAACATCCGCCTGATTTATCACCGCGGGCGGCCCGTGGCCATTGACGGTGTGTTGCGCGATGTCACCTCCTTGAAAGCAGCCAATGAGGAGCTACGCGAGGCCAAGGAAATCGCCGAGCGTTCGCTGCACGTCAAGGAGCGCTTCCTGGCGAACATGAGCCACGAGATCCGTACACCGATGAACGGGGTGATTGGGATGATCGACCTGTTGCTCGACACGCGTCTGGATGTGGAACAGCAGGACTTCGTGGGAACGATCAAGAAGTCCTCCGAGCTTTTGCTTGGCATCCTCAACGACATTCTGGACCTCTCGAAACTCGAAGCCGGGAAGATGGAGCTTCGGCCCATCGGCCTGTCGCTCGACGAAAGTTTGCGCAAGCTCAACAGCTTGTTTGGCCAAGCGGCGGCGGCCAAGGGTGTGCGACTCAGCTACAAGATCGACCCCGAGTTGCCGCCCTATATCTTTGCCGACGAAGTGCGCCTGATGCAGGTCCTCTCGAACCTGATGAGCAACTCGATCAAGTTCACTGAAGTGGGCCAGGTCAAGGTGTCGGTGAAGATTGAGGAGGAGATGGGCGAGATGGTACGCCTGCGGTTCGAGATTAAGGATACGGGCATCGGCATCTCGAAGGAGAACGTGCCCCAGTTGTTCCAGAATTTTAACCAGCTCGACAATTCGCTGTCCAAGTCGTACGCGGGCACCGGTCTGGGCCTGGCGATCTCCAAGGAACTCGTGCGCTTGATGGGGGGCGAAATCGGCGTGACCAGCCGCCCGGAGAAAGGGTCGACGTTCTGGTTTACCCTTGTGTTGAAGAAGGCCCGCCGCGCGGACTTGCCGCCCCGCGAGGAAACCGTTCGCATTTCCGATAATCACTTTGCGGCGGCCAAGCCGAAGATTTTGCTGGTTGACGACAACAAAGTCAACCAACGGGTTGCCAGCGTTATTCTTACGAAGGCAGGCTGCGAGGTGCAAGTCGCTGGGAACGGGCAGGACGCCATCGACAAGGTGCGCGAACACCCAGGCTACGACCTGATTTTCATGGACATTCAGATGCCCGGCATGGATGGCATCGAGGCCACTCGCCAGATCAAGGCGCTTGGTAAAAAGGACTTGCCGCCCATCGTGGCAATGACCGCCTATTCCATGAAGGATGACGAGCAGCGCCTGCGCGCCGCCGGCTTGGACGACTACCTGCCCAAGCCCATCACTTCGGAGGTACTCATCGGCATGGTCAAAAAGCGCATGGGCATCCGCGAGGTGCGCAGCACCACACGCCAAATCGAACCCCCAGCCGATCCAGTCCTCAACCTTCAGGTTTCCGGGCAACTGGAGGCCATCGGTGGGCAAGACTTGCTGGAAGAAATCTACGGGGGCTTCCTGGAAGAAGCCCAAGAACTGATCGCAACTGCGCAGGCTGGGCAAGCCCAAGGCGAACCCGAAGCCGTCCGGCGTAGTTTGCATACCCTGAAAGGAACCGCAGGCACGGTAGGGGCCATGAAAGTGGCCAAGTTGGCCGAACGCATCGAGGGGAACTTGAAGCGTGGCCAGGATGCGTACCTTGCCGAAGACTTGTTGGAACTTTCAAAGCGATACGCCGAATTTCGGGCTCAGTATCGCACTCTCTTACACCTACCAACCACGTAACGCCCATGGCTCGCAAGGTGCTCATCGCCGAGGATAGCTCGGTCATTCAAAACCTCACCCGCCGCATCCTCGAAGCACAGGATGTGCTGATCGACAGCGCGAAAAACGGCGAGGAAGTGCTCGCAAAGGTCGAGAAGGAGACCTACGACCTCATTCTCATGGACATCAACATGCCCAAGCTCGACGGCATGGAGTGTTCCCGCCAGATTCGCGCGCATGCCGACAAGGCAAAAGCCCAGGTGCCCATTGTGGCCATCACAGGCAACGCGCGCAACTACACCGAGGAAGACTTCAAAGCAGCGGGCATCAACGACTTTCTGCCCAAGCCGATTGACTTCGACAAACTGGTAGTGACCGTCGACAAGTACGCCCCCAAAGACTAAGGGTTCGTGGAGCTTCGCTACACCAAAGCGACCCTCTCGAAGTTGGAAGACTTGCTGAACGAGTCAGGCTTTTCGGTGCGCTACGAGAAGGGCCAATTCCAGGGTGGCTACTGCGTGCTGCGCGACCAACAGCTCATTATTGTCAATGCGTTTTATCCTCTGGAAGGGCGTGTGAACTGCCTGGTTGATTTGGCCTTGGAACTGGTCGGCGAAGGCCAGGATTTGACCGAGCGAAGTGCGAAGCTTTACGCGGGGCTGCAAACCCTTCAGGCACGGCCGTGACACTCCGATTTCTGGGCACAGGCACCTCGCAGGGCGTCCCGGTCATCGGGTGTGAGTGCGAGGTATGCCGCAGTGCGGACCCCCGCGACAACCGCTTGCGCAGTTCGGTGCAGTGGGAAGTGGCGGGCAAGACCTTGGTGGTCGATACCGGGCCGGATTTTCGCCAGCAGATGCTCACGGCCGGAACCATGACCCTCGATGCGGTTCTGTTCACCCACGAACACCGCGATCATACCGCCGGGCTCGACGACACCCGCCCGTTCTACTTCCGACAGCGCAAGGCCATTTCCATTTACGCGACCGAGCGGGTGCAGGCCCGGCTGAAGGAGGAATTCAGCTACGCCTTCGCGACCCAGAAGTACCCCGGCGTGCCGGACTTCGACTTGCATACCATTGACGAGCAGCCCTTTGAAGTTGAGGGCATCGCCGTGACCCCGCTGCCCGTCCTCCATTACAAGCTGCCCGTCTTGGGCTTTCGAATTGGCGACATGGCCTACATCACCGACGCGAACTTCATTTCGGAAGCGACCTATGAGTTGCTAAAAGGCGTGAAGGTGCTTGTCCTCAATGCACTACAAATCGAGCCTCATATCTCGCATTTCACGCTTGCTGAGGCCATCGAAGTCGCCACTCGTGTCGGCGCCGAGCAGACCTACTTCACCCACATCAGTCATTTGCTGGGCACGCACCAAGGGGTGGAGGCGAACCTGCCAACGGGCGTACATTTGGCCTACGACGGCTTGACCGTCGAGGGCTAGTGCAAACCAATACCTACTTCCTTTCCGCCCTCGCGCCCCAATTGACCCAGCGATGGGCCGGGCGGGTGCTCGTTGAGGCCTATACCCAGTCGGCGGACGAATTGGTCCTCGACTTTAACCGGGGGGCGATGATCGTTCACCTGGGTGAGCCACGGGGCCTGGAGTTGCGCGAGACGCATGCCCGGGCCCGTCGCAACGCCTTCGACCTGTTTGCGTCGCTGGTTGGTAAGGCCTTCGAGCGGGCCGAACCCGTCCCCAACGACAGAAGCCTCATCCTACATTTCGAGGGAGGGCAAGCCCTACTCGTTAAGTTTCATGGCGCGCGCAGCAACGCCATCCGCTACGAGGACCAGCAGGCCGTGGAGTTGTTCCGCCGGAGCTTGGAGGGTGATCTGTCGGTAGCGTTGTCGGACTACGATCGAACGGCAGATTTCGCACAGGAAGCCTGGACTGGAAAACCCTACGCCACTTTCGGGTCCTTGGCACGACATTACGCGCAGGCGCAAGGCATCGACCAGATGGCCAAAGACGACCAATGGCGGCTTTGGATGGGCATCCGCGAGCGATTGGAGCAACCTCGCTTTTGGCTCGTTCATATGGGCGGCGAGCCGAAACTTTCCCTCTTGCCCGTTGGGGACATCATCGAGAAGCACGACGATCCGCTTTCCGCCCTCGACGCCTACTGGCCTAGGGTCTGGCAAGAGGTGTTCTTCGAGAAGGAGAAAGCGGCGTTGGTCCGTGAACGGGAGCGGGCTTTGACCAAGCACCACGCGGCCCTCGGTAAGGTCCAGACGCGATTGGCGCACTGGGGCGAAGGGC
>CAYGKP010000111.1:0-8085 GCA_964350605.1 uncultured Cytophagales bacterium
TCCGACAGGGTCGCCCCCATAGCAATGGGCAACTCCTTGTCTTCGGCGTTGGGGGCGGCCCCGTCACCCGACATTTTGTAACCCCCGTAATCGTCGTCGAGGTAATCCTCGAGGTTCAAATCGTCCTCGCCGGCACTTTCTTCGGCGGGTTCGTCGTATTCGTCGCGCTCGGTTTCTTCCTTGCCTTCCTCCAGCGCGGGGTTGACTTCCAGCTCCTGTTCAATGCGCGTTTCGAGCTCCAAGGTGGGAACCTGGAGCAGCTTGATGAACTGAATCTGCTGGGGCGAGAGCTTTTGGGAAAGCTGTTGGCTGAGGCTGAGTTTCTGGGCGGCCATGATGTGGGTTCCTACGACGGGCACCCAAAATTGGATTCCCGGTCAAATTACGCAATTTTCGCCCCGCCCGTTACTGGGCAAAACCCCCGATTTCGCATGCTGACGCCTACCGTTCGAGAGCTTCTGACCCACCAGCCCGAAGGCCAATCGGTCCAGGTTGCTGGCTGGATACGCACACACCGTGCCAGTAAAAACGTTTCCTTCCTCGCCCTCAACGACGGATCGACGACCGGGAACCTGCAGATCGTCCTCGACCCCACTTCGGTCTCCGAGGAAATTCTTTCCAAACTGACCACCGGCGCAGCCATTCGGGTCAGTGGAACGCTGGTCGCCTCGCAAGGCGCGGGCCAAGCCGCCGAGGTCAATTGCGACAGTCTGGAACTGCTCGGCGAGGCCGACCCGGAGAAATATCCGCTTCAACCCAAGAAGCACTCTCTCGAATTCCTGCGCGAGATCGCCCACCTGCGCCCCCGCACGACCACCTTCGGAGCGATCCTTCGGGTGCGCCACCGGATGGCCTATGCCGTCCATCGCTTCTTCCACGAGCGGGGCTTCTATTGGCTGCACACCCCCATCATCACAGGGGCCGATGCCGAAGGTGCGGGCGAGATGTTTCAAGTCACGACCCTCGACCTGGACAAACTGCCCAAGACACCCGCGGGCCAAATCGACTACGGAAAAGATTT
Source organism: uncultured Cytophagales bacterium (assembly GCA_964350605.1). GTDB lineage: Bacteria > Bacteroidota > Bacteroidia > Cytophagales > JAAEPT01 > CAYGKP01. Next base: position 1,022 of record CAYGKP010000111.1, read on the forward strand.
CTTCGGCCAACCGGCAAACCTGACGGTCTCCGGCCAATTGGAAGGCGAACTGGGTGCGATGGCCCTGGGCAAGATCTACACCTTCGGACCGACCTTCCGCGCCGAAAACTCGAACACCACGCGCCACCTCTCGGAGTTCTGGATGATCGAGCCGGAGATGGCCTTTTATGAGTTGCAGGACAACATGGACCTGGCCGAGGCCTTCGTCAAGATGTTGATCCAAACGGCCCTGGACGAATGCCCGGACGAACTGGAATTCCTGGCCAAACGCCAAGCCGACGAAGACAAGGTGAAGCCCGAAGCCGAGCGCGCCCAGCCCTTGCTGGAAAAGCTGCGTTTCGTCCTCGACAATCCTTTCGAGCGTCTCACCTATACCCAGGCCATCGACCTGCTCCTGCGCTCGAATCCACACCAGAAAGGCAAGTTTCAATACCCCGTCGAATGGGGCATCGACCTGCAAAGCGAGCACGAACGCTACCTGGTCGAGAAGGAAATCGGCAAGCCCATTTTCCTGACTGACTACCCGCGCGAGATCAAGGCGTTCTACATGAAGCAGAACGACGACGGCAAAACCGTCCGCGCGATGGACCTGCTGTTCCCCGGCATCGGCGAGATGATTGGTGGTTCGCAACGGGAAGACAACCTCGAAAAACTGACCACCCGTATGGGCGAAGTAGGCATCGACCCCGAGCACCTTTGGTGGTTCCTCGATACCCGCCGCTTCGGCTCCGCACCCCACAGCGGCTTTGGGCTGGGCTTCGAGCGCTTCCTGCAATTCGTCACCGGGATGGGCAACATCCGCGACGTAATTCCCTTCCCGCGCTATCCGCGAAGCGTGGAGTTCTAGGCCTGCGCTTTCGGCCCGGTTTTCGCTAGCTTGGCCTAACCAACCAAACTCCACTTCGCCATGCGCAAGCTTCTTCTCTTTTCCCTTCTGGCATTGGGCGCCTCTTTTTCGGCCCAGGCCCAAAACAACGTGATCAAAACGGGTGTCTTCGACCCCATCATCCGTCAGTTCTCTTTGAGCTACGAGCGGGTGTTGGGCGAGAAAACCAGTGTTCAACTCCGCTTCAGCTACAACTTCGGTTTTGACGGCATCGAGGATGATGATCCCAACACCGCCCGCGTCGAAAGCTGGGACCTGGACAATTCCATCGAGTTTGCGCCGGAGTTCCGCTACTACCCCGCTTCGGTAGGTGCGCCCCGCGGTTTCTACCTGGGTCCTTGGGCGCGCTATCGCACCTTCAACTTCACCTACAACAACGATGATTTTGAGGGCGACAAAGACAGCGGCGTGATCACCGGTCTGGGTGGTGGCCTTCTGCTGGGCGGCCAGTGGCTCTTTGGCGACAAAATCGCACTCGACGTTTATGGCGGCCCGGGCTATATGACCTACGGCGGCAGCGTGAACGCAGACGACGATGAAGTCAATGCTTCGGAGAGCAACATTGCCGAAGGCTTCGTCTTCCGCTTCGGCTTGAACGTCGGGTTCGCTTTCTAGGCACCCAACGCCAACCACACCTCGGACAGGCGGGTCAGATCGGAAGCGATCAGGCCCGCCTGTCCTGTTTTTTGGGCCTGTATATCACCCGATAGGCCGTGGCAATGCACCCCAATCAGCGCGGCTTCCAGGGGCGGAATTCCCTGGGTGATGAGGCCCAAAAGAATGCCCGTCAGCACATCGCCACTTCCGGCGGTGGCCATGCCTGGGTTGCCTGTGGTGTTAACGAAGAGCGTGCCATCCGGTGCGCAAATCGCGGTTCGGTGCCCTTTGAGGACGACAATGGATTGGGTGCGCTCGGCCAACTCGCGCAGTTGGTGAAGGCGGTGCAAGTCGTCGCGGGCTTCGCCAGCCAGTCGGGTGAACTCGCCGGGGTGTGGAGTCAGGATGGAGCCCTTCGGCAACCTATCGATCCGCTCAGGTTTCTGGGCCAGCAAGTTGAGCGCATCCGCATCAACTACCAGTGGGCCGTTCCAGCTTTCCAGGAGCAGGTCGAAGGCTTCACCCGTCCAGGCATCCGTCCCGATGCCGGGTCCGACGGCCACAGCACGATAAGGCTCCAAATCTGGGAGGTGCGACCAGAGTCCCTCGCCTGAATCCAGCGACACCATCGCTTCGGGCAACCCGGCGTGAATCGCGCCCCGCTCGCCATGCGGCACGTGAACGGTCAGTAGGCCCAGGCCCGAACGCATCGCCGCAGTGGCCGATAATACCGCAGCACCCATTTTCCCTTGGCTTCCTGCGATCAGTAGGCCGTGGCCGTGGGTCCCTTTGTGCGAGGCGAGGGGTCGGTGCAACAACCGCGATTCGATCCACTCCCCGGCCCTCGCAACCAATTCTTCCCGATCGAGCCAATGACCGTCGGTTTCAAAAGCATCATACGCCGCCCCGTCCAAGCCGATGTCCAGCACCTGCAACTCGCCGACAAACTGAATTGCGCTGGGCAACCCGAACGACCACTTGGGTGCGCCGAAGGTCAAGGTCGTGGTCGCTTTCACGATGGGTCCCTGCGGCTGGAGACCGTCGCAGACCAGCCCGGTCGGCACGTCAATGGCGATCACTTCCTCACCACTGACATTCAGCTTCTGGGCAACTTCAGCCAATGCCCCTTCCAACGCGCGGTCGGTTCCCGAACCGAGCAGGGCATCGATCACCAGATCAGCTTTGGAAAAGACGGCTTCCGTCAAGGACGTTGTGCCCCCTTCCCATCGCTTTAGGTTGGCTTGGAAGTCCGGCGACTTGCTGTCGTTGGTCAAGAGAAACACTTCAACTTCGTACCCTTCTTCTTTCAGCAATCGGGCGATCACCAGGCCGTCGCCGCCGTTGTTTCCGGGGCCGCAAAGAATTTTAACCGGGGTTTCGGGGTCGTAACAAGCGGTAATCCACTCGGTCGCACGGCTGGCAGCTCGTTCCATCAGGTCGAGCGAGGTGATGGGTTCCCGCTCGATGGTCAGGCGATCCCACTCGCGGATTTGGGCTGCAGTCAGCAGCTTCATGACTAGCGGTCGATTTCGCCCAGCACGAAATCCAGCGAACCCACGCTGGCGATCAAATCAGAAATCAAGCCGCCGCGCGAAATGTCGGGCAGCACCTGAAGGTTCGAGAACGAACAGGCCCGGGCCTTGCACCGGAAGGGCATGTCGCTGCGCCCGTCGGCGATGAAGTAGAAACCCAGCTCGCCTTTCGGGTTCTCGGCGCGGATGTAAAACTCCTGGGCCTTCGGGCGAATCTTATTCGGCACATGGGCCTGTGGGTTGAAGTCGCGGGTGCGTTTGTGATCGCCGGTCAGCTTGAGGAGGCATTGCTCGATCAAGCGAATCGACTCCCAACATTCTTGCACGCGCACGTAGTTGCGGTCCCAGCAATCGCCGACCGTGCCCATCTTCCCTTCGCCCACGGGCACCTCGAAGTCAAGCTCCGGATAGACCGAATAGCCGTCCACTTTCCGCAGGTCGAAACCCATCCCCGAGCCGCGCAAGACTGGACCCGTGCAGCCCATGTTGATCGCCAGATCGAGAGGCAGAACGCCAACGTTGGCCGTGCGGTTGATGAAGATCGAGTTCTCGACGACCAGCGTCTGGAACTCCCTCAGCTTGGGTTTCAGGTAGTCAACGAACTCCTTGCAGCGTTCCTCGAACCCGACAGGCAAATCGAAGTAAAGCCCCCCGACCCAGATATAGTTGTACAGCATCCGCGCACCCGATACCCATTCGAGCAGGCGTTGAATGTGCTCGCGGTCGCGCATGACCCAGAGGAAGGGCGTGACCGCACCCATGTCGACCCCGTAAGTGCCGATGGCCACGAAGTGCGAGGCGATACGGTTGAGCTCGGCCACCAAGACTCGGATGTATTCCACCCGCTTCGGAATGTCGCCCTCGATGCCGAGCATCCGCTCGACGCCCATGGCATAGACGTGCTCATTGTTCATCGCCGCCACATAATCCATGCGGTCGACGAAGGGGATGATCTGGTTGTAGGGCAGGTTCTCGGCGTGCTTCTCGAAGCAGCGATGCAGGTAGCCGATGTGCGGCACTACATCATCCACCACCTCACCGTCGGTGATCACTTCCAGGCGCAATACCCCGTGGGTCGAAGGGTGCTGGGGACCAACGTTGAGCAGTAGCTTGCCGTCGCCCAAGTCTTCCAATTGGTACTTGGTCGGTTCCGATTCGGTGAGGTATTCCTCCCGAAAGACGTACTGCACCTTTCTTTCCTGGACCTCGCTCATCGCCGGTCGGGGTTGTCGTAGGGCACCTGCACGCCGTGGTAGGTGTCGGGCTCCTGATAGTCCTTGCGCAGCGGGTGGCCCACCCAGTCGGCGGGGAGCAAAATGCGCCGCAGGTCGGGGTGTCCGCTGAACGGAATGCCGAACAGGTCAAAGCATTCGCGTTCGTGCCAATTGGCCCCGCGCCAGATCGAAGTGAGGCTGGGGACTGCTTGGATATTGTCCCGGGCCGCGATCAAGACCTTGAGGACCAAGCTGTGCTCGTACGGGTAGCTATAGAGGTGATAGACCACCTCCATCGTCCCCGCTTCCGGGCCGCGATCCACGCCGGAAATCGAAGCCAAATGGTCGAAGTAAAAACGTTCGTCGGTGTGCAAAAACTCGCACACCTCGACCAGCTTGTCCGAAGGCACGGCCAACCAGGGCTGCGTCAATTCCGCATTCTCCGAGGCAACAATCTCTGCGCCGAAACGCTCGATCAGGGCCGCTTTGATGTCTTGGTAGCTCACTAGGCGATTGCTTTGGCTTTGGCCGCACGCTTGGCGCGAATCTTCTCAATCGCCGTGGGCGACATCATCGTTTCCAGGCGGATTTTCTCTTGGAGCTTCAAGAAGCCCCCGATCAACGCCTCGGGGCGCGGCGGGCAGCCAGGCACGTACACGTCCACGGGAATGATGCGATCCACCCCGCGAACCACGTGGTAGCCATGCTGCCAGTAGGGTCCGCCGCAATTGGAGCAAGAACCCATCGAGATCACGTAGCGCGGCTCGGACATCTGGGCGTAAAGGCGACGCACGCGGTCAGCCATTTTGAAAGTCACCGTTCCGGCAACGATCATCACATCGGATTGGCGCGGCGAGTTGCGGGGGATCACACCGATGCGCTCCATGTCGTAGCCACTCACGTAAGCACCCATCATCTCAATCGCACAGCAAGCGAGCCCAAAACCCATCGGCCACAGCGAAGACAAACGCGCCCAGTTGATCAGCTCGTCAACCTTGGTAATCAGCACGCCGCCGTGCTCGAAATTGCGATCCAGCAGGCCCATCAGTTCTTCTCTCCTTTTGGCTCACTCTTCAACCACTTGGCGTAGGCCGAGCGGGGAATGCGGCTTTGATAGTCGGTCACCACGGGCTTGGGCCGTACCCAATCCAAGTGGCCCTTCGCCCAAGCATACGCCAACCCAACGATCAGCAGCCCAATGAATACCCCGGCTTCCAGCAGGGCAAACCAGCCCCACGCGCCGTTCGTTTCCGCTTGTTCTTTGGCGCCACCAAAGGCGGTCGCAATCGGGAAAAGCACCAAAATTTCCACCTCAAAAAGCACGAAGAGCAACGCCAGCCGAAGGAACCGCGCATCGTAGCGCGCCCAGGCCGTGCCCGTGGGTTCTTCCCCACTCTCGTAACTGGTATTTTTTTCGGCGTCGGGGCGATGGGGCCGAAGGATCCACCAAGAGACCAGACCGCCACCGACAAACACGATCCCGCCGATCACAAAAAGCAGGATGCCCTGCAACGAACTGAGCGACTCGGCGTGCATGGGGCAAAACTACGGAATCCTACGGCGAGCCGAAGCCCAGGGTGGGCCTATTGCTCGGGCCAGATCAGGTGGCCCAATTGATGGACCGCAAAGGTGAGAATGAGGCCCCAGAACACCGCGCTGACCAGCATGTAGCGGATGATGCGCGGGCGACGTTCGCCAAAGGCCACGGCGAGGACCGTGCCGATGACCGGGGAAAAGAAAATGGGGGTCAAAAAGGCCAACCCACGGATGCCGAAGCGTTGCCAGATTCGAACCAAGCGCCGGCGTTTGGGGGTGATGTTGGGTTTCGTGCTTTTGCGCTTGTTCAGGCTACGCTCGAAGAAGCGTCGGCGAATCCAGGTGCCCAGGTAGGTGACAATCACCACAGTGGCCATCATGCCAAGCACCGTGAACGCAAAGGTTTCCAGGAACGAGAGGTGCTCGGCTTCGCCCAGCACCGGGCCGCCGATGAATTTCAGGGTGCTGATCAAAAAGACCGACAGATACTTCAGCAAGAGTTCCAATTTTTATTCCCCGCCGAGCGAGCGTACCGCAAACAACGGTCCAACCTCTGGAAGGTTTTATCTACTACCTAATAAACGAATCGAAGCCCTGATTAGTGGACCACTTGGTGGGCCAGGGTCCACAGGTACAGGCCATAGACCAGAAGGAGAATCGTTCCCTCCACACGCCCAATCCGCCGACGGGTAATCATCATCGGCAGGATGCCCATCGTGATGCCCATCATCCAGAGCAAATGCTGCTCCATGAACGTATTATCGACTGGGATGTCCTTGATCGCTGCGGTGATCCCCAAAATCGAGAGGATGTTGAAGATGTTCGAGCCGAGCAGGTTGCCCAGGGCAATGTCGGTGTCTTTGTGGTAGGCCGCGATCGACGAAGTGACGAGCTCGGGCAGCGAGGTACCAATGGCGATGACTGTCAGGCCGACCACCGTTTTGTCGACACCCAGACCCAGAGCGATGTTTTTCGCGCCACCCACAAACCAATCGGAGCCAAAATAGAGGCCCACCGAGCCAACCAGGAATAGACCAATGGCCGTGACCAATCCCTTGGCATCAACCTTGGGGACCTCGCCGACGCCCCCCTCCGCTCGTTCCTTGGCCAAGCGGTCCTTGGTCTGCTTGCGGCTCATCTCGATTTGGAAGTAGACGTAGGTGATGATCATGATGATGAAAATCACCCCTTCAAAGCGGTTGACCGCCAGGTCGCGCGAGACGAAGAAATAGAGCAACACCGAAGCACCCATGGTCACAAACCAGTCGACTTTGATCGAACTGTTGTGCACCACGATGG
>CAYGKP010000112.1:0-8065 GCA_964350605.1 uncultured Cytophagales bacterium
CAACATTTACGAGCGAAGAGGCTAGTAACTCGCTTTATCTGAGAAGGTAAAGTTTTCCGAATTCGTGCTTAAAGGCCTTGTCGGCACTTGTCGCGCGGTGTTCGATGTCTTGCCCGTTAAGGCGCGTGAAGACCCGATAGAAATACACCCCGTTGGCCAGTTGGTCACCAAACTCATCACGGCCATCCCAGGCATAGTCAGTCATGTTGTTGCCGATGTGGATCGGGCCGATCTCGTCCTGAGTAATCTCGCGCACCACCTTCCCGCTGACCGTCATGATCTGGATCTTGATCTCCTGAGGCACCTGTGCGCCCGTCAACGTGAACACAAACCGGCAACTGGTCGAGAACGGGTTGGGATACGGGTAGAAATTGGTCACCGACGAGCGGTTGATGACCTCGAAACGAATCTCATAGGGCTCGGTACCCGCCTGGTTTCCCAAGGCATCTGTCCCCTGAACCCTCAGCGCATAGAGCCCATCGGTCAGTCCTTCCGGCGTGTAATCAATTCGATACGGTGAGTTCGCTGTCGCCGGGTAGGTCTGGACGCGGGAGGCGTCGCTCAACGTCACCGGGTAATATGGACAGCCGTCCACTGGGTGTGGGTTTGTGCACGGCGGGCGAAGGAAGAGCTCCATTCCCGTGGTATCGCTCTTGTAGATGTACTCGTTCTGGTCATTGATCGTGACCGAAATCACCGGAGTGGGCGAAACGATGTCGCCATCCAAGATATGGACCCCATCAAAGGTGACATCCATCAGCGGATGCAAGTCGTCGGGGTCAACGTAGAAATTGGTAACAATTACGTTGTTGGGATAACTCTGCTCGGGCTGCAAGTAGGGATTCACGAAGGCATAGATCACGTTCTCACCGGGCACACCAATCGTATTGAACTCGTGGCTAAAAAACACCGTGTCGCCAGCAGCCAGCGCGGTAAGCGTATCAAAATCCACAGTGCTCTGGCCCGTGATGGTGTTGGTCACCGCGAAGCGCACGATGAGCGGCTCGGTAAAGTCGCGGGTCGAGATGTTCTGGAATGCGTAATTAATCGTGAAGGTCTCCCCTTGTTCCTTGTCGGGAATCGAATAGCTCGAGAGACCTACCAAAGCCGGGCGCATGGAACCCTCTGGTACGCCCTCACCGGTGATGAACAAGTGCTTGACCTGCGGCGCGCTCAGGTTAAGTTGAGCCTCGGTCACAGCCTCTACCCGCAGGTAGGGAAAATTAGCCGGATTCAAGCCGGGCAGCGTGGCGAGGTCCAGTGAATCGCGCGTGTTGGCCGTAAAGGTGTAGATCAACGAATCGGTATCGTCCAATCGCACACCATAGACTTCGTAGAACACATCATCGTCAACCGATTGCAACTCGTGCTTCACATAGAGCTTCTCATAAGTCGAATTCGGCCCGAACTTGGGGCTGATCACCCGCCCGCGATCGAAGACCCCATCGATGATCACGTTGTTGGCTAGAACGTCATTAACCGAAGCACTGTTTTCTAAAATCGCGCTTCCGCTCCCTTTGCGGCCCAGTAGATAATAGACCTGTCCTGGCATCGTGAGGCCCGTTAATATCGGACTTGCTCCCATGTCGTTCAGGTTCGCAACTGTCGTGGGATCTGCAGCATTTAGTTCATTGTACCGAACCGTCATGAACAAAATGTAGTCGCCTACGCCCACCTGATTGTAGTAGTCATTGAAATTGGAGAGCTGCGTAAAAAAAGAATTGAAGATCAGCCGATCACTGGGAAGTTTTAAGCCACAAGGATTGGAACTAACCCCTGTGGGCCAGTAAGGTTGCGCAGTCACTTGATCAAAAGCGACGGCCATGTAGCCATCAGCAATGCAGAACGCCTGGCCCGCCGAACGAACAACTGGCAAGCCATTGATGCGAATGATTGTAGACAAGGGATCCGAGAACTGCCCACCGGCACTAAATTCCAAAAAGGTCTCCACTGTGTCGTATTCGAACCGCTCAGTCACAAGATCGCGACTCATGTTAATGGCACCTGCGCCGAAATACTGCTCGAAGCTGTTGAGTGCCCAGCCAGACTTCCCAGCCAAGTAGGTGAAGGAAGCATCTCCCCAAAGGGTATCGCTGCCAAACGGGATGGTTTGATAGCGTACCCGCCAGTAATACACCGTGCTGTCGGTAGTCACTGGAAGGGTTACCCCTGACCAGGTGACCAAGTCGGTTCCAACAAGTGTGGTGGTTTGAACCACGGGCGAGTCAAATTGATAACTGGTGTCCAACTCCAAGACATAACCGGTCGTGGATGAGGTCAACAGGTCTGCCGATTGCGCCTCCAGATCGACAGGGCTGCTGCCAACAATCGAGTAATTGGCTGGGAAAAGCGGGTTTACACCTGCCAATGGGATGTAATAATCCAGGCTGGCAGTGTTGTTCAGCTCGTCCAACTCGTCAATCACATCGCTGCATTCCACAGTCACCGTAAACGTATTTTGACCAAACGTTGTCGGGTCGGCAGAACGAATGGTGATGAACAGCGTATCGAGATTGCGTACATCGGTAAAGAAGAACGGCCCCAAGATGTCGGTATCCTGGCCATTGTTGTAGGTCCGATCCACACAGATGGAGAACTCACTGGTTCCATAGTATTGGCCATAGTTATTGACCACAATACCCAATTCGAAGGAGTCGGTCACGGCCGTGATCGGCTGGCCCGCTTGAAACGATTGAAGAAAAAGCCCGTCGGTGGTGACCGCATAATCAGGCAGCGGCGCGGCAAACATGCGCAGCGATGGATCGCCTTGCAGGTTCATCTGACTGGCGAATGCGATGGCCGTATTGTTGGAGGTCTTTGTGTTGATGAAGTCCCGCACGCATCGCTGGTGGATGTCCCCTAGCCCTTCGAGAAACGCCAAACTGTCGGCGAACATGTAGGTGTAGAAATCCGTCGAGTACTCGTGAAACTGGCTAGCGAACCCCAGATCGGTGTTGCCGATTGTGCCGATAGCGCCTTTCGAGGCAGTCAAACACCAGTCCTCTCCTTGGGAACCCAAGCCAAAGAAATTCCCATACGCACAACCGTTGACCAAGAAGAAAGTGTATTTGCCCGGGTTGTTGTAGCCAAACACCGGATTGGAAACATCCCCAATCGTGATGTCGCCAAAAAAGGTCGACGAATGGCCGAAGTAGGTAATCATCAACAAACCGGCGTTCACGTCTTCTGACACGTTGAAAACTTCGATCTGCTGGGTAGAGGTCTCTCGGGTGTACGTTCTGACCGTTCCCCCAAGCAAGGGTCCTTCAGCGATGGCCTTGTAGCTGTTCATGAACGAGAGAAACGTAGCCGGTTCGTTTCCGGTGTTTCCGCCCGATAGATGCAGGATGCGCTTGCGCCACTCCACATCATAGGGTGTGGATTCATGCGTGATGACTTTGTCAAGGTACCCTTGCAACTCGGCATTGGAGTTTGCAGGCACCCGCCCAGTAGGAATCGCTGGGTACAAACTATCAGCCCCCTGGAACCGAAGCGTGATCTCCATGTCCGAGCCTGGCACACCGAGCACGGGTACCAAATCACGATAAACCCATCCTGGATTACTTTCCGCAAAACGGAAGAAACCACCGGGTCCGAAAGTGCCCGCTGTGAGCCCTTTGCCAAGGATCATCAAGTAGTCAATGCTTGCTTCATTGTCGTAGAGAAACTTCGAGAAACGGCGCAGGGCAATTGGGTTTCGCTCGCCATAGGTGTACTGGTCATACAACCGATTGATGTCCGCCAGCAGGACCTCATAACTTCCACCAGCCGCCGATTCGCGGTAGGCCTCGTAGTTCTGCGCAGCCGACATCAGGCTGCTGTGCCCGATCATAAGGAAGTTGGGTGTTCCCACCGTATCGACTGAAAACGTAGTGGGCACGATCTGAGCGGGACTCAATCGCTGACTGGCGGCGATCACCATGATCTGGTGGTCTACCGTTCCCGCATCAGGCAGCACCACTTCCAGGGTACCGCTGATGTTCGTTGTCGCCAGTTGGCGGGCAGCATAGGGGTTGGTCACGTCATAGACCTCGGCCCCAGTCGGTGCGTTAACCAAACGGAACCGGGCCGTGTCGCTGGCATTGGCGGGAATTTTGAAAGTCGTCTGAAGCGCGCCACTCAGGTCGAAATTGCGGGGATACGTGAGCTTCAGGTAGGTCAACGAAACTGCATCGGCTGAAGCACCATTTCCGTTCACGACCATAGTGACAGGCAGGCTGCCACTTGCCAATTGCGTGAAATTCAGGCCGATGATCGTTGTCTGAGTTCGATGCGCTGACCAGTTGGGAACGGCTGTCGTTTGCTGGCTGCCCCCACTCCCAGTTTGAATGTCAATGACGTGGACTTGTTCGTTACGGCCGACCATCTGGACTTCAAGGGTTGGTGATGGTCCCGTGCCCACCACACCACTCAGGCCCGTGAACGTATTGGTGCTGCTGAAACCTTTGCTGACCACTGGCCCACAATAGCTTTCCGCTTCATCCCACTGTGAGAGGATGCTGACCCCATACTTTTGACCAAACGAGTAATCGGCAAAAAACAGCTGCAACGACTCCTCAATCCGGTAGGTTTCCAGGGGCAAAGCGGTTATTTCGTTGAAAAGCGGAACCCGCAAGCCTGTCGTGCTGCCCTCGGTCAGGAAATACGCGGAGGTATCCGAGTATAGACTCAAATAGGGGTGTGGTTGGCGGCTGGCTGGCCGGTACAGCAGCGAGTCGAGCGTGCCGTCATTCTTCTCGCCATAGAATTCCAGGTAGTCCCCCGGATCGAAGGTTCCGTCACTTTCACCCGAAAACTTGATGGCCATTTGTTGGCCCCGTCGCCATACTTGGAGGTTGCGTGGGTCAACACTTCCCACAGGGTACCCAACCGTTTGAAGGTCTGTGTAACTGACCCGGTAAATGCCCGTCTCGGGCACCCGGAACTTGTAATAGGTCTGGGCAAAATTGATCCACTCGTGCCCATACTGAGCCTGGAGCGACCCGCCAAGTAGTGGTAGGATCAGGAGCGCGAAAAGAAATCTCAAGCGCGTCATGGATTGATGCCGAATTTGAGTGAAAAGGTGTTCGAGTATAGGCCCGCTGAAACGTCGCCTACATCAGAGAACGCATAGTCGATCTGAAGGTTCTTGATCCGAAGACCAATGCCGAAGTTCGGCTGGACCGTCCAGGTGGTGGAACCATCGAAATCTTTGATCTCTTGCAGGTTCCCTACCCCGCCGCGCAGGAAGACGACTTGCTTGTAATCGAGCTCAACCCCCACCGATGGTTCGGTACTAGCCAGCCTGGACTTTACTACAGTATTTCGCCGCCCATCAAACGTGGTTGCAAGGTCCATCGCGCCCAAGGCCCCAAATCGGTCCTCGCGACCCCAGCGGAACTTGCGCCCCACCCCCAGGATCAACCGGGGCAAGGTCAGCTCAATGGAATTCTGCGGAATCTCATTGCCCGTCGCCTTGAAGACATCTTCCAACAGTTCGGTGTTGATCGACCAGGCGTTGAACGTGCTGGTCACATCGCGCGCAGAAGCTCCGAGCAGCCAACCGTTCTTTTCGTACTGCGCACCCGCGTCAATACCGAAGCCCCAGGCGTTTGCAAACTGACCGACCGTTCGATAGATCACTTTCAGGCTGCCCCCCACCCGTAGGCCTTCAAGCTTCTTGAACTTGCGCGCGTAGCTTAGAAAGAACCCATAATCGGCCGCCGAGAAGAAGCGCACGTTGTCGTAGTTGATCCGCCCGTCGGCATCGAACAGGAACCGGGTGTCGGGGATGTCGTCCACCCCAAACCGGATGCCCGTGATGGCGATCACGCTTTGGGAATCAAGCCGGGCGGCAAACCCCGCATAGTCGTACTTAGCGATGCCCGCGAAGTATTCCGAGTGCATCAGACTTACTTCGTAACGGTCGGTGATGCCCAACAACCCGGCGGGGTTCCAGTACGCCGAGGTCACGTCGTTGACGTGCGCCACCTGTGCATTCGACATGCCCAAGGCCCGCGCGCCCACCCCGATTGCCAGGAACTCATTGCTGTATTTAGGTGCCCGCAGTTGCGCCATGAGGGGGCTTAAGGCGAAAGGCCCCAAGAGAATTGCCAGAAAAATGGCCCGAAGCCGCTGGTTGCGCACTGTCATACTGGTTGAAACGCAGCGCATCACCCGGGAATTGCCCAAGCGATAGCTGTGCCTGCGTTCAGTAGTATATATGTGTTCCACCAAAGGAGTAACCGTCAGTTGGGCGACAATGGCGGCAGTTGCAACTCGTTCATCATCAGTTGCACGTCGTCCACCGGTGTTTGCTTGATCAGCAAGCGACGGGCTTCCTTCTGTACGCGCAGCATGCGCATTGACCGCCATACGCTCGGCCGCTCAATCGAAGCGATCATGATTTGCAGCGCATAGCTGGCCGCCCACTCGCCGCGTAGGGTCAGGATGTACATGGTCACGGTGAACACCTGGGCCACGAACAAATAGATGTACAACGTCACCGTCGCCGAGTACAAGCCGTCGAGTTGGTGACGCAAGCCGCCCGATCGGCGCATGGTTCGCACGTGCCGCACGAAACGCAAGTAGGCCCACGGTTGAAGTACCCAGGGCAAGGCCAACAGTAACCAGAATAGCCAAATGGGCTTGATCTCTTCCAGGATGGGCACCAAGGGCTCCGGCGGACTGTAGGCGGTCAGGTAACGCCAAAGGAATGCCACCAACGGGATGACCAGCAACAGGTAGGCGCGTTGTTCCATCGCCCGGTGGATCTCCAACGCGGTCTTATAAGTAGGTGGGCGAAACATGGGAAGGTGCGAGCGAGTGGGTTAGTTGGGCAACTTGTCCAGTTCCGCCTTTACGAACGCTGCCAACTCGCCAATGTTCTTCGGCGAAAAGTCGAAGCTGATGCCCGCACGCTCGTAGATCGCGGGAATGGGTTGCATGTAGCCCATCGAAAGCGCTGCGAGGTAATCGTCCAATGTGCCTTTCGCATCCTCGCTGGCCCGCTTCCACACGGCGATTGCCCCGAGTTGCGCGAAGCCATATTCGATGTAATAGAACGGTACCTCGTACAGGTGAAGCTGTTTCTGCCACAGGTAGTGGCGGGCTTCCTCCTGCCCGGCCCACTCCACCTCGCCGGGTCCGAACTCCTTGTGAAGCTCGACCCATTTGTAAGCACGCTCTTCGGCGGTGTGCGTTGGGTTGGTGTAGATCCAGTGTTGAAACTTGTCGATCAGTGCAACCCAAGGCAGGGTGTCGAGCAGCGATTCAATGTGCTCGCGCTGGGCGCGGTGCAGCTCCTGCGGGTCGTCGAAATAGACATCCCACTGTGGCAGGGTCAATAGCTCCATCGACATGGAAGCCAACTCGGCCACCTCTGACGGTGGGTGCTTGAAGAAGCTGTCCGACAGGTCGCGCATCTTGAAGGAGTGAACGGCGTGGCCCGCTTCGTGTAGCAAGGTGACCACATCGCGCAGTTGATGCGCCGCGTTCATGAAGATGAACGGCACCCCCACTTCATCGAGCGGGTAGTTGTAGCCACCGGGGGCCTTCCCCTTTCGCGATTCGAGGTCGAGGTGGCCCATGCGCTCCATGATGCGCAGGCGGTCGCCCAGCCAGGGCGAAAGACGATCCAACGCCTCGATGCTGCGGCTCAGGAGTTCTTCACTGGTCTCGAACGGACGAATGGGACCGCGACCTTTCGGGTCGACCGAGAGGTCCCAGACTTTCAGGCTTTCGACCCCCAATTCTTCTTTACGTTGCTTGGCCAGTTCGCCAAGAATCGGCACCACAAGGGTGCGCACCGATTCGTGGAAGTCCAGGCAATCCTGCACCCCATAATCGAAACGACCCATCGCCACGAACTGATAGTCGCGGTAGTTGTCGAAACCAGCGTTGAGGGCCACTTGGTGGCGCAGGCTGATCAAGTCGTCGAACAAGGCATCCAACTTCTCGCGGTCCTGCAAGCGGCGCTCGTTGATTTTCTTCCAAACCGATTCGCGCACCGCGCGGTCGGGCGACTTGAGGTAGAGGCCCGCCTGTTGGAGGGTTTTCTCCACGCCGTCCACCTCGATGCTCATTG
>CAYGKP010000113.1:0-8056 GCA_964350605.1 uncultured Cytophagales bacterium
CAATCAGAAATGGTTGAGGGCTTTCTGCATTATTACCCAAATAAAACTGCTCACCTCAATATGAGGGGGTGCGGTTAGGTCTAAACAGAAGGGGAGCCGGGTGAGCTGAAGGTTAGACCAACCGCAGGTACGCCCGGATCGTGCCTTTGTGGACTCCTTCGTGGTGATACGAGTAGGATAGGGCATCCTCGAACGAGGTGAGGATGGTGCCGGCTGAGGTAAGGTAGCTCTCGTACTGAGTAAACTTTCCAGCCTTTACATCGACAGTTAGGCGTTCGATGTAGGTCGTGAATTCGGAAAGCAAATACGTTGGATCGGGACTCGAAGTCCACTCACGTGGGTCCGAGCCTTTCCTGCATTGCGCGAGCAGCGACTCTGGTAAGTTGAAGCCGAGCCCTGCATTTTTATAGAGCAGGTACTCGTTGGTGACCAGCATATGCCCGAGTTGCCAAGCAATGTGGTTGTTGAACCCCTCTGGAATCTGGAACCACTTGGACTCCTCCAGCGGCTCCAGCGAGCTGACTAGCTGTGTGCGGAAATCCTGGAGTGTTGAAAGCTGAAAGTCGATGTTCACTAGTACCCCGTGTGAAAGTCCAGCGAAACACCCAGGCGCAGCACGGGGCCCCAGAGGTTATCATTATAGCTGATCTCGCCAAGGCCGGTATCGATAGTGCCTGAAAGCGGGGCGACCATGCCCCCGACCTGTCCGAAGACGCCCACTTTGTCGGTCAGTAATTGGTCGAAGCCAAGCAAGAGGGAGAACTGCGTCCCCGTGGCTGACTTCAGAGCTTCCTCCGAATAGGACAGGGTGTAGTAGCCAACACCCAGGTCAAGGTACGTACCCCACTTGCGTCGTTTCGCGTAAGGGAGCAAGTAGTAACGACCAACAACACCGACATTCAAGCCCGTCGCACTGCCTGACTCAAGTGGCGAATTCACATAGGGATCGACCTCTACGATGACGCCCAGGCCTACCCGTTCGGTCAACAGGTATTTGATCGACAAGGAACCATTGATGGCGATGGCTAGATCGTTTTGTGGGGTGCCAGAAGCTGCTGTGTAGGTCGACTTAAGGCCTTTGGCGCCTAGGCCGCCTTCCACTAGAACGTCGTGAGCACGCAGACGTTGTGCCTGGGCTGGGCTCAGTGTACTCACGACAGTGAGCGAAAAGAAAAGGACGCGAAACAGGGTGGGGGTAAGGAGGGCTCGCATGTGTGGTTGAGTTTGACGTAGGCAAAAATGGAGAAATCCGAGCGCATCAGGAAGCATTGCTTTTCGATCGATCAGTACCTTCACGTTTCGGATGAGACGATTCACCTCGAGGTTCAAGCTGGTCGCGCTGCTCATGTATGCCCAGCTCATCAGCCAGTGTCAGTCTGTTGAAACGGACGCGCCGGTCGAGCAGCCAATCGTTGACACAATAGTTATCGTCGACAGCCTGCCATCTGAGCCGATTTTGCGGGTCATTGGCGAGTTGGAGCAACGCCTGATCGATGCAGGTTTGGTTGATGTGCAAGCCTTGGACTCCTCCATTCAAGTGGACCTAAAGTATTCCAGCACCGACAACTTTTTTGGCTTCGATGCCTATGGCGAGTTGGAACGCGCCTACCTGCAGCCCGATGTGGCGCAACTACTGCTCAAGGCCCAAGCGTTGTTGAAGGATAAGGACTCGACCTTGACGCTGCACATCTTCGATGCCGTACGGCCCCGCAGTGTGCAATGGGTGTTGTGGGACACGCTCAAACTGCCGCTGGCCGAGAAAGTCAAATATGTCTCGAACCCGCGCAATGGATCGATTCACAATTTTGGGGCTGCCGTTGATCTGACCATTGCGGGGCCGGACTCCTTGTTGGACATGGGCACCCGCTTTGATTTCTTTGGACCCGAAGCGTATCCCCGGTTGGAGTGGAAGATGCTCGCCGAAGGACGGCTGGTACAGGCGCAGGTCGATAACCGAAAGCTGCTTCGCTCGGTGATGTACGGAGCGGGCTTCACAGGCCTGACCACAGAGTGGTGGCATTTTAACTCCTGTACCCGCGAGCAGGCCTGGGAGCTGTATCCCATCATCGAATAGGCGATTACCCTTGTAAAGAATTATTCTAAATAGATGTTGTGGCTTTGGGAGTCATGGACTAGTTTCGCAGCACTTATTTTGATTAAGTATAAATAAGAGGAACCAACCATGAGCCGAAAACCATTCCAACAGTATGCCTTGCTCGGCGGCCTGATCGCCGTATCAGTCGCGCCGAGCTTTGCGCAATCCGACACCCTTCCGCCTTATGAGGCTGATTATCTCGACGACGTAACCGTCATCCGACGCAAAGGCAGCCCCCGCCTTTTTAAGGATGTTCCTGGTTCAGCCACATACGTGGATAAGGAGGAGATGCAACTGATCCAGCCGCTGAGTGCCAACGACGTGCTCCAGCGCGTCCCAGGCGTAAATGTTGTGTCGGAAGAAGGAGCGGGCTTGCGCCCCAACTTCGGGATTCGTGGGTTGGATCCGGACCGCAGCCGCCGCGTCCTTGTCCTGGAAGATGGCGTACCGTTCTCGCTCAATCCATACGGTGAGCCGGAGATGTATGTCGCTCCGCCGATTCAACGCATGGAGGCCATTGAAGTGCTCAAGGGGAGTGGCTCAATTGAGTATGGCCCGCAGACAGTGGGTGGCGTAATTAATTACGTGACCGCGGCCCCGCCGACAAGCGAAACGGCTCGAATCCGTGTCATGGGTGGTCAGGGTGGTTATTTCAGTGGCTTTACCAGCTACGGAAACACAGTAGGCAAGACGGGTTTTCAACTCAGCTACCTCCACAACCGAGCCGATAAACAAGGGCTGGTAAACTATGGATTGCACGATGTGAGTGGCAAGGTCATTTTTCAGACGGGCGAGAAATCAACGGTAACAGCCAAGGTTGGTGTGTATACCGAACGGTCGAATGCCACCTACGTGGGCTTGACCCAGCCGATGTGGGATAATGGATTTGATCCGTACACGACGCTGATGCCCGACGACGAACTTAACGTGAATCGTTTCTCGGCAAGTCTCTCGCACCGGGTCAAGTTTTCTGACCGCCTGGAGTTGAAAACTACAGGCTATGCGTACACCACGACCCGCAACTGGTCGCGCCAGGACTTCTCGATCGGTGGCGACGGCGTTGCCCCACCCAGCAACTGGGACGGCACGTTTGTCGGCGACACCACTGTGGCAAACGGTGCCATCTTTCGCCGTGCCTCGAACGGCCAGCGCAACCGCACGTTTCGTGTGGCGGGCGTGGAACCGCGCGTGAAATATCGCTACGAGTTGGGCGGACGCGGTCAAGAGCTTCGCGGAGGTGTTCGTTTCAACTATGAGGACGTCCGAGACTTGCGTGTAAATGGGCAATCGGCCACCGACCGTTCGGGTACTTTGGTGAACGATGAGTTCCGGTACGGACGCGCCTTCAGTGCCTTTGTCGCCAACGACTTTCATGTGGGCGAGAAGTTGAGCATTACCCCCGGGTTGCGTTTTGAGCACTACGCGTATACCCGCCATCGCTTGCGCGAGGGCAGTGTGATCCAGGACACCGTGGGCAGTGGTTCGGTCTCAGCCATCATTCCTGGCTTGGGCTTGAGCTTTTCGGTAAGTGAACAGTTGACCGTTTTCGGCGGCATCCACCGGGGATTTGCCCCGCCAGCAGTGGCTGATGCGATTGCCAATGACGGCGATTCCTATCAACTGGATGCCGAGCTAAGCTGGAATTCCGAGCTTGGTCTGCGTGCCGGCAATGAGGTTTGGGGTGCCGAGTTGACGGGGTTCTACTACTCGTTCCAGAACCAGATCATCCCAGTTTCTGAATCGAGTGGTGGCCTAGGTATCGGCAACCTCAACGGAGGAGAAACCGTTCACCGTGGCGTTGAGGTCGCTGGGCGACTGGACGTGCTGGGTGCGTTTACTGAGAGCGAAAGCGAACTGAAATTGGATGCCGCGCTCACAATCATTGACGCGTTCTTTTCGAGCGACCGCTTCATCGACGGGGAAAACATCAAGGACAACAAAACGCCGTATACACCTTCCTACCTGGTTACTAGCGCCATTACCTACCGCACGCCGATGGGGGTCTCCGTGCGCTTGGCTGGAAATTTCCAGGGGGAACAGTACGCTGATCCTGCGAATCTGGAGACTCCCACCCCAGATGGCCGCGAGGGCCTCATTCCAGGCTTCTGGACGTTGAGTGGGTCGCTGCAATACAAGCCAGCGAAGTTGCCGATGACCTTCATCGTTTCGGGCCAGAACCTGACCGACCAGCGTTACATCGCCTCGCGCCGCCCGCAGGGCATTCGCCCAGGATTGCCGCGGTTCATTACGGCTGGCATCGATTTGACGCTCTAACAATCAAGACCGCCACTGGCCTACACAGTGCCAGTGAGGTTACTGGCGGGTTTCCGCCAGAGGGAAGCAGAAACGCCCGGAGTGATCCGGGCGTTTCTCGTTATGTGAAGGGTAACCCTTGCTTAGTCAAGCAAGAGCTTGAAGGTTTTGCCTGTGCCGTCCAGGGCGGTGGCTTTCACCACGTACATGCCGCGGCCCCAGTTGGCTGTTGATACTTCCAACTCATCAATCCCAAGGGGGGTGGATTCACGGAAGAACTCACGTCCAAGCATGTCGTAGACCGTCACGCTGACCAAGTTCTGGCCTCGCAGCCAAATCGGGTCGCCAATGCTGGCAGGATTGGGACCTAGGGTAATTGCGCCGTGGCTCTCGAACTGAACAGCGCGAACTTCGCTGAATGTGCTGGTGCCATCCAGGTCGACCTGATTGAGTTGGTAGTAGTACAAGGCAGCTTCTGGTACATTGTCGACAAAGACATAGTTAGTTGTCGCGCTGGAAGTGCCGTTACCACTCACCACACCGACGGTTGTCCAAGTCTGGCCATCCAAGCTGCGCTGCACCTCAAAGTAGTCGTTGTTGAATTCGCTGGCCGTAGTCCACAGCAAGGTGGCTTCCAATGCGCCGCTTGGCGAAGCGGTGAAGTTGACCAGTTCGACTGGTAAAGGGCAATCCTCTGTGGCGTGAACTGGGACCGCAGCGCAGGGTGTGCCTACAGTGATGTGCCAGTCGAAATAGCCAGGGAAAGCGTCTGGGCTAAAGTATGGATTGAAACCAGGATCATTGGCCTGGAAGGTGACAATTCCCGAGTAGTCGGTTGGGTATTGGTAGCGACGCGTTGTTGGGGGAGCACCTCCAGAGCCAGTTCCGTTCCACCAACCGTTGATAGTGTTACCCGAGCCGCTTGCAAGTTCCATAAAGTAACCGTTCCCTGCCGGAAGCGTTAAGTTCAATGGAACCCAGGTCGGTACGCCGGGTGCCGCGCCGTTGTTCTGAAATTGACAGGGCGCGCTATAGTCAACCGTTTGGTCGAAGCCGCTAAAACCATTGAACACCCGAATTCGAATGTTATCACTGGCAATACCTGGACTAGGACAATAGTAGTTGTTCACATAAACCATGATACTATCCAGTACCATATCGCGGGAAACATTAAACTGAAGACGGCCATCATCACTACCGGCATTCACATTGTACTTCTCAGAAAAAGGATTCGAGTAGGGCGTTGGATTCAAGTAAGACTCAGGACCAACTGTCGCGTTGAAGGTTGAGGTGTCCTCGACATAGAACACAGTATCCCCAGTGATGGCAGGTGTAATAGAAGGACCAGTTCCTACTATTATACCTCCTGGCGTGCTTTCGGTCCACCATTTGTATTCACCCGACCCGCTTACGCTTAAGGTAGGGTTAGTTGGTGGGCAGTAATCCTGGTTGTTTGGCGAAGCAGCCAAAGTTGAGATGGCCACTTCATCAAAATCGGTCCCGCAGCCTGGATCAGTCACCTCCACACGGTAGGTGCCAGGCATATTTGCTGTATAAGTTTGGTTCGTAGCACCTGTGATGGGCGAAGCGTTCAAAAACCATTGATAGGTTATGCCGGGACCATTGAAGAAGGCATCGAGATCAGCAGTCACCGGGTCGCATAGGACAATGTCGCTGCCCAAGTCAATGTTGAACGAGTTGAAAATCTCAATCACATCGGAACGTACGCAAGAGCCCGCGCTGTCAACGCAAACAGTGTAAGTGCCCGGTGTTGAAATAGTGCGAGAGTGTGGGGCACCCAAGCCAATTCCGTTGGGGCCATCTGACCAAATGACTTGGATGTCGGCATGAGGGGTAATTCCTGTGTTGATTAACACGCTTCCTCCGGTTCCACAGAGGGTTAGGTCGGCTCCCAAATCGGGTTGCGGACCAGGTGCTACAGGACCGCAATTTGCGGTGAAAGTGATGTCATCAATGGCAAAATCCCTGCCGGTTTGACAGTTTGTAGTGTTCGTGCTCACCAACTGGAGGGTCACAGTAGCAGGCGGGGTCGCCCCTGAATTCCAGTTAGCGGTAACCTGTTGCCAGTCGTCTGGGCCACTTGTGGTGACCGTAGGGCCTAATAATGATCCGTTTATGTTAAAACGCAGCGTAGAAACATTGGCTTGATTTGACAGCTCGGTAAACCATGCCGAGAAGTAGTAATTGGTATTGGCTACGTTGGGTAGAGTAATGGTCTGTTCCCAAACCACATAGGGCGCATCGCCGGGTTGTACGCAAGCCACGTCAACCATATACATGTTGGTATCAGCACCTGGTGTGTGATCGGCGAAGGAGGGGAATCCGCCTTGGTTGAAGGTGTTAGGGTTTCCACCAATATATATATCCCCCTGACCAGACCAACAATTGGTAGTTCCACACGGTACATACTGTGTGTATACAGTATTATCGTACGTCCAGCCGTTATAACCGTCGGAGAAATCTCCGTTAGTGACCAAGTTGTTGGTTGTCAGGTTGGCCGTACATTGGGCGTTGGCTCGGTTGGTCGATGCGACCAGCGCGAAAACAAACAGACCCAGAAGTAAAAATTGCGAGGGTATCAGTCGCATCATAAAAAAGGTTGTTTAGGGTGTAACGATCTAATCGTAGGCAGGGTTGCTTTAAATTCTTCAAAAGTTAATACTTGATTCGCTCAAATGGTAACTTATAGGGTGCCAAAAGCTGAATAATTCTCAAACATTGTCCACACTCACGCCTTTATGAGCTTCGCCGCGCCGGCTTTTCTTTGGGCCCTTTTTGCCCTTTCGCTGCCGATTCTGATCCATTTACTGGAATTGCAGCTTCGCCGAAAGGTGGCATTTACTCGTGTGGCGTTCCTGCGCGAGGTGGAACAGCAAAGCCACCGCCAACGGAAAGTCCGTCGTTGGTTGATCCTTCTGCTCCGCCTGTTGGCGATGACCTTCTTGATTCTTGCCTTTGCGCGCCCCCTGTGGGGACCCCGTGCTGCAACCGAAAATGGCCCGACGGTTCTCTACCTCGATGATTCCTGGAGCTTGCAAGCCTATTACGGCGAACAAACCAACTGGGCCCGTGCGCAGGGCTTCGCCCAAACGTTGCTTGATCGCTCGGACCCGCTCTCCGAATGGCGCATCGAGGGCAACGAGCTAACCGCCGCCGATCGGCAAACGTTGGCCCGGCCCGAAGCCCTCGACCGCGTGGCCGAATTTACTCCCGGTGCTTCGGCGGCAGCACCACAAAAGCTGGCCCTTCGCCGGGGTGCGCGGCAAGGCGGCGGGCAATGCCTCTTTGTTAGCGACTTTCAGACGAGCACTTGGGATTCTGAGGGCTTCGATGCTCTACTATCCGATTCGAGCCAATCCATCGTCTTGGTACCGCTTGCGCCCGATCCATCGCCCAACTTGTTTGTCGACAGTCTGTGGCTGGAAACGCCCTATCTGCCCGTCGGTCAAGAGAACAAGCTGATGGTGCGCATCCGAAACGGCGGCAGCGAACCCGCGAAGGACGTGCCCATCCGCTTGCTGCTCGAAGGCATCCAACAAGGTCAAGCGACAGTGTCGGTGCCAGCCGGGGGGCGAAGTCAGCTATCTTTCAGTGTTGCCTTTCCTGCTCCAGGGTTAGTTCGCGGCCGGATCGTCTTGACCGACCAAGGGCCGAGCTTTGATGATGAGTTCTTCTTTACGCTCGAGG
>CAYGKP010000114.1:0-7963 GCA_964350605.1 uncultured Cytophagales bacterium
AACCTGTGGTGCAACCAAAAGTGCCAGGTGCAGCACCCAAGCCCGTGATCAAACCGAAGATTGGCGGCGCGGCACCCAAGCCTAAGACGGCGGAAGTTGCACCCAAAGAGGCAGCTCCTAAGCCCGCCTTGAAGCCGAAGATTCCCGGCCGGGGGCGGGACCAAAACCAGTGATGAAGCCGAGGATTTCGGGCAAGCCGAAAACCGACTAGTCGGCCGACGGGCTGCGCTTGTGGCCCAAGAGGCCCGCGCCTTTTCGGCGACGACGGCTGATCAGCAATTCGTTTAGCTTTTTTTGAAGCTCCTGGGGCGTAAGGCCAGGGAACAATTCGTTTTGGTGAGCCACCGAGATGTTGCCCGTTTCTTCCGAGACGATGACGATGACCGAGTCGGTCACCTCCGACATGCCCAAGGCCGCCCGGTGGCGCAAGCCCAAATGCGCAGGCAGTTCATCGCGCTCGGAGACGGGCATGATGCAGCGCGCCGCCTTGATCCGCCCGTCAGCGATGATGACTGCGCCGTCGTGCATCGGGCCGTTCTTCTCGAAAATGGTCAGGAGCAACCTCTTGGTAATCAGTGCATCGACCGGGTCGCCGGAGTCGGCGTAAAACTTCAACTCCGAACCAATGGCAAAGACGATCAAGGCACCTGTTTTAGTTGCCGACATGGCCTTGGCTGCGTCGACTACTGTTTGGATATCGGAACTGGAATCGATCTGTTCGTTGGTGGCGTTGAATTGCAACAGGTTCGAGAGACGCTCTCGGTTGAAGAGGTTCGCGCGACCGACCAGGATCAAGAATTTTCGAATCTCTTGCTGAAACAAAATGATGGCCGCCAGCACACCCACACCAATGAATTGGCCCAAAATGGCCGAGAGCAATTCCATCTCCGCCGCCCGCACTAGGAGGTAGAGCAGGTAGAGCGATAGGATGCCCACAAAGATTTTAACCGCGATGGTGCCGCGCAGCAGCTTGTAGAGCTGAAGGATCAGAAAACCAACCAGCAAGATGTCGAGCGCGTCGACCAGCCGGAAGTGAAGAAAGTCAAATACGAAACCAAGAATGTTCATCGCCGAAGGTGAAGGTACATCTGGATCACTTGCCGTGCAGCCTCTACATCATGTACCCGCAAGACTTTCGCTCCGCCGAGCAGCGCCTGGTAGTTAAGCGCACAGGTGGCAGACAGCGATCCCTCGGGCGTGGTGCCCAGGGTTTTGTAGATCATCGACTTGCGCGAGAGGCCCACGAGCACGGGCGGCCCGAAGGTGGTCAGCTCCTTTAAGCGTTCGAGCAAACAGAAGGATTGCTCGGGGGTTTTGGCAAAACCGAAGCCCGGGTCGAGCAATTGTTGGGTGATGCCCATGGCAAAAAGCTCCGCGCTGCGGGCATTCAGCCAATCGAATACCTCGCGGTTCACTTGGCGGTAGTGGGTCAACCGGCTCATGGTTTCGGGGTTGCCCCGCATGTGCATCAGGCAATAGGGCGCGTCCTGCTCGGCGACCACTTTGAGCAGGCCCGGGTCATGACCCCCCGAAATGTCATTGATCAAATCGGCCCCCTCGGAAAGCGCGGCTTCGGCCACCTCGCCGTGAGTAATGTCGACCGACAGCCAGATGTCGGGCAGGGCCTTGCGAATCGCCCGGAGCGGCGGGAGCAGGCGTTCGAGTTGTTCCTTGGGCGGAACAGGCCGGGCACCTGGGCGAGACGAGGCAGGGCCTAGGTCTAGGAGTGCGGCACCCTCGGCGGCCATCGCCTCGGCCGAACGAAGGGCTTGTGTTCCGACGCGGCTGGGGGCGTAGAAGGAATCGTCGGTCAGGTTCAGGACGCCCATCACCGCTGGTTCGTCCAGGCGAAGCGCGCGATCGCGGAAGCGCAGAGAAGCGTGTAGGTGAAAAGCCGTATCTTTTGCAGTCAAACCGACGGGATATTCCTGTAAAGATACTGATTGTGGCCGCCCGTACTTCCGAGCAGTTTGGCGAGGTGATCGACCGCTGTCGCAGCCTGTTCGCCCAGAAAACCGCCGATTACGGCACAGCTTGGCGCGTTCTGCGCCCCAGCTCGCTGACCGATCAACTGTACATCAAGGCCCAGCGCATCCGCTCGGTCCAAGAAAAGGGCGAGGCAAAAGTGGCCGAACCGATTGAAGACGGCCTGATCGCGCTTGTCAACTACTCGGTCATGGCCCTCATTCAACTCGAGTTGAAAAACGACCCCCGACTGGAACTTCCGGCCGCCGAAGCCGTTTCGAGGTATGATGAGCAAGTGACGCAAATCAAGTCCTTGATGGATGCCAAGAATCACGATTATGGTGAAGCCTGGCGCGACCTTCGGGTTTCGTCGATGGTCGACATCATTTTGATGAAACTCCTGCGCATTCGCCAGATTGAGGACCAAAACGGCCTGACCCGCGTGAGCGAAGGGGCCGACGCGGGCTATCAAGACATCGTCAACTACGCAGTCTTCAGTTTGATTCACCTATCTGAAACCAAAAACGCATCATGATCTTGGTCCGCAACATCGCCCGCTGGCTAGTCGGGCTGCTCTTTTTGTTCTCGGGCTTCGTCAAGCTGGTTGATCCCATCGGGACGGCCATCAAGATGGAAGAATACTTCCTGGTCTTCCGCGACTACTCGCTGCTCTCGTGGGCCGAGGCGTTGACGCCGTACGCTCTCTTCCTGGCGGTCCTGATGATCGTCTTAGAGATTGTGCTGGGGGTCAGCCTGCTGTGCCTCTTCCGCATTCGGACAACGGCGTGGTTGCTGCTACTCATCATCCTTTACTTCACCGCGCTGACAGGTTTTAGCGCCTTCACAGGCAAAGTGACCGACTGCGGCTGCTTTGGCGATGCGATGCCGCTCACCCCGCATCAGTCGTTCTATAAAGACTTGGTGCTGCTTGTCCTGATTGGGATCATTTTCTGGCAGCGTGGCAAGTTCCGCTCGGTACTCAACAATTGGGCAGGCGTCGGCCTCGTCGCGAGCTCGACGGTCCTCAGCTTGCTGGTTGCGATGCAGGCGCTCAGGCACTTGCCGCCCATCGATTTCCGGCCCTACAAAGTGGGGACCGACTTGAAAGCGGCCATGACCGAAATTCCTGCCGAGCGCGAGTTGTATTACACTCTCAAGGACCTGAACTCGGGTGAGGAGCTCGTGGTCAGCAACTCCGATTACATGGAGACGGAATCCTATTGGGATCCGAAGGCCTACGAAATGCTCTCGGACAAAACCGAGGAGAAAATCCTGAAGCCCGGCAAGCCTGCGACCATCACCGAGTACCAATTGATGGACACCTCGGCGACGCTCCAGAACGATCGAATCCTCACGGGGTCAGACCTAGTGATCTACCTGCAGAACGTGAACAAGACCAACCGCGATCACTTGCCCCAGATCACTGCCTTGGTAAATACCCTGAGTGCCGATTCGTCGATTCAGATCACCTTTGCGTCGGCCAGTTTGTACAAGGATTTCGCCGCAGCGTTCCCCGAACTGGCGAGTTTCGGTTTGTTTTGCAACTTGGACGAAACGGTCAGCAAGGCGGTCATTCGTGCGAACCCCGGTTTGATGTTGCTCAAAGAAGGGGTCGTGCTCGAAAAGTGGCACCACAACGACACGCCGACTGCTCAGGAGATTAACGACTTGCTCGCCCGCTAGAGAAACCCACTGTGATCAAGTTCATTGCCAAACGCCTCGGGTTCGGGTTCCTGGTCATGCTGGGTGCCGTGGTAGTGGTGTTTCTGATTTTCCAGGTCTTGCCCGGCGACCCGGTGGCGATGATGTCGCACAACCGCTCGGACGTGACCACGCGCGAGGCCATCCGCAAGGACCTGGGTCTTGACCAACCGATTTTCACCCAGCTGGGGCATTACCTCAACGACCTGAGCCCCATTTCCGGTCACGGTGATTCGCCCGAAAACCTCGAGAAATATCAGTACACGAAGCTCTTCACCTATGGCGAAGGAAAGGTCATGACGTTTAAGAAGCCCTACTTACGGCGTTCGTTCCAGAGTGGCCGACGGGTGAACG
Organism: uncultured Cytophagales bacterium; assembly: GCA_964350605.1. Classification (GTDB taxonomy): domain Bacteria; phylum Bacteroidota; class Bacteroidia; order Cytophagales; family JAAEPT01; genus CAYGKP01. Next base: position 4,021 of record CAYGKP010000114.1, read on the forward strand.
AGATTTTGGCGGAAGGTGTCGTGGGGACCATGTGGCTGGCCCTGGCGGCTATGATTTTCGCGACGTTCTTCGGGATATTAATGGGCGTGTTTGCCTCGTTGAGACAGGGGAGTGCACTTGATAATGCCCTAGTGGCGGGGTCTGTCTTCGGCATTTCTGCCCCTTCGTTTGTGCTGGGCACGATCATCTCGCTGGTCTTCGGCGGTATTCTGGGCAATTGCACGGGCCTGAATCCCAGCGGTTCGCTTTTCGAAACCACCTACCCTGAGGGACGTCATCTGGAACTCAAGAACATCATCCTTCCGGCCCTGACTTTGGGTCTACGTCCGCTGGCGATCATCGTTCAACTCACGCGAAGCTCGATGATCGAAGTGCTGGGGCAGGACTACATCCGCACAGCCCGCGCCAAGGGATTGTCACGTTGGACGGTCATTGTGAAGCATGCCCTGAAAAATGCCTTGAATCCGGTGATTACTGCGGTGTCGGGCTGGCTGGCCACGTTGCTTGCCGGGGCAATTTTTGTCGAGATGATTTTTGGCTGGAAGGGCATTGGCCTGGTCATCATCAATGCTGTCTATTCGCTGGATTATCCTGTGGTGATGGGCGCGACGCTGTTCGTCGCTTTTGTTTTCATTATGGTCAACATTGTGGTTGACATTCTGTACGCCGCGGTCGATCCCCGCGTGCGGTTGCGCTAATGTTAGTCTACTTGATCGGTATGCCTGGGGCAGGCAAGTCCTTTGTCTCCCGCCAACTTCAAGCCCTGATGGGCTGGGAGACCGTCGATACCGACCGGGTGATTGAGGAGCGCGAAGGCCGGGGCATTGCCGACATTTTTGCCAGCGAAGGGGAGCCTTACTTCCGCGCCCGTGAGCGCGAGTTGCTCGACGAGTTGATCGGGGCGGGGGGTGATAAAATCATTTCGACTGGCGGTGGCATGCCTTGCTTCGGCGACAACATGGGGCGCATGAACGAGACCGGCCTGACCGTTTTTTTGGATTTCCCGCTACAGCTTCTGGCCGAGCGCATTGCCACCTCACGCCACAACGATCGTCGTCCCCATTTTCGAGGCATGGAAGTCGATGAGATTCGAGACCAGTTGGCAATCATGCTCGGCGACCGCCGCGCCTTTTATGGGCAAGCCAAATTGCGGTACCGCGATGCACCTGTCGCCGTCGAAGTATTGGCCGAGGACATCAAGTCCTTTGGGCAGCCATCGGAATAAGAATTACTTGAGTAGGAAGCGGAACACTTCCCCGTCGATCGCCACCAGGTAGACGGCATTCTTGCGCAAGGGCAACTTGGTCAGATCGACCCCCGTGCCTTTGCCCCGCGAGATGGAATTCCCGTTCGGGTATAGAATCTCGTACGAGTATTCGTGGCCTTCGGGTAGGAAGGTGAGCTTTGTGGTAGCGGTCTGAGGCACGAATGCAGGCTTTTCTGACCCAGGATTGGCCCGCACGAAATTCTCGCGTTTGCCGTCGTATTCGATGGTATAGTTGCCAATCGGAAGGTGCCCGACACTTGCATGATCGTCTTTGCCCGAGAGCACTTCATTGCCGCGTAGGTCGAAGATTTTGTAGCGGGTCTTGCTGGTAAAATTCAGCCTTCCGGTGCTGCGGTAGGGGTAGGCATGCACCTGCTTGAGCATGAGGTAATCCAGCTTCATGTCGATCTCGAAAATGTCGTTGGTGATCTCGGTGATGATCCCTTGCTCGTTGATGAGAATGAAAGTGGGGGTGGCCTCAATGCCATAAGCACGAATGACTTCCGAATCGTAGCCGCGCAGGTCGCTGACGTGCTTGGGCCAGTGAAGTCTGTCAGTCTCGATGGCCTCTTTCCATTTGCTTGCATCCTTATCTAACGAGACCGAAATGATTTCCAGACCGTATTTCGAGTAGTTGTCGTACACGTCCCGCACGTCTTCGTTGAACATGCGACAGGGGCCACACCAAGAGGCCCAAAAATCGAGCAGGACCATCTGGCCGCGGTGCTCGGAAAGGCGAACGGGCTGGCCATTGACACTAGTAAGCACAAAATCGGGTGCCTTGTCTCCCACTGAAAGTGTGGCCGTTTGGTTGGTTCCGCCAGCCACAGCAAAGCCACCCGCTGCTAAAAGCAGGGCGAAGAGTAGGGTGAAACGACGGATCACAGGAACCATGTACGCAGAAAGATACAATTTAGATGCCAAATTCTCCTAAAATAGAACACCGCCGCCCAGCGAAAAATTCCATCGCTGTATATCGGACAGAATGGCTGGTTGTGACGCGTCTGCGACGCTGTAGGGTGCATAACCCGCGCCAATCCACTCGCGCCAGACCGATAAGTCCATGAAGAATTTGCCATCGCGGTAGCCCCCGCCGCCCGTCACGCGCCTGCGGCTGCGGTCGACCGAGCGGAGCCCGGCCACCTCCTGGAACGGCGAGTCCTCGTACTGATAGCCCAGACGGAAGTAGTAGCGTTTGGCGCGTACCTCGGTGCCCAGGCGAACAATCGTGGTGCGCCCGTAGAGTGCCTCAATGGTCCGATTGTCACCCGAAAAATCGGCCAGCGAACTGTTCAGTTTGAGCTGGCTGTAATCGACCGTTTCCACTTCGGCACTCACCAATCCATACTTGCCCACGAACCCCGTCGCTCCGACCGAGAAACGCCAAGGGGTGCGCAGTGTGTAGTCAAAGTCGCTGGGAATTGTCGCGTCCTCGACAAAGAAGTTGAAGGTGCTTCCGCGGAACTCTGCGCTGAGGCGGGCGGTGTATTGCTCGTTGAGGGCGAATAGAGTCGGGGTCTGGACGCGTCCGCCGAGCATCAGCCAAGTCGCGGGCCGCCAAAGCAATCCTACCTGCGCTTGAATGCCTAGGCCCGTGGTGTTGATCTCTTCGTCCAAATCGAAGCGTTGGAGGGTGTCAGCACCGGAGATGTCTTCCTGGTATTCGCTTGTTCGGTTGTAACGAAGGGTAGCGACCGACACCCCACCACCGAGGAACAAACGGTCCTGGTAATTCCCTGCCCAAGCCATTGAAAAGAGATTCTGCCCCCCGCTTTCGGTGATGATTTCTTGCTGGCGGACAGGTAGCCCCGCTTCGTAGGTAAAATAGCTGGAGGGTGTGCCTCGGTTGTCGATGATGTCGATGAAGTAGGCCACCGCCAAGGGGTCGGTGAAGGCCCCCACTTGGTTGTCGAGGTCCTGCCAAGGGGTGCCTTCGGCTTGCTGGACGAATGCATCGCGGCGCGAGCTGGAAAAATTGGTGCCCTCGTAGCTGGTCCGGCGGTTGAAGTTCTGGGTGCGTTGGTAGGAGAAGCTCCAGGTGCGGCCTTTCCAGGGGCTGCCCGGAACGTCCGATGCCTTATGGGCAACGAACGAAAAGTGTTGGAGCCCCAGGCCGAAACGATTGTCCCCAGTGGTTCCCGCGACTTGTCCGCTTGATTCGTACTGGGCTTGGGTGTTCGACGACTCGCCCCAGAAGCTAAGGCTGTATTCCGAACGGTTGTACATCCCCAAGCCCGCTGGGTTGCCCGCGACCGAGCTTGCGTCCGCGCCAATGGCTGTTGTGATGCCGCCCATGCCCAAGGTGCGGGGGGAACCCACCCCGTCAATCTGTCCGAAACGAATGGCGTCTTGGTAGTACCCGAAGGCACTCGGGTCGATTTGTGCCACAACAGCATGGCTCCCGAGCCCGAGCCCCAGAAGGAGTAGTTGGCGCATCAATCGCATGAATCAGAGGAAGCCGCTAGAAGCGATTGGGCTTGTTGCGAGGGGTCGAAGAAGGCGAGGATGAAGGACTTCTCGACGGAGAAGAAGAAGGGCTGGGCGAGGAATAGCTTGGCGACTCGATGCGGATCGGTTTGTTCGGCTTCGAGTGGGCGGGTGGCAAGGCGATGGTGTTGCTGCCGCCACCACGGGGGCGGGGGTTGTTGTTTCTCGGCTGGTTCGATTCAAAAGAAG
>CAYGKP010000115.1:0-7957 GCA_964350605.1 uncultured Cytophagales bacterium
GCCTTCGACCGAGCGGTTTTCTTCCGCACGGCGAAGCAGGTACGGAATGATCTGACGCAGGGGGCCATAAGGCACATACTTACTGACCCAATGACCACCATTCTGGGCCAATCCAAAACTGAGCGGATCGCTCATGCCGTAGAGCTGGGCAAAGACCACCCGGCGGTCGTCGGCCGGAATTTGGTGCTTGTACATCAAGTAGCGCAGCAGGCGACAACTTAACTCGTTGTGGGTCGCAGCCACCAGCCAGACGCGGTCCAAGCGCTTCACGCTGCGCAAAAGGGCATGGTCGTACATCTGATCGGTCGCCTCCTTCGTGGGGTTGATTCGGTCGGGGTAGTTGAGGCGTTCAGCACGGCCCCGCTCCTTTTCGACATACGCGCCACGCACCAACTTCACGCCCAGGTATCGCTTGTTCTCATCGGCCCAGGCGATGGCTTTCGTTAGCAATTCAAAACCGTCCCTTCGGTAGCACTGGATGGTAGTGTAAATCCAAACTCGCTCGGTGTTGTATTCCCCCATCAATTCGAAGGCCAACTGGTCGATGGCTGGCTGAATCCAGGTTTCCTCTGCATCGAGGAACAGCGGCACTTTCGCTTCTACCGCAACTTTCGCCAGGGTTTGCAGGCGGGCACGGGTTTTCTTGTAGCCTGTGCTGTCTGGGTCGCCGCGCTCCAGTACGCCAGGTGCTGCCAACGCGCTCGCCTTGATGGCGAAAAATCGAACCGGGGGCCGATCTGCGCAGTGGAGTAAGGCTGAGAAAAATTGCTGGAAATTCAACTCGGCTTCCCATTCACTGTTGGCCGACTCGGCCCCGTAATCGAGAGCCGTCCCAACCTTGGTATCCCAGAGGGTTTGCCAAGTCGTTCTGCATTCCTCAATCGATTCGCCCCCGCAGAAGGCATCGAAGAGATTGGGGCGCACCCACCAGGCCACAGGGAGGCGCATGCGCATGGCCAAAAGCAAGAGCTGTTGACCCAAACGCATGAGCCGCGGCCTGAGCAACATGGCGAACAAACGGTATTGGCGACGAAGTTGAGTGTTGCTTAGGTGAGCGTAAGCAACTTGGGTATCCTTGAAATCGAGACGTTGATGGGCCATTGGAGGACCAACCTACAGGATACTGCAATGGTTTTCCAGGCTTTTGGAACACAACTGCGCTACAGATGCGTTATCTTTGACCTCCTTTAAGAGAAAATATCCTGCCGAGAGGCAGGTTCGACTACCATGAGTGAATTGGATATCCATCCGTTGAGCAGCTGGTCGGGCGCCGAAAATCGCCCTTTGATCATCGCTGGGCCTTGCAGTGCCGAGACCGAAGAACAAATGATGACCATCGGCAAAGCCATGGCCGAACAGCACGTAGATGTAGTTCGCGCCGGAATTTGGAAGCCGCGCACCCGCCCGAATGCATTTGAAGGCGTGGGCGAAGACGGCCTCAAATGGCTCAAAGCCCTCAAAGACCAGTATGGCTTCAAGGTGGGCACCGAGGTGGCCAACCCTCAACACATCGAGTTGGCGTTGAAAAACGACATCGACGTGCTCTGGATCGGTGCTCGGACGACTGTTAGCCCCTTCGCCATCCAAGAAATGGCCGATGCACTGGCTGGGATGGACAATGTGCCCGTTTTGGTGAAAAACCCAATCAACCCCGATCTGGGCCTGTGGATTGGTGCCATCGAGCGCTTCCACCGTGCAGGTGTTCGCAAGTTGGGCGCCATTCACCGTGGCTTCTCGACCTACGAGAAAACCCGCTACCGCAACAAGCCCATGTGGCAACTTGCCATCGAGTTCCGCAGCAAAATGCCGAACGTGCCGATCATCTGCGATCCCAGCCACATCGGTGGCGACCGCGGCCTGATCGCCGAGGTGAGCCAGCGCGCCATGGACTTGGGCCTCGACGGCCTGATGATCGAAACGCACCCCGATCCAGACAACGCCTGGTCGGATGCTTCGCAGCAAGTAACCCCCAAACGTTTGGGCGAGATACTGCACGATTTGAAAATCCGCCGCGCCACTTCGGACGACGTGGAATTCCTGCACAGCCTCGAAGACCTTCGCGAAAAAATCGACGGCATTGACGCGGAGCTCATCGAAGTATTGGCGGCTCGTACGCGCATCGCCGAGAAAATTGGCGAGTACAAGAAGTCAAACAACGTGACGACTCTCCAGTTGAACCGTTGGGACGCCATCCTCGCGGACCGTGCCGCCAAAGCACAAGCTATGGGCGTTGACCCCGAGTTTGTGGGCGAGATCTACAAGCTGATTCACAAGGAGTCGATCCGCGTGCAGAGCGAGATCATGAACGACGAGAACGTCGATGCCTAACCCAGCGCTGGCCGAGCAAATTCTGCCGGCGCAGGATTTGGGCCCAGCGTTCGCGAAAGCACTGGAAGGCAAACGCCCCTCGGGTGTTTGCCTTTTGGTTGATCAGAACACCGCCCGCGACTGTCTGCCTTTGGTACGTCCGTTCTTTCCGACGGCGACGGTCATTGAGGTGGCCCCCGGCGAGGAGAATAAGACTCTGGAAACCTGCGCGCGCATCTGGTCGGCCCTTACGGCAGCCAGCCTGGATCGCCACGCGATTCTGATCAACCTGGGCGGCGGCGTGATCGGCGACATGGGCGGCTTTTGTGCCTCGACCTACAAACGCGGCATCCGCTTCATTCAGGTGCCCACGACGCTGCTCTCGCAAGTGGATGCGAGTGTGGGCGGCAAGCTCGGTGTCGATTTCGAGGCAGAAGGCACAACCCTTAAGAATCACATTGGAGTGTTCCAGGAGCCAGAGGCGGTCATCATCCACCCAACGTTCCTGAAAACCCTGGCCGATCGGGAGATCAAAAGCGGCTTTGCCGAGATGCTCAAGCACGCCCTGATCGCCGACGCGGCGCAATGGGGCTACTTGACCACCCAGCCCTTTGGCGACTGGGATTGGATGGAAGTGATCACTCATTCGGTCGCCATCAAGGAAAAAATCGTCACCGCAGACCCCACCGAAAAGGGCCTGCGCAAGCTGCTCAACTTCGGCCACACCATCGGTCATGCCATCGAGAGCTACCTCTTGAATACCAACCGCCGCTTGCTGCACGGCGAGGCCATTGCCTTGGGCATGATTGCCGAGGCGAACCTTTCGGTCGAGTTGGGCTTGCTCGACGCATCCGAAGCGGTGGAAATCCGTACGCAACTCGAACGGGTCTACGGCGCGTTCCAGTTGACCCAAACCGACATCGATGCGCTGCTCCCCCTCGCCTTGCAGGACAAGAAGAACCAGGACGGTCAAGTGCTGTGTACCCTGCTTGATTCCATCGGAAAAGGCAGCTACAACCACCCGGTTTCACTCGCTCAGATGGGCATCGCGCTGCAAAAGGCCGTAGGTTTGTAGCAATGGAAACCCTTCGCCTTCAGCACCCCAGCCGCAAGCTCGATTGTCACATCCCCCTGGCCGCCTCGAAAAGCGAAAGCAATCGGGCGCTCCTGATCAACGCGCTGACGGGCGATAAGTGTACGCTTTATGACCTGGCGAACGCCCGCGATACGCAGACGATGATTCGTCTGCTCGGCGAGGAAGCCGACGAAGAAATGTGGGACGTGCTCGACGCGGGAACGACCATGCGGTTCTTGACTGCCTATGCCGTAGCGACCGACCAGGACAAAGTTATCACCGGAAGTGGCCGCATGAAGGAGCGGCCCATTGCCCTGTTGGTTGACGCGCTGCGGACCTTGGGGGGCAACATTGAATACGAGGAGAAAGAGGGCTACCCACCCCTACGCATCGAAGGCATCATGGACCAAGAAACGAACCTGGTGGCCATCGAAGGGAACGTATCAAGCCAATACATCTCGGCCCTCCTCATGGTCGCGCCCGTCTTGGAGAAAGGCATCCGCCTTCAACTGGTCGGAAAAGTCGGTTCGAAGCCCTACATCGAGATGACCTTGAAGCTCATGAAGCACTTCGGGGCCAAAACCGATTGGACGGCGAACATCATCACGGTCGAGCCTTGGCCCTACAAACCCGCCGAGTACACCATCGAAGCCGACTGGTCGGGGGCCAGCTACTGGTACAGCCAAGTGGCGCTAGCGGAGGAGGCGACCATCGAAGTGGAGGGGCTCCGCGAAAGTTCGTTCCAAGGCGACCGCGTGCTGGCCGATTTCATGAAGAATTTAGGGGTCAACACCCGCTTCCGCGAAGGCGGCGTGGTTTTGACCAAAGGCGAAGTCGCCGAAAGCTTCGAGCTGGATTTCACCCATTGCCCCGACCTCGCGCAAACCATCGCGGTCATTTGTGCGGTCAAAGGCATTCCGGCGGTGTTCACGGGCCTCGAATCCCTGCGCATCAAAGAGACCGACCGCATTGAGGCCATCAAGACCGAACTTGCGAAGTGTAACGTCACCGTCGAGGTGGAGGGGGATCACACCATCCGCATTCCGAAGGCCGAGTTCAAGATGCCTACCCAGCCGATTGCGACCTACAAAGACCACCGCATGGCGATGAGCTTCGCGCCCTTGGGCTTGCTCGGTCCCCTGGAGATCGAGAACCCCGACGTGGTCGCGAAGTCCTACCCCGACTTCTGGCGCGACCTGGAAACCGCCGGTTTCGCCCTCGAGCGGGCGGTGAACGCCTAAGCGGCCATTCCCCACAAAAAACAATCGCCCGGCCGCTCATGGCAGTCGGGCGATTTCGTTTCTAGCATACGGCGATCCCCTCCCCTACTTCAGATAGCGGAAGTCATGCCCCGCGGGCAGGTCGCGCAGGAACGCGGTCATCAGGGCGATGCAGCCCTCGATGTCGTCCTTGTGGGCCGTTTCCACGGTGGTGTGCATGTACTTAAGCGGCAGCGAAATCAGCGCGCTGGCCACACCCATATTCGAGTAAGCGAAGGCGTCGGTATCCGTTCCCGTCGAGCGCGAAGTGGCCGACCGTTGGATGTTGATGCCCTCCTTCTCGCCCGCCGCGTAGATCATCTTCAAGACGTTGTTCTGCACCGCTGGGCCAACCGTCGTGACGGGTCCTTTGCCACAAGTCTGGCTGCCTTGCACCTTCTTGTTGTACATCGGGCTTTGCGTGTCGTGCGTCACGTCAGTGATGATGGCAACATCCGGGTTCAAGCGATGGGCGATCATCTCCGCACCGCGCAAACCGATCTCTTCTTGGACTGCGTTGACCGTGTAAAGTGTGTAGGGCAACTTGATGCCTTTCTCTTTGATCCGGCGGGTCACTTCGGCGATCATGAAACCACCCATGCGGTTGTCGAGTGCGCGACCCGTTAGGTAGCGGCCGCCGTTCAGCTCAGTCAGTTCGTCTTGGAAGACAATCACGTCGCCCACCTCGATGCCCATCTCTTTGACTTCTTTGTCCGAGTCAGCACCCACGTCGATGGTTAAATTCTTCAAACTGGGTTGCTCCTCTTTGCTGCGGTCGCGCACGTGGATGGCGGGCCAGCCGAACACACCTTTCACCACGCCCTTGCTGCCATAGATGTTCACGCGCATCGACGGGGCGATTTGATGGTCCGAACCGCCGTTGCGGATCACGTAGATGTAGCCGTTCGAATCCACGTAGTTGACAAACCAACTGATCTCGTCCGCATGGGCCTCGATGACCACTTTGTAGTCCATTCCTGGATTGGTCACGCCCACCACAGAGCCGTAGGTATCCACGATGTGTTCGTCGACAAACGGGCGGATGTAGTCCAGCCACACCTGTTGACCAGGCGATTCAAAGCCCGTGGGCGACTGGGTATTCAGGTACTTGTAAAGAAACTCGCGGCTTTTCTGATCCATGTTGGCTTGGTGAAATCGAGAAGCGAAGGTAGGAAAAAGGCAGCGGTCAGCTTTTGCTTATCTTTGCCGCCGGTTCATCTGCCATGTTCTCTCGCCAACCAGTCGCCGTCATTGATCTTGGAACCAACACGTTCCACCTTCTCATCGTAGCGCCGCGGGAGGAAGGCGGCTTCGACGTACTCTATCGCGAGAAAATTCCCGTCAAGATTGGTCAGATGGGCATCAGCGAGGGCCGCATCAGCCATCAGGCTTTGGCCCGTGCCCTGCGCACCCTCCACCACTTCCGCCAGCGCCTGATGGACCACAAGGTGGGCCGCGTGGTCGCTACCGCCACCAGTGCCATCCGCAGCGCTTCGAACCGCGATGAACTCTTGGAAGCCATTCGGACGCAAATGGGCATCCGCGTGCAAGTCATTTCCGGCGAACTGGAAGCCCGTTTGATTCATGAAGGGGTAGCGCAAGCCCTGAGCCTGACTGCGGAGGAACCCAGCCTGATCATGGACATCGGCGGCGGTTCAGTGGAGTTCATTATCAGCGAGGGCGATGAGGTGCTGTGGCTGGAAAGTTTCGAAGTCGGTGGGCAACGCTTAATGGATCGCTTCCACACAGTCGACCCCATGAGCGCCGAGAACCTCATGCTGCTCTCCGGCTTTTTGGAGGAGCAGCTCGCGAACTTGAAAGCCGCCATTGAGAAATTTCAGCCTACCCAGTTCATCGGGGCTTCAGGCACCTTCGAGACTTTGTTTGCCATGATGTTCGCCCGCGATGCGAACGAGGCCACTGAGATCTCCGAAAGCGAAATGCGCATCAGCCGTTCGGGCTTCGATGCGATCTATGAGCGCTTGCGGGTGATGAGCAAAAGTCAGCGCCTGCGCGAACCGGGCATGATCGAAATGCGGGCTGACATGATTGTGGTGGCCTCGGCCTTGGTCGACAAGACACTTACATGGTTGCCCGAGCTTCGCCAGATTCGCATCTCATCCTACGCCTTGAAAGAAGGTCTACTGGGCCGCGTCCTGACGGGACGCTCACTACAAGAAGTTTAGGGATACCCTAGAACGAGCGACTACTCCTCGCTGAGGTAGTACACCTCTTCGCCGGGCTTGTGCATCAGGTAGGCTTCCCGCGCAAAGGCTTCAAGCAGCACCGGGCTCTCGCGCAACGCATCCAATTCTTCACGAACCTTGCCCGTCTGGCTGAGGTAAAAATCGCGGTCCTTTTCCAGCGAGCTACGCTCCTGAATGCGCTTCCATTGCGCTGAGGCATTGTTCTGATCGAAAAACAACATCCAGACCACGAAGGCCACACCGGCCATCAGGTAGAAGTTGGTGAGGTATGGCTTTAGGCGTTTCACTGGTTACAAAGTACGCAAATTTAGAACGAACGTTCTGTAGCGTACTTATGGGACATAAAAAAGCGAGCGAGCGCAGCCAAAGGCTGCGCTCGCTCGCAATAGGTCAGTTAAACTGAATTAGATCAGCTTGCCAGTCGGGTAGATCGCAGCCGAACCCAATTCCTCCTCAATGCGAAGCAGTTGGTTGTATTTCGACATGCGGTCTGAACGCGAGCACGAACCAGTTTTGATCTGGCCAGTGTTCAGCGCGACAGCAAGGTCAGCAATCGTGTTGTCCTCGGTCTCACCCGAACGGTGACTCATGACCGACGTGTACTTGGCACGACGGGCCATGTCAACCGCAGCGATGGTTTCGGTCAGGGTACCGATCTGGTTCACCTTGATGAGGATCGAGTTGGCAATGCCTTGCTCGATGCCCGTCTTGAGGCGCTCGACGTTGGTCACAAACAAGTCGTCACCGACCAGTTGCACTTTGTCGCCCACTTTCTGAGTCAGCGACTTCCAACCGGCCCAGTCGTCCTCCTCCATGCCGTCTTCCAGCGAGATGATGGGGTACTTCGCACACCATTCAGCCCAATACGAAGCCATTTCCTCGCTACCGAGTTTGCGGCCGTCCGACTTCTTGAAATGGTAGACTTTCTCTTTCGAATCGTAGAACTCCGAGCTGGCTGCATCGAGCGCGATGAACACGTCAACACCGGGCTTGTACCCCGCCTTCTCGATGGCCATGATGGCCGACTCGATGGCCTCTTCGTTCGAACCGAGGTTCGGGGCGAAACCGCCTTCGTCACCGACGTTGGTCGACATGCCTTTGGCCTTGAG
>CAYGKP010000116.1:0-7814 GCA_964350605.1 uncultured Cytophagales bacterium
CTCGTGCTGGGGAAATGGCCTTCACTTTTGGTGATGTAGCTCAGTTGGTAGAGCAACGGAGTGAAAATCCGTGTGTCGGCGGTTCGACCCCGCCGTTCACCACTTCTACGATCCATTTCCTTCACGCTAGGCCGAACGCCTCTCCCTACGGAGGGGCGTTTTTGGTTTCCTACCCTTATAACGGCGCAGGGCTGAGCGGGGTTGTATGCGCGCATAGAACAGCCCTGACCTACCGATTACTCAACAGCGGGAATTTTCGCGTTCAGTGCTTCAAATTTTGGTTCGGTGTAGGGGCCGTAGGTAGCGTGAATGACTTTGCCCTGCGGGTCGAGGACGAAAAGATAGACAGCGTCTTTGTCCTTGAGGCCCAGCTCGGTGTCGTAGGGGCTTAGGCTGCCTTTGTAGAGCGAAACGTATTCTTGGGCCATTTCGTCGAGGTCTTCGGCCATGCGGCTGCGGATTTTCTCGTAACCGATTTTCTTAAGCCCTGCGATCATTGGCACAACCCGAAAATTGATGTCGTATTCCTCGAAGACCATGAAGTTGCCCTCGTCGGCTTCGAGTAGGAACGTGAAGTAAATCTGCTCGACCCATTCGATGAGCTCCTCTTCCGCGTCAAGCGATTGGATAAGGATCACAATGCTGTGCTTGCCTTTCAGGGACGTGGGCAGGGTTTCCATCGGCCCATCCAAATGCTCGCAGGGCATGGTGGGAAAGGGCTTGCCTACTTGCGCGAAGGCAAGGGAAGGCAGAGATAGAAGCAAGAAGATCGCAGAACGCATGATAGAATGATTGGCTTGCTGAAGGTACCGTTAATGTCCGTCATCCAGCAAGAAATGGGCCGCATCAATGCGCGTGGTCGCCACCAGAGGCTTTCCTCCTGCTCAGGGCTCCATTGGTGGGCAATCAGGATCATTTGACTGGTGTCGGGGGCTGTGAAGTCCAGGCTGCCAGGACGGGTGAAGTAAAATAACTCGGCCACCTGGGGCGTGTGTTCGTCTAAGACGTTGAATGATTGGGCATCGAAATATCCCAACCTGGCATCGCTGAGTTCCCATGAAGCAGGGAAAAAGCCCCATATCCGTTTATCTTGAAGAAGGGGAACAGCCAGTTTTTCGGTGAAGGCACGCCGTTTGCGGACCGCATCGCGATAGTCCAGGTTGGTATCGCCGCGATCCCCGTAGCCGATGTAGAACAACGGAACCAGTGCCAAGACCAACGCCAGCGGTCGTAGCCAAGCAGCCGTCCGAGAGGCGTTCGCTGCCCAATGAATGAATTCGAGCAGTACAATGGCCATCAGGAACAACAGGTAGCGTTCCATTCGAAAATTCATCGCACAGACCACCACGCCAATACCAATGAGCAGCCAGCGGGTGCGCGCGTCGCGGAAATTATTGGTGGTTGAGTTTGAGCTCCCCGCGGGATTTCTCACCAGAAGAACAGCCAGGCTGGCCAGCAACAAAATCAACCAAGCCCAGCGACCCTGGGGTTTGAATAGCATTTTGAGAGTGCCCCAGATTTCCAGGGGAATCGCACTGGCAGGCACCATCAGGTCGGTATGATAGGGCCAAAGTGCCCAGCCGAGGGCGGCTTTCTGAACAGCCCAAAAAAGCAGCAAAGCCAGGGCAGGTACACCGGCCCAAACGCAGCGCAGCAGGTGCCTGCCATGTTGATTCTTTTCGCGGATCCAGCCGATGAGTTCGCTAAACCCAATGGCCGCCGGCAGGACGATGGCCGTCTCTTTGACCAGGATGGCGCAAGTGGCCCAAAGAATGTAGAAGAACCAACGGCCTCGTTCGTAGCTGCGAAGCCCAAGCAGCACGAATAATGCCAGGGGGATTTCCGGCAGCACCATAACCGACTGGGCCAAGAACAGCGGCTGACAAGCGAACAAAAGGACGGCGATCACCGCCCAAAATGGGCCTTGGTCTTGCCAAGCGATGCGCGCAAGCGTAGCGAGCAGCAGGAGGGAAGTAATCAAGGCTAGGCTGTGCTGACTGACGACGCTGGGGCCAAAAACATGCATCCATGCGCCGTAGATGGCAGATAGCAGCAGCGGGTGACCCCGAGTCAGCAGGAAGTGCATCGAGCCGGGGTGCAGGGAGAGCCCGTGATCGTACTGCCAGAGGGATTGGCGGCCATAGACCCCCAGTTCATCCCAAAAAAAGGGCAACGTGAGGCCGTCCCAAGCGACCGAAACGACGGCGAGTCCGATCAGCCCCAGGGCTGCTCCGGCCCACCGGGGGCTCATTTGCGGCGGCCTTTCTTGTGGCCTGCGCCCAGGTGCTTGAGGGTGATGACCTCTTGGGGAGACAGGAAGCGCCATGCGCCGCGGCGCAGGTCTTTTTTGGTCAGGCCGGCGTAGGCCACCCGGTCGAGGCGTTCGACGCTATAACCCAAGTGTTCAAAAGTGCGGCGTACGATGCGGTTTCGGCCGATGTGAATTTCCAGGCCCACCGTCCGGCGGTCGGGCGAAAGGACCGCGAAGTCGTCGACGCTCATCGGGCCATCCTCCAGTTCGAGGCCCGCCCAAATCTTCTCCTCGTCTTGGGGGCTAAGGGGTTTGTCCAGCAGGGCTTCGTAGACCTTACGCACGCCATAGCTGGGGTGCATCAGTTTGGTGGTCAGCTCGCCGTCGTTGGTCAGCAGGAGCAGGCCCGTGGTGTGGCGGTCGAGCCGCCCGACGGGCACCAGCCGTTCCTCGCAAGCACCTTCGATGTCGTCCATCACCGTGCGGCGCCCTTCGGGGTCCGAGGTGGTGGTGACGGTGTTCTTCTGCTTGTTCAGCAAGACGTAGCGCAACTGCTCGGCGCGCAGTTGTTTGCCTTGGTAGGTCACCCGATCGCCTTTCTGGATTTTGGTGCCCATTTCGGTCACCACCTGGCCGTTGACCTGCACTTGGCCGCTTTGGATCAGGTTGTCGGCCTCGCGGCGCGAGCAGACGCCGGCCGCTGCGATGTAACGATTCAGGCGCATGCCCGAAGGTTCGGGGTCCTGGGGAGCGGGGGGCGTAGGGTTGCGGTGGCCAGTGGGCATGGCGCAAAGATCGCAAATGCGGCGGAAGGGCCGCTACTCCTGCACTTCGCCGATCTGGTTGCCCTCCTGGGGCTGCAAATCGCGCAGGGTGGGCAGTTCGGCCAGCGAGTTGATGCCGAAGTATTCGAGGAATTGCTCGGAGGTGGCGTAGAGCAGGGGCCGCCCGACGCTTTCGGCCTTCCCGGCCATGGCGACGAGTTCTTTTTCCAGCAGCTTTTGAATCGCGTAGTCGCAGTTGACCCCGCGGATGGCTTCAATCTCGCTTTTGGTGACCGGTTGGCGGTAGGCGATGATCGCCAAGGTTTCCATTGCCGAGGTCGAGAGGCGTTTCTTCGATTTCTGTTTCAACAGAATCGAAATGCTCGGCTGGTAGGCGGCCTTGGTCAAAAATTGGTACCCGCCGCCCACGCGGATCACCTCGAAGGCATATTCTTCGCGAGCGTAGCGGTTTTGCAGTTCGCCGATGGCCGAGTGGATGTCCGCTTCGGAAACCTGTGCATCAAACATCTCGGACAGCGCGCTTTGCATCTCGCCCACGCTCAAGGGGCTGGGCGAGCAGAAAATCAGGGCTTCCAGGTGGCGAACCAGGAACTCCACCTAGCCGCGTTGCTGAAGTTTTGCTTCGATCGACTGGGTGGTGTGGGGCACCGCGCGCAGGCGTTCTTTCGAGATGAGCTTGCCGGTCACCGAACAGATGCCGTAGGTGCCGTTCTTGATGCGCACCATGGCTTTCTCCAGGTCGCCCAAAAACTTCATCTGGCGACTGGCCAATTGGTTGAGGCTTTCGCGCTCGGCCGAATCGGTGCCGTCCTCCAAGGACTTGCTGATCCCGGTGGTCGACTCGGTGCCCTCGTCGTCGCGTTTCGAGATCGACTTTTTCAGCACGTCCAGCTCGCGGCGTGTCATGTCGATCTTCTTTTGAATGATCTCCTCGAACTCTTTGAGCTCTTCGGTCGAGTAACGTGTTTTCTCCTCCATATGTCTTGGGACCCTGGGCCCGAAAATCGTTCGCGAAGATAGCAAACATCTGGGCGCTTGGGTTCGATTTATGATCGGCGGAACCTTCGTATCTTTGCGGCCCCCATCCAAAAGGGTGGGAGACGTTGTCACTCTAGCCTACTATCATGCGCCTCGCTGTTGTTGGAGCCACCGGACTTGTCGGGGGCCAAATTCTCAAAGTACTCGAAGAGTTCGACCTGCCGGTCGACCAAGTTTACGCGGTGGCCTCGCCCCGCAGCGTCGGTTCGAAGGTTACCTATAAGGGAGCGGAACTGACGGTCATCGGCATGGACGACGCAGTGGCCCTGAAGCCCGAAATCGCCATTTTCTCGGCGGGTGGCGGCACCTCGACCGAATGGGCGCCCAAGTTTGCGGCCGTCGGCACCACGGTGATCGACAACAGCTCGGCCTGGCGCATGGACCCGACCAAGAAACTGGTCGTGCCCGAAATCAACGCGTCGGAGTTGACCTTGGAAGATAAAATCATCGCCAACCCCAACTGCTCGACCATCCAGATGGTCCTGGCGTTGAAACCACTTCGTGATGCCTATGGCCTCAAGCGCGTGGTCGTTTCGACTTACCAATCGGTGACCGGAACGGGCAAAAACGCTGTGGATCAACTCTTCGCCGAGCGCGAGGGCAAGTCGGTGGACAAGCCCGCCTACCCGCACACCATCGACCTGAACGTGTTGCCGCACATCGACGTGTTCCAAGAGAACGGCTACACGAAGGAGGAGATGAAGATGATCTTGGAGACCAAGAAAATCTTCGGCGACCAGTCCATTGCCGTGACGGCGACCACCGTGCGCATCCCGACCATGGGCGGCCACAGCGAGTCGATCAACGCGGAGTTTCACAAGGAGTTTGACCTTGCCGAAGTGCGCGAGCTGTTCGCCAGCCAGGAAGGCGTGATTGTTCAGGACGATCCGAAGAACAACGTCTACCCGATGCCGCTGAATGCGCACAACAAGAATGAAGTGTTTGTGGGCCGCATCCGCCGCGACGAGACCCAGCCCAAGACGCTGAACTTCTGGTGTGTGGCCGACAACCTGCGCAAAGGCGCCGCGACCAACGCCGTTCAAATCGCGCAGTACTTGATCGCGCACAACTTGGTGCCCGTCACCGCGTAATGATTCCCCCTGAGCTGTTTTCAGAAGCAGTTCAGGCCTTCCTGAAAGCGCACCAAAGCGCCCCGCTTGCCCAGACGGCTCTGGCAGCGGGGCGTTTTTCGTTGGACTTGCGTCAGTGGGTGATGGCCCAACTCAAGGGCCGCGAACTGGCGAAACGCAAGTGGCCCGAGTGGGCGGACAAGGGCCTCATTTATCCTCCTGGGCCCGTGGTGGAACAGGCATCCTCGACAGCGACGGCGCGGTACAAGCTCCGATTCTTTGAGGGAGAGATGCGGGTCATAGACCTGACCGCTGGGTTGGGGATCGACACGTTTGTGCTGGCGGAAGCAGGGAAGCACGTGGTCGCAGGGGAGCCGGATGCTGACCGGGTCGCTTGTTTGGTCCACAACGCCGAGCGTCTCGGGCTTTCGGATCGAGTTCAAGTGATCGAAGGAACGGCCGAGGACGTGCTGCCGACGTTGGGTCAGGCAGTTGTCTTGCTACTTGATCCGGACCGCCGGGTCGAGGGAAAGCGGGTGGTCGATTGGAGCGATACGGTGCCAGATCCGGTAGGTCTGTTGCTTTACGAACTGAATTGGTCGCGGGCGCTGGTGAAGGGCTCGCCGATGCTCGACATCGAGGCGGGGCGGCTGGGTTTGCCCGGCTGCCGGGCGGTCCATGTGGTGGAGCAGGGCGGAGAAGTCAAAGAGCTATTGTTCGACCTCGAATTGCGCGAGGGTGCAGCGACCGACGCGATTTTGGTCGGTGATCTTGCCTTCTCCACCGCTTATGAGAAATCGCTCGTACCCCGCCTTAGCGAAGCGAAAACGTACCTGTTCGACCCCACACCGGGCCTGCGAAAGGCGGGTTGCTGGAAGAGTCTGGGCGAGCAGTTGGAACTGCCCCAACTGCATCCAAATTCTCATCTCTATACTTCGGAGGTTGACCGCCCCGACTTCCCGGGCCGTCGCTTTCGGGTGCTCGAAGAATTGCCCTGGAAAAAGAAGGATGTGCTGGCTGCCTTGCCGGAAGGCCGCGCCAATCTGATTGTCCGGGGCCTCTCCGAATCAACCGAGGAGATACGAAAACGCCTCTCCGTACCCGAGGGTGGAGAGGCGTATCTCTTGGCTTGTCAGGATGTCACGGGACGTAGGCTGCTGCGCTGCGAGCGCCTCGATCTGACGAATTAGTCCTTCTTGCTGCTCGAAAGGGTGCGTTTGATTTCGCGCACTTCGTAGACTTCGATCTGGTCGCCGACCAGGATGTCGTTGTAGTTCTTGATCGAGAGGCCACATTCGTAGCCAAACTTCACTTCTGCTACGTCGTCCTTGAAGCGCTTGAGTGCCGCGATCTCGCCTTCGTGTTTCACGATGCTGTCGCGAATCAGGCGCACTTTGCTCTTGCGTTCGATCTTGCCGCTGGTCACATAGCAACCCGCAACCGTACCGATCTTGGTGATCTTGAAGACCTCGCGGACCTCCACGTTGCCGATGACCGCTTCCTCGAACTCCGGCTCCAGCATGCCCTCGAGGGCATCTTTCATCTCGTCGATGGCGCGGTAGATGACCGAGTAATGGCGAATCTCGATTTCCTCCTGCTCGGCCACATTCTTGGCGTTGGCCGTCGGGCGGACCTGGAAGCCCAGGATGATCGCATCGGCGGTCGAGGCCAGAAGCACGTCGGATTCGGTGACCGCACCCACCCCACGGTGAATGACGTTCACTTTGATCGAGTCGGTCGACAGCTTGAGGAGCGAATCGGTCAAGGCTTCGACCGAACCGTCCACGTCGGCTTTCACAATCAGGTTGAGTTCCTGGAACGAACCCATGGCCAAGCGGCGACCGATCTCGTCGAGGGTCAGGTGCTTGCGGGTCCGGATGTTTTGCTCGCGCTGGATCTGCGCACGCTTGCTGGCAATCTCGCGGGCCTCACGGTCCGATTCGAGGATGTTGAAGCGGTCGCCCGATTGCGGCGCACCGTCCAGACCAAGCACCTGCACAGGTGTTGCTGGGCCAGCTTCGTCCATGCGGCGGCCTTTGTGGTCGCTCATGGCCTTCACGCGGCCGTAGTGCGAGCCGGCCAATACCACGTCGCCGACGCGCAGGGTTCCCCCTTGCACCAGGACGGTCGAGAGGTAGCCGCGGCCTTTGTCCAGGCTGGCTTCGACCACAGTACCTACCGCCGGTTTGTCGGCGTTGGCTTTCAATTCGAGGACTTCGGCCTCGATGAGGATTTTTTCCAGCAGTTCAGGGATGCCTTCTCCGCTTTTCGAGGAGACGCTCTGTACCTGAAACTTCCCGCCCCAGTCCTCGGTAAGGATGTTCTGTTGCGAGAGGCCTTCTTTGATCTTGTCGGGATTGGCCGCGTCTTTGTCGATTTTGGTGATCGCCACGATGATGGGCACTTCGGCCGCTCTCGCGTGGTTGATCGCCTCAATGGTTTGGGGCATGACTTGGTCGTCAGCCGCGACAACGAGCACGACGATGTCGGTCAGTTTCGCACCGCGGGCCCGCATGGCGGTAAACGCTTCGTGACCCGGTGTATCGAGGAACGTAACCATTTGGCCACTTTCGGTCTTGACACTATAAGCACCGATGTGCTGGGTGATGCCTCCGGCTTCGCCCTCAGTCACGCTCGATTCGCGGATGTAGTCAAGCAGCGACGTTTTAC
>CAYGKP010000117.1:0-7797 GCA_964350605.1 uncultured Cytophagales bacterium
ATGGGTTGCCCGAGAACGTACCGTCCCAACCTTCCAGGATGTCCGAACTGGTGAAAAGCTGTTGGCCCCAGCGATTGAAAATCAACAGTTCATACCCCTCGATGAACAGGCCTTCGGGTAAAAACACATCGTTGAGGCCATCGCCATTGGGGGTAAAGGCGTTGGGGATGAGGAGTTTTTGTTGTTGGCGCAGGCGAACGATGTTCGAATAGCTGTCTGGCTCCGCACCAGTGGCGATGCTGCGGATGCGATAGCGAATGACTTGTTGGTTGGAAAAGGACATGTTGTCCAGGTAGCTGGTGCCCACCCCCATGTTTTGGGTCAGGAAGATCCCACCCGTTTCATCGAGCCATTCGAGTTCGTAGTGAAGCAAACCGCTGGGGTAGGTCGCGTAGTTGCTCCAATCCAGGATTCGATCCGCACTGGCCACGGCCACGCTTCCACTCAAAAAGACTGGGCAGGCCGGCAAAGCCGCCGCCAAACCGCTGACGTTCCCGCAGGAGTCCGTGTAGGTCACCTTGTAACAGGCCGATCCGCTACCTGCATCAAAGCTTGCGTCGGTGAAGGTGGTGTCGCCGTAAGGTGTGGTTCCGATGGTTCCATACCCACCCCCCGTGCTGCGCCACACGGTATAAAATTGAGCCGCGACGGGCGAGGTTGTCCAAGTAAGGTCTGCCCGGCCTGAGGTAATGGTAACGTGCGGCTGGGCGATGTCCCCTGGGATGGTCGAAGAAATTGTGGTCAGGCTTCGTGGGGCCGAGATGGACCGGACTGGGCTCGGGAGGCTCAGTTCGGCGATCAGTTGGTATTGGTTCGTCTCGCCGCAACGGACGGGGTTGTCCAAGTAGGTGGTTCCCGCGGTGGTGGTCAGGGTCGCGCTGTTCTTCTCCAGGATGTATTGATTGAGCGAGGGGCCGAGGTAGCCATTCCAACCGAGTTGATTCTGCAAGTCGAGCGCGGTAGCCGTCGTGATGTCGATGGTGCAGATCTCCGGCGAGAGCACCTCGTTGCTACAGGCATCAATCTGCGCGACACGATAGCAGTTGACCGCCGATTGTGTGTTCAATCCGGCATGGGCATAGGTGAGTGGCGTGACGGCAGTCGTCACCGTATCAAGCGGTGCAAAGGCGGCGGGCGTAACCCGGTGATCAATGCGATGGGTGAAAGGTGCGGCGGCTTGAAAGTCCAATTCGATCTGGCCGTTGGTGGTGCTGCGGGTGAGGACTTCCAGTTCGATGAGCTGTGGGGTGGTCAGCGCAGCGAAGGGCGTAATGTTCGCCGTGGCATTGTTGGTACACGCCACATTGAGGAATTCCCCGGTGACATTGATGGTCCGTGGCGTGTTGTTCGGGTAGACATGTGTGGCGGGCGGATCGGTGGCCAGAACGATTGTCGTACCCGACGCATCGCCCCAGTCGATCACAAAGCGTTCGTAGTTGGTGTCGGTAATCGTCACACGCGCCAGAAGGCCCACGCACGTGCCGACGGTGAATTGGGGTTGCGTCGCGTTGCTGACCACGCGGACATAACGGCTGGTCGTGTCGTTTGGGTCGGTGACAGTAGTGCTGTTCAGGTACTGTGTCACCTTAAATGTTCCGGTAGAAGAGTACGTATGGTTTGTCAGGCCATTGACACTTCCATCGCCCCAGTCGTAGCGGATCGAAGGGCAAATAGGTGAGCAGACTACGCACGAAGACACAGAAATACTTGAGCCCAGACAAATGATGGTGTCGCTCGCAGGGACGAGGTTGAAACAAGCAACCTGCGCCCGCAGCCCCGAGAGGCTGGCGATGAGCAGAAAAAAGGGAAACAGTCGTCGCATGGGTTCAGTCAGCCAACGACCGCGGGGCCGCCTTAGTTTAACAACTCGGCCAACTCGGCCAGGGGAACGGGCGTTTGCGCGCCGTTTTCCAGGTTTTTGAGCATGACCGTTCCGGCTTTCGCCTCTTCCTCGCCCACAATGCCCGCGAGGGGAATCGCGCGCTTGCTGGCATAGGTCAGTTGTTTGCCAAGTTTCGCCTCGTCGGGGTAGACTTCAGCTTGGATGCCTTGGACCCGCAGTTCGGTAACCACCTTCAGGGCATAGGATAGCGTCTCGCCGCCAAAATGAACGATCAAGATGCGCGTGGGGGTGGGGTGAATGCCTTTCAATAAGCCTTCCTGGTCGAGTGCTTCCATCAAGCGATCCAGCCCGAAGGAGAACCCGACACCCGGCAAGTCGGGCTTGCCGAAGATGCCCGTCAGGTCCGCGTAACGCCCGCCGCCGCCGATGCTGCCGATGGAAACGTTGTTGGCGACCAGCTCGAAAATGCAACCCGTATAATAGGTGAGGCCCCGGGCCAACGTTGGGTCGATGGCGAGGTTTGGGGTGGGGCCGAAGCTGGCAACGAGCGACAAGACTTCGCGCAGTTCGGCGATGCCTTTTTTTCCGGCTTCTGTCGAACCGATGATTGTCTCCAAGCCGCCGAGTACATGTTCAGGCGTGCCGCGCAGGTGGAGGAGTTCCATCAGCTTGTCGAGCTGGTCGGCGCGGTAGCCTTTGCCTTCCAATTCGTCGCGAACGCCGTTCCAGCCCACCTTGTCCATCTTGTCGATGGCGACAAACAGCGGCCCGCTTTGCTCGATGCCCAAGGCTTCGGCGTAGCCCGCCAGCACTTGGCGGTGGTTGATCCGCAGGGTGTACTCGGTCAGGCCCAAATCGGTCAGCGCGGCATGCACCAATTGGCACAACTCGGCTTCGACCACTAAAGAGTCGGTGCCCACTACGTCCACGTCGCATTGGGTGAACTCGCGGAAGCGGCCTTTCTGCGGACGGTCGGCGCGCCAGACCGGTTGAATCTGGTAGCGTTTGAAGGGGAAGGGCAACTCGTTTTGGTGCTGAACAACAAAGCGGGCAAAAGGCACCGTTAGGTCGTAGCGCAGGGCTTTCTCTGAGATGTGGGGCACCAGGGAGGTACTGCCTTTCTCGATCTCGCCTTCGGGGATTTTGCTCAGGTAATCGCCCGAGTTGAGGATCTTGAAAATCAGTTGCTCGCCTTCGTCGCCATACTTGCCCGTGAGGACATCGAGGGTTTCCATCGCCGGGGTCTCGATGGGCGCGAAGCCGAAGCGTTCGAATTGCGTACGCAGGGTGGCGATCACGTAGTGGCGGGCGGCCATCGCCGCGGGCGCGAAGTCGCGAGTGCCTTTGGGGGTGTTGAGCTGGCTGGCCATCGGGGGTCAAAGGTACGGATTTGAGGCCTTTGCGCGGGGCCTGTTGTCCATCCGATATCACTTCGCTACCTTTGTGGTCCGTTTTCAGGGAATTCCCCGCTGTACGCTATTCCACTACCATGGCCTCCACCAAGCTCGACCGCAAAGCACTGCGCAACGTCTCGCGCCAAGTCAACCGCAAGAAGACCATCAAGCATTTGACTGCGAAGCCGACATTGAAGAATGTCGACTTGGAGGAGTTGAAGGCTCAGTTCCCAAACGCCAAGAAAGCCGCGCCTGCGAAAAAGGCCGAGCCGAAGGCGGATGCGGCTGCACCCGAAGCGGCTGCCGAGTAGTTACTCGCTGGTGGTTCGCGCGCCACGCAGACCCAATTCCAAGACTTCCATCCCACTCACTTTACCCGATTCAAGGGTAAAGCGCATCGCTGTGCGCACGTGATGGAACCCCTCGCGTCCTGCTGCGCCGGGATTTAAGTACAACGTATTATATGCCTCGACCCGCGCCGCCCGCAGGATGTGCGAGTGGCCACAGATGAATAGATCGGGTTTGCGCTGGGCCAGTCCGGCTTTGATACCTTTGCCCCAGCGACCAGGGTGCCCCCCGATGTGGGTGATCCAGACCCGCACACCTTCCACCACAAAATCTTGATGCTCGGGGTAGCGCACCCGGAGCGGCCCGCCGTCGATGTTGCCCCACACCGCACGCAGGGGCCACCGTTGTTCCAATTGATCGACGACCTGAACCATTCCGATGTCGCCCGCATGCCAGACTTCATCGCAGCCCTCGAAGAGTTCCAGTAGGGCGGGGTCCAGAAACCCATGCGTATCGGAAAGCAGGCCGATGCGCATCAGCGCCCCCAGGTCCCCGGGCTTTCGCGCCAGGCTTGAAGGGTGGGCAGCACAGAGGCATCGATGTACTGCTCGCGTTGGGCTTCTTCCAGCATGATTTCATAGTCGCATAAACAGCGCGTCGGAATGCCGGCGGCTTCGATGGCTTGGTACGTTTCGGGGAAGCCGTAGGTGAACAGCGCAATCAGCCCCACCACTTCCAGGCCTGCGGCTTTCAGCGAATCACAGGCCTGGAGGCTACTCATGCCCGTCGAGATCAAATCCTCGACGACCACAACACGCTGGCCGGGCACCACTTTGCCTTCGACTTGTCGGCCCAGGCCATGTTCTTTGGCTTTGCTGCGCACGTAGATCATCGGCAGTTCCAGGCGATCGGCAATCAGCGCGGCATGGGGGATGCCAGCAGTTGCCACACCCGCGATGGCCTGCGCATCGGCGTGCTCGTTGCGGCACAGGTCCGAGAGGGCATCGGCCAGGAACGAGCGTGCCTCCGGGTCGGAAAGCGTCTGGCGGTTGTCGCAGTAGATGGGCGATTTCCAGCCCGAGGCCCAGGTAAACGGCTCATCCGGCGAAAGACGGACGGCGCCCAGTTCGAGCAGGTGATGGGCCACTTGTCGGGCCACGGTGGAATGGGCGATGGTCAGCGTCATGAGTCCAGAGGTGGGGCCAGCGAAACTAAGAGATTTAACTGTCAAATAACCCCTTCCTCTTGGCTTCGAGCGGGCAAACACCGACTTTTGCGCCCTGGATTTATCCATTGTGAAATTCTTCGTCAACGACCGAAAGGTGCGCATCAAGTCTTCGGACCAGACTCTGGACCCGAAGGACTACGACCAAGTCATTGCCGACCATGAAGGGTTGGAGAAGGAACCCTTGGCCGGAAAAGTCTGGATTTGCGATGCGCAGCCGATCCATTTGATGCAGTTCCTGCGCCGGATGGAAGCGGGCGACCTGCCTAAACTGCGCTCGATCACCTTCACGGTGGCCGACCGTGATGCAGCCGAACAATACGTGCGCGACCAATTTCGCTTGGTCATGGCGGGCGGCGGGTTGGTCGAGCGGGATGGGAAATTGCTACTGATCTATCGGCGCGACATCTGGGACCTGCCCAAAGGAAAAGTCGAGAAGGAGGAATCGGTGGCCGAAGGCGCACGCCGCGAGGTGGAGGAAGAAACCGGCGCCCGGGTCGAGATTCTGAGCCACTTTGCTAAAACGCTTCATACCTATCTGGAGGACGGCGGACGCTGGACCCTCAAGGAGACCCATTGGTACCGCATGGCCTGCATTGACGCGCGGCGACTTAAGCCCGGCACTGGCGAGCAAATTGAGAAAGTGGAGTTTGTCCCGCTTGACCAAGTGCTCGAGCACATGAAGGATTCCTTCCGCTCGATGCGCCAGTTGGTTCGCAAGTACCTAAAAGGCGAGCCCGCCTCGAGCCGCTAAGCGGCCCTCTGATTTAACCCTTTAGGCTGTCCAGCGAATAGGGCAGGAAATCTGCGACATCCCCGCCATAGCGGTGAATGTCGCGCACGACCGACGAGGAAATGTAGGCCAAGTGCGGAGCGGTAATCATGAACACCGTTTCGAGCGAGGGATTCACGTGGCGGTTCCCTTGGGCAATGGCGTTCTCGTACTCGAAGTCGGTGGTATTACGCAGCCCCCGCAGGAGGTAGCCCGCACCCACTTCTTCGGCGAATTTTGCGGTGAGGCCCTGGTAGGTGCGCACCTCGACGTTTGGCATTTCGCTGGTGATTTGCTCGATGGCCGAGATCATTTGCTCGACCGAGAAATAGCGGGACTTGCTGGCGTTTACGCCCACACCGATGACTACCTTGTCGAACAGCCCAGCACCGCGCTGTACAATGTCGAGGTGACCCTTGGTGAACGGATCGAACGAGCCAGGAAAAACCGCAGTTGCCACCGTACTTAAATGGCCGCGAGGCTCAAGAGGCCGAAGTATTCGCTTTCGGGCACTGCGTCAAACTCGTAGGAGAATTGCCAGCCTTTGGGGTAGCCCCCAATCGAGAGGTGTCGGATGTAGCGGTAGAGCTTCTCGAATACTTCACTTTCCGCATCAATCTCGCCCCACAGGGTCAGGGGCGCAGTCTCTGGCGAGAGTCCCAGTTCTTCAATAACGAACAGGAGGTAGTACACCAGGTCGTCCGCGCTCTCGTAATCGAACACATTGACGAAGCGCAGCTTGCGGCCCTCGCGGACGATCAGGGTCAACGTTCCGTCGCGCAACCATGCGCTGACTAACGGATAATCCCCTGCCGCCTGTTCCCGGGCCAAGGCTTCGAGCAAAGCTGAGCTGTGATGCACCACGCTAACCTGTTGAGTCGGGTAGGCAAGGCCCAGCCAGCTCACCAATTCTTTCTGGACGGCAAAGACGCCGACCGCTTCGATGTCCGAATGAGTGTAGGCTAGAAACTCGCTGCGCCCAGGCTCGAGGGGCGAGGTAACGCGCAGGTAGCGTTCGTGTTCGCTGGCCTGATAGAGGGAGAGTGGTACGTACGCGAACTGCGGGCTTTGCAGGGCCAAGCGAACACTTTTCCAGAAGCCGGCTTTGAGCAGGTCATGCTCTTCGAAGAGTTTTTCAAGAGCCGAAAGTCGTTGGGCGGGGGAATGGACCTCGCCCAGGTCGAAGGATTCGGCACACAACAAACGCGGCTCACCGGCATTGATCACGCCCATTTCCAGGCTTCGATCGGTCAGGTAGAGCAACAAGTCGTAGGCCATCAGGCCATCGACCTGAAAGCGGGCTTCGTCGCGCAGGCGGAAGCGTTCTTGTGTTGCGGTGTAGAGCTGCTCAGCCAATGATCACTTTTCCCAATTCCCTTGAAGGGTGGGGCGTGTCAAATCGCCAATGCGCAAAGGCTCCTCCTCGGGGGATTCAGGCTCCTCTTTTCGGCGCTTCGGATCGATCGGATCCACGTCCCATACCACAAGCACGGGAACGTCTTCCACTTTGTCAACTTGGAGGCCGAAGTCTTTTCCACTGCCGGGAATCTTCTCGATTGTCGAGACATTTAGGAGGGGATACTTGCTGATCGGGAATATCGAATCTCGGACCGCGATGGGTGCGCCAATCGTGTCGCGAATCAGCTCAATGGAATCAATTCCAGTGGCTTGGTTGACGTGGACGATCTCTCGGGTCTGGATCACGTAGAGTTTTCCGTTCGAGAGGAAGTCTTTCAATTTCGCCCAACTGTCGGCGTAGGTGCCGTTCACATCGGCGTACGCTGTCTGTGCGTCGCGGATGATCCGCAGGCGTTCTTTGATTTGGTCTTCAGTGCGCGTAATCGTTTTGATCTCGTTGTCCTTCGAGTAGATCCGAAAGGCCAGCACACTGCCCAGGCCAATGGCAACCAGACCGAAGAAGACCGCGAAGGCCAGAAGACGTTTTTTGAAACCGTTCATGAGTGGAGTCGCAAAGAAAGCGGGAAGTTATCCAAAACGATCAGCCCGGGGAAAGACTCAGCGAAAGGAAGCGGCCCCTGGCCGGAAGATTTAACCTGGGGGTAACACAGCTAGGCCGTTGCGCCACAACCCTGACCGCTCGCGCAAGGCCTCAAACGAAGTCATGTTGTGCAGGCCACCGTGCAACGCGTCGGGCGGTACGTTTTTCAATTCTGCCCAGTTGTGAAACCGAACTTCTTGGATCAATTGGGGTCCGCTGCCCATTTCCGGGTCGGTGCCAGCCACAAGTTCTCCCCCAATTTGCTCGACCCAAAAG
>CAYGKP010000118.1:0-7705 GCA_964350605.1 uncultured Cytophagales bacterium
GCCGGGGAGCTGACGGGCGAGGCCGCGCACCGGGTCGAGTTGAAGTTGCAGGCCGAGGAGCTGAACGCCGAAGCCTTGGAAGGTTGGGAAGCCACCGACCCCCAGGCGGCCGACGCTGCGTTGAACGCCGTACGCAGCCGCTTGGATGAGATGGTTCAGCCGCAAGGCGGTTCTCGTCCGTGGTTCTACCTCTCGGCGGCGGCGGTGTTGTTGCTGGTCGTTGGTGGCGGCATCTGGCTGGCCGTGGGTTCAGGTAATGCAGAGTCCAGCGAATCCCTCGCCTTGGATGCCCCCGAAGAAACTAAAGCAGCAGCCCCCGAAACAGGCGGATACACCGCAGAAGAAAGCGCCGAGTCCACCGCCATCGCGGAGTCTGAAGCGGATGCTGCCCCACTCCCCAGCGAACCCATCATCGCATACGAAGACCGCCGGGATCAACAGCTACGCTCGCCCCTCGATCCCAATCCGGTTCGAAATCATTCGGGTACTTACCGCTCACCTGCGGTGGTTGACGAGGGGGAAACCCCCGATGAAGTCATCGACACACCGCCACCCATCACCAACCTGCAAGGCAATACCATGTTGCCGGATTCAGTGGGTGGTTTGCGCTCGGCCAGCTACTACCGCACGGTCACCGACAGTCTCTTGGCTTGGTCGCCAGAACTTCCCTTACTGGTCGCCCAACAACCCATCAACCAACAGGGCAAGCGCCCCAAGCGGGGCGAATTGCCCCCGCCCGACTATCGCGAAGATTCCTACCAGGACCTGAGCATGGACCCCGAGGCGACCCGCGACCGAAGCACCGCGCCGGATACCTTGCCTGTGCGCGACTCGGGCGATTTCTTCGCAGAGGGACGGCTGGCCTTCTTAGCCTGCGACTACAAGCGGGCGGGCGACCTATTGGAACTGGGCCTCTTGACCCATCCGCTCAGCCATGACGAACGCCTGATGGCGGTCATTTCACGTCTGCATACGGGCGACCCACTGAGGGCCGAGAAACACCTGAACCAATTGGCGGGCATCAACCGCTTCGAAAAGGAAGTAACCTGGTACCGCGCGGCCGCGGAGATTCTTCAAGCGAAGCCCGAGCGGGCCAAACCCCGCCTTCAAACGTTAAGCGAGGTGCCCAGCGACTATCAAGCCCCTGCCAAACAGGTGCTTGAAGAACTCAGCAAGTAGTGGGGACGATCGCCTAGGCGCCGTCGTATTTGTTCTTCGCTTTTCCGGCGGTGGTGCCGAAGACATAGTCCCAAATGGGGCTCGACACGCCGAAGATGACCGAGTCGTCCTTATAATGATGCAGCGCGTGGCGCACCCAGAGTCCCTTCAGGAAATTCTTAGGCGGCGCGTAGGCATGCACAACAAAGTGGACCAGTAGGTAGGTCGCATAGCCCACCAGCATCCCAGGCAGGAAGCCGTAGGTGTAGGTGCGCAGGAACAACCAGAAGAAACCGAACAGGAAGACTGCCAAGAAAATGCTGGCGGGCATCGGCATGGCCAGGCGCGATTTATCCTTGGGGTACTCGTGGTGCACGCCGTGGGCGGTGTACTGCAGCTTGTGGCGAAACTTGGTGGTGATCCGCATGTGGAACACAAAGCGGTGCATGATGTACTCAATGAACGTGAAGGTCAACCAACCCCCGAAGAACAAGGCCGTCACCGTGTACCATGGAATCTGCGCGTTGATGATCGCCCAGTAGAGCAGCCCGGCAGAAAGGATAAAATAGAAGCTGATCGGCACCGAAATGTGGGTGCGCGAAAGGGCCTCCAGAATCGGATTGCTGAAGACCTCGCGGGACGACGTTTCCCCGTGCTTCGCACGATAATTGGGTCGTTGGCCGGTAATTTCCATTTCGGTAAGGGTGGACACGTTGGTAGTGGTAACTGCGAATTTACGGCAAAATCTGGGCCAGGGAAACCTGATTCAGGTCAGGAAGTCAAAGGCAGGGGTACAGTAGACTCAGAAACCACTCGCTCGTAAAGCTGTTCATAGACCGGCAAAATGGCCGGCAAGTCAAACAACTTGGCGCGGGCTTTGGCCGCCGTGCGGAACCTGGGCAGATTTTCGGTGCTCAGGATGTGCAGTGCACCCCGAGTCAATGCCTCCACGTCGCCGACCGGGAAAATCATCCCCGACACCTCGTGTTCGACCAGCTCAGGTTGACCCCCTGCGTCGGTGCAAACCACAGGCACCTCGCAGGCCATGGCCTCCAAGGCCGCGAGGCCGAAACTTTCTTGCTCGCTGGCCATCAGGAACAAATCGGCGACCGAAAGCACATCGGCGACCGAACTGAGCTTGCCCAAGAAGCGGATGTCGTCGCAGACCCCCAGCTCGCGACACAGGGCCTCCATCTTCTCGCGTTCGGGCCCATCGCCCACAAGGAGCAGTTTGCTGGGCACCTGCTCACGAATCTTTTGAAAGGCGCGGATGATCAAATCAATGCGCTTGACCTTGCGGAAGTTCGAGGTGTGGACCAGCATCTTTTCCCCGTTTGGGCAGATGGCCTTTTTGAAGTGGTCCACGTCGCGCTTCCCAAAACGGGTGAGGTCCACGAAGTTGGGGATCACCTCAATCTTCCGGCGGATGTCGAAGTGCTCCAAGGTATCCTGGCGCAAACTTTCAGACACCGCCGTCACGGCGTTCGACGCGTTGATCGCATAGGTGACAACCGGGGCATAGCTGGGGTCCTTGCCCACCAGGGTAATGTCGGTGCCGTGCAGGGTGGTGATGATTGGCAAGTGGCGGCCTTGATCCTTCAAAATTTGCCGGGCCATCACCGCCGCTGAGGCGTGGGGAATGGCATAATGCACGTGCAACAGGTCCAAGTTCTCGTAGTTGGCTACGCTGACAATCCGACTGGTCAGGGCCAATTCGTAGGGCGGGTACTGAAACAGCGGGTACCGCGAGATGCCCACCTCGTGGTACGACACGTTCTCGGGAAACAATTCGGCTTCCAGGCGCGCGGGCTGCGAATAGCTGATGAAATGAACCTGGTGGCCTTTTTTGGCCATGCCCAGGCCCAACTCGGTCGCCACCACGCCGCTGCCGCCGTAGGTGGGATAACAAACGATACCGATGCGCATGCTCTCTTTGGGGTCGGTTAGCCCGCGACGCGATCCATCATCGCCTCGTAGATGACTTGGTGGATGCGGGTGCGGACATCTTGACTAACCAGCAAACGGTTCTCAGGGTTCGGGTACACCCGGTTGGAAAGGAACACATAGATCAGGTCGTACTTCGGATCAACCCACACACAGGTGCCCGTGAAGCCCGTGTGGCCAAAGGTCAGGTCCGAGGCCAAGGCCCCCGTGCCTCCGCCGTTGCGGCTGCGTTCGGGCTTGTCCCAGCCCAAGCCCCGGCGGTTGCCTTCGCGTTGGTAGGCGGTGAATTTTTCCAGCGTCGCCTGAGTAAGGAACTGAGTGCCCCCGTAGCTGCCGCCATTGAGGTTCATTTGAAGCAGGCGAGCCAAATCCTCGGCATTGGAAAACAACCCGGCATGGCCTGCGACACCGCCGAGCATGGCTGCGTTCTCGTCGTGGACCGAACCTTGGATCTGGCCGTGGCGGTAAAACGGATCGAAGGCCGTCGGCGCGATCTGATCGACCGGGTGGTTGTTTAGGGGCCGATAGCCCAGGTTGCGCAGGCCCAAGGGCTTGTAGAAGTTCTGAGCCAAGAACTCGTCAATGGGTTGGTTCAGCTTGCGCTCCGCGATGCGCTTGAGCAGGTGATAGCCCAAGTCGCTATATTTATAAGAATAGCGCCCGGTGCGGCGGTTGCGGCGCAGTTGTGGCGTATCGAGCACCCAGGCAACCATCGAATCCTCCAGGGCTTGGTGGGCATACATCCCCGGCTGAACGGGCATGCACCGCACCGAATCCGGGTCGCCGAAGCAATAGAACAACTGGTTGTGTTCCTCGCTGTCGACCGTGCGTCGCCAGAAATTGAGGTAGGGCTTCAGGCCCGCTTCGTGGATCAGAATGTCGCGCAGCGAGAGGCGGGCTTTGTTGGTGCCCTGGGCTTCGGGCAACACGTCTCCCAGCCGAGCGTAAATGTCCAGCTCGCTCCAATCACTCAGAAACATAACGGCCTGCAAGGTCCCGACCACCTTGGTCACCGATGCTAGGTCATAGATCGTCGAGGTGCTGACGGGCTCCAGCCGATCGTAGGTATAATGGCCGAAGGCTTTGTTGTAGATCACATGGCCGTTACGAGCCACCAGGATTTGGCACCCCGGCGTGGCCGAATCGGAAATGGCTTGCAACGCAATGCGGTCGATGCCCGCCAAGGTTTTCGAGTTCATGCCTTGCGCCTCGGCAATGGAATAGCCCAACCGCCCGAGCGATTTCAACTTCAAGCCCGTGCCCGCCGGATACACATCGCCCGCCGAAACCGGCAAGGTGCCCGCCGGACCAAACACCCCGAACAACGCCTGGGGGACGAGCTGCAAAGTGTACTCGTTCTCCTCGTAGGCACAGAGCAAATGGCTGGCTTTCGGGAAGAACTTGAGGCTGTACGGGTTGCCATAGACAGCGAGGATCACTTTGTCCTCGGCTGAGTAATCGTCCAAGAAATTCTCGACCGACCAAGAGATGCCGTAGCGGTTGCGGTCCTTGGGATTCATGCCGCCCAGGGCCACGACGACCACGTTGCAGGTGTCGAACTTTGCTTTGGCGGCGTTCAGTTCGCTGGCCGTGGCCGTGCGCGACAAACTGATGTGCTGGAAGTCCGCGTACTTCTCGAGCATGCGATCAAACTCGCTGTCCTTGCCTAGGCCGATGGTCAACACGCCGAACTTCAGGGTGTCGAGCGCGCCGATGGGCAGCCGCTCGTTCTTGTTGGTCACAACCGTCAGGGCCTCGCGGTACAGATCCCACGACAGGGCCTGGGCTTGCGGGTCGTGCAGGTCCTGGTGAATGCCCTTGATCTCGACGGGCTTCAACTTGTTGAGCCCCAAGCGATACTTCTCGCGAAGCACGCGCTTCACGCGTACCGCCAACTCGGCTTCGGTGAATTCGCCCTTCTGGATCGCCTTCTCGATGCGCGCCATCACGGCGGGGACTTCTTGAGGCATGAGCAGGATGTCGACACCCGCTTGAAGGGCCAAGAGGTTCGCCTCCGGCTGGGCGAAATGAGCGGCCACCCCGGCCATGCCCATCGCGTCGGTGAAGATCAGGCCGTCGTAGCCCCACTCGTCGCGCAGGATGCCTTGCACCACTTTCTCCGAGAGGGTCGTGGGGCGGTTCGGGCGATTGTCCAAGGCGGGGATGTGGACGTGGGCCACCATGATGCTGCCCACCGAATCCTCGACCATGCGCTTGAACGGATACAACTCGATGCTATCCAACCGGGCGCGCTTGTGGTTGATGACGGGCAGGGACTTGTGCGAGTCCTTGTCGGTGTCGCCGTGCCCGGGAAAGTGCTTGGCCGAGGCCAGCACCCGACCCGACTTGAGCCCCCGGGCGTAGGCGATGCCTTTGTTGGCCACGCGCTCGCGGTCTTCGCCGAACGAGCGGTCGTAGATCACCGGGTTTTTGGCGTTGACGTTCACATCGACAACGGGCGAAAAACTCACCTGGATGCCGATGCGGCGGCATTGGCGGGCCATCTCGCGGCCCATGTCCTCGATGCAGACGTTGTTGGGGATCGCCCCCAAGGTCATCTCGTGCGGGAAGGTCATCACGCTGTCCAGGCGCATCGAAAGGCCCCATTCCGCGTCTTGCGCAATCATCAGGGGCACATCGGCGGCCTTTTGCAGGCGGTTGGTCAGGTGCGCTTGCTGAACGGGTCCCCCACGGGTGAAGCCGTTGCCGATGGCTTGCAGAAAAATGACCCCGCCGACTTGGTACACTTCGACGAGCCGCTCGACCTCGTCCTGGTGGGCGGCGGTGTGGTTCGGGTAGGCTTCGATCATCAGCAATTGGCCGATGCGCCCGCGCAGGGTGAGGCGGTTGTAGACACTATCGACCCACTGGGTTTCCGCCGAACGCTCGGCGGCCTGCGGGGCCGAATTGTTCTGGGCTAGGCCCAGGGAGACGACAAAAAGGAGAAGAGCGATCCAGACGGGACGGCGTAGGTGCATGGTCAAGGGGTTGCGACGGGTGGTTGGTCAGGCTTATCGACAAAGAACGTGTAAATTCGTCGAAGCGGTACTTCGACCGCCGCTCCCCGCCGCCATGCGACTACCCAGCCTGATGCGCGTCCCGAAGCATCGCCGCTTCGAGTTTACCCCCCGCTTCCACGATCCGATTCGCGAAGATCTGCAGCAGCGCGAGTCGCGCATCCGCGCGGAATTGACCGGGAAGCAGGACCCCAACTACCGCCCCGACTTTCGGGGGGCGTTTGGTGAGGCAAGAGCACACGAGGGTAATCAGCATAAAAGAGTCTTTGCGACCCGAGCACTCATTTTTGGACTTCTAATCTGTGGTGTTCTCCTCTGGTATGCAGGCAGTATCTGGGTTCTCTTGGTATTCCCTATTGGTATCATTGCACTGTACATTCAAAAGCGGCAAGCAGCCGGAAACAAACAAGCCGAACGCCAGGCAGAAGATACGTCTTCGACCGTCAAGCGCTGGGCTTCTTTCCTTTTTCTTCCGGCCTACACGCCTTGGCAGCGACTCAATCTGTTGAAGCGAAAACGAAGTAAGAGCAAATTCGGATGAGCGGCCAGATCCGCCAATTGTCCGAGGCACTGGCCAGCCAGATCGCCGCCGGCGAGGTCGTCCAGCGGCCCGCTTCGGTGGTCAAAGAACTGCTGGAAAACGCCGTGGATGCCGGGGCCACGCGCATTGAACTCCACGTACGCGGGGCGGGGAAAACGTCCATCCAAGTGGTCGACAACGGCAAGGGCATGAACGCCGAGGACGCAGTGCTCTGTTTCTCGCGCCACGCGACCAGCAAGATTACCCGCAGCGAAGACCTCTTTGCGATCCACACCCTGGGGTTTCGGGGCGAGGCATTGGCGGCCATCGCAGCCGTTTCCAAAGTGGAACTGCGAACCAAAGAAGCCCAGGCCGAACTCGGCACCCAGGTACGCATCGAAGGCTCGGCCTTCAAGGAAAATGAACCCGTGGCCGCGCCCCAAGGCACCCGCTTCACGATCCGCGATTTGTTCTACAACGTGCCCGCCCGGCGCAATTTTTTGAAGAGCGACCCGGTCGAGTTACGCCACCTGACCGAGGAGCTGGACCGCATGGCCCTCTCGTACCCCGAGGTGGAATTTTTCTTTTCCGCCAGCGACGCGGAGACCCAACACTACCCCACCGCCACCCTCAGCCAGCGGATCGTGCATGTGCTCGGCAAAGCCAGCCAACGCCACGTGCTCCCCTGCGATGAGCGCACCGACTACCTGGAAGTGACGGGCTACGTGGGCACCCCCGAGGCGGCCCGCAAGACCCGCGGCGAGCAATTCCTGTTCGTCAACGGACGGTTCGTGCGCCATCACTACCTGCACCACGCCTTGCAACAGGCCTACGAGGGCCTGATCCCCGACGAGAACCATCCCTTTTACGTCTTGTTCCTTCAGGTCGACCCCAAGCACGTGGACGTGAACGTTCACCCCACCAAAACGGAAGTCAAGTTCGACGACGAGCGGACGGTCTATGGGACCGTGCTCGCGGCTGCGCGCAAGGCACTCGGCGCGCATCTGCTGGTGCCCCAGATCGACTTCGCCCAGGACATCAACGACAACCTGTTCGCCCCCCAACC
>CAYGKP010000119.1:0-7704 GCA_964350605.1 uncultured Cytophagales bacterium
CACCAGGTGGCCTTTCCACCGGTCGATTGGCACCAGTTTGCCGACAGCTTCGCCGAGGGCCTTGGCTTGGAGCGCACCGCCCCCACCACCCAGATTGAGCCCTACGACCACCTGGCCGCGTTCTGCGACGGCTTGCGCCGGGTGCATACCATCTTGCTCGACCTCTCGAAGGACGTGTGGCACTACGTCTCGCTCGATTACTTCAAGCAACGCATCAAAGCGGGCGAAGTGGGCTCGTCGGCCATGCCCCACAAGGTCAACCCCATCGACTTCGAGAACGCCGAGGGCAACCTGGGCCTCGCAAACGCCTTGCTCGACCATTTGGCGAACAAGCTCCCCATCTCGCGCCTGCAACGCGATTTGACCGATTCGACGGTTCTCCGTGCGCTGGGTACGCCGCTGGGCCACGGCCTGATTGCCTACCAATCGCTCCTCAAGGGCCTCGGCAAGTTGGAACTGAACGAAGCCAAGCTGAACGAGGACCTGGACAACCACTGGGAAGTCACCGCCGAAGCGATCCAGACCATTCTGCGCCGCATTGGCTACCCCGAGCCCTACGAAGCCCTCAAGGCCCTCACGCGGAAGAACACCAAGATCACGCAAGCCACCCTGGCGGCCTTCATCGAGGAACTCGACGTGGCCGAATCGGTGAAAGCCGAACTGCGGGTGATCACCCCCCACAACTACACGGGGCTCTCCTAGTGAAGGCGCACTCCTTCCTTTTGGTTATGCTGATCGCTACTGGCTTCTGGGCTTGCGAGCCGAGCCCCAAGACCGCGGAGGTTGAAACGTCGGAAGAAACCCCTCTGGCCCGTGGCGAGCGGTTGTTTCAAGCCAACTGTTTGGCCTGTCACATGCCAACAGAGACCGAGAAGATCGGCCCAGGGTTGGCGGGCATCGGGAAACGCCGCAGCCTCGACTGGTTGATCGGCTACGTTCAGGACCCCCAAGGTTTTTTCCAGGACGACGAGGAAGCCCAAAAGGTGATGCAGGCCTACAACGACCAGGCGCCCATGCCCGGCTTTCCCCAGCTGGACAGCAACCAGATTTCCGACATCGTCTCCTACCTCGACCACCAAGACTAAGCAGTGAAACGCCTCATTCGCTGGATCCTGCGGACGATTCCGCGCCCCGCTCTTCAACGTGTCAGCCACATCGGCCTGCGCTTCCTCGCCCTGTTCTATCGCGGCAAGAACGTGCAATGCCCCGTCTGCGAACGCCAGTTCCGCAAGTTCCTGCCCTACGGCCGCTTCGAGACCCGCGACAACGCCTTGTGCCCTTCCTGCCTCTCGCTCGAACGCCACCGCGTCCTGTGGCTCTACCTGAAGCAGGAAACTGATTTCTTCACCGCGCCCCTCAAGGTGCTGCACGTCGCGCCGGAACTCTCGTTCATGAAGCGGTTCGAGAAGCTCAAGAACCTCGACTACATCACCGCCGACATCGAGAGCCCCCTGGCCAAAGTGAAGATGGATGTCCATGACATTCCCTTCCCGGAGAACACCTTCGATGTGATTTTCTGCAACCACGTACTCGAACACGTGCAGGATGACCTGAAGGTCATGTCCGAATTCAAGCGCGTCTTGAAGCCCGGCGGGTGGGCGTTGTTGCAATCGCCTTGGTACCCGGATGAGATGGCCGTGACCGATGAGGATACCTCCATCACCGACCCCAAGGAGCGTGAACGCCGCTTTGGCCAGAACGACCACGTGCGCAAGTACGGCGCGGATTACCCCGAGCGCCTCTCGCGTTCCGGCTTGAAGGTGACGGGCATCGACTTTGTCTCGACCCTGCCCGAAGAAATCCAAAAGAAGTACGCCCTGCCGATCACCGAGATCGTGTTTGTGGGGCGGAAGAGCTAAGGGGTTGGGATTTCAATCCGTCACACTACTTTTTGTAGTAGCTTGGTTGCATGGCTAGACTAGAGCGTGGGTTCTCACTTAGAATCCATACCATCACGAGCGACCCAAATGGGCCACGTACGCTGGAGAAATCGAACTGGAGTGGCTGGGGATTCATATGCCCTCGCTCTTCATTCCCGCAGTATAGTAGTCGAGAAGACTTCTTACGGCCAGGTGTGTATCTCTTACTAGGAGAGCACGATGAGAGCGAATTGCCAGGACTGTATGTGGGCGAGTCTGAAGATTTAGCCACGCGTCTAAAAGAACACAACTCAAAGGAGTTCTGGACAACGGTCATTGCCTTCACAAGTTCTAGTGGTCAACTCAACAAAGCCCACATACGTTACTTGGAATCTCGTCTATTGGAGCTAGCCAAAGAAGCCAGCCGTTGCAACATTGAGAACAAACAATTTCCACCAAGGCCTCCTCTAAACGAAGCTGATCGGGACGACTCAGAGACCTTTCTTGAAGAGATACTTGTGTGTTTATCAACGCTGGGGATCGGCTATTTCGAGGCCACTCGCCCCGCGAAGTCAATCTCCAAGCAGAGCCTGTTTTTACTCAAAGACAAAGACGGAGCAGTACTAGCGGAAGGGTACGAAACAACCGCTGGATTTGTCATTCGCAAAGGAGCCAAGCTTCGGATTGACGAAACCCCCTCTTGCCCTAAGGGCACCGTTGCTCGGCGCCAGAAGCTCGTCGAGAATGGCTTAGTAGACCAAACCTCGGATTACTATTTGCTAAAAGAGGATCAGACATATGGATCCGTGTCCTCAGCTGCGGAAATGATACTCGCCCGTAGCTCAAACGGGTATGAACATTGGTTTACAGCTGACGGCAAATCAGTTCGAGAGGTCCGCGGGGAAATCTAACCCTACTTCTCCCGCTCGTACTTGGCCACCGCGCCGGGCTTCAGGTAGTCCGGCTCCTTCTTGCCGCCCAGGTAGCGCAGCCCTTCCTGGAGGAAACCCACCCCATAGCCGTAGAGCTGGACGAAGCCACAGGCCACCCCCAACACCGCCTGGGGTAAGCTCTTCAGCTTGATCAAGCCCTCGACGAACAGGCCCACCAAAAACAGCGCGAACGGCGCTGCTGCAAGTAAGAACCAACACAACCCGCCAAGTAGCCAGACGGGTAGCGTCGTGACGTAGAGCATAAAGCCCAGGGGCATCAGAAAGACAGGCTTCAGGGCGTCCTTGTGAAGGCGGTAGACGTTGATGCGCGCGGTGCCGAAGAACTTCACCTGTCGCCAGAACGCTGCGAGGCTGGTGCGCCGTTTGTGATAGACCTTGGCCCCGGCGATCAAGCCGATCTTGAGGCCCATCTTTTTCAGCCGCATCGAGAACTCGATGTCCTCGCCCTTCTTGGTCATCAGGTAGCCCTTCGTCTTTTCGTAAACCTCGCGGGTGATGCCCATGTTGAAGCTGCGCGGGTGAAAGCCCTCCTCCCGCTGGCCGCGAATGCCCCCGGTGGTAAAGAAGCTGGTCATCGAAAACCCGATGGCTTTCTGAAGCGGCGTGAAGCTGGGGTGCGCCGCATCGGGGCCACCAAATACTTCCAAGCCGCGGTCCGTGAAGTCGCGTTCGACGATCTGCACATAGTCTTCGGGCAACAGACAATCCGAGTCGACGACGATGAGCAGATCGCCGGTCGCGGCGGCATAGGCCGTGTTGCGGGCGAAGCCTTGGCCGGTGTTCTCTTGGTAGAGATAGCGGATCGGGAGACGATCGGTGTAGCCTTCGACCACCTTTTTGCAAGGGACCGAAGAACCGTCTTCCACGATTAAGATTTCATCGGGCAGCCGGGTCTGCTGTGCGAGGGTCGCCAGCAGTTCAGCCACCTCGTCCGGGCGGTTGTAAACGGTCGTAAAGAGCGTGATCCGCACGGCGGATTAGTCGTCGGTTCCGACGGTTTCCGAGATGATTGCCTCTTCCTCTTTCGCCCGGTGCTTGACCATCATCTCGCCGAGGAAACCGGCGAGGAAAAGTTGTGCGCCGATGATCAGCGCAGTGAGTGCCAAGTAGAACGAAGGCAGGTCCACCAACTCGCGTTGCAGTTGCGTCCCGACGATCCATTTCCAATAGATCGCGTTGCCCACCATCCACAACACCAGCCCAAAGCCAAGCAGGAAAAACAGGATGCCCCAGGCCCCGAAGAAGTGCATCGGGCGGCGGGCGAATTTCGAGACAAAGGTGATCGAAAGCAGGTCGAGAAAGCCCCGCACAAACCGCGACCCGCCGAACTTCGACTTGCCGAATTTTCGGGCTTGATGCTGCACGACTTTCTCGCCGATGTGGCGGAACCCATTCCATTTGGCCATCGCAGGGATGTAACGGTGCATCTCGCCATACAGGAAAATGCTTCTCGCGACGTGTCCGCGGTAGGCCTTCAAGCCACAGTTGAAGTCATGAAGTTTCACGCCTGAGAATAAGCGAGTTACCGAATTGAATAGCTTGCTGCTCGAACGCTTAATCCAGGGGTCGTAACGCTTCTTTTTCCAGCCAGAAACCAAGTCATATCCCTCCTCGGTAATCATCCGATACAACTCAGGGATCTCCTCGGGACTGTCCTGCAAATCGGCGTCCATGGTGACCACTACCTCGCCTTTGACCCGGCGAAACGCTGCGTTTAACGCCGCCGACTTGCCATAGTTTCGCGTGAAGCGATGCCCGCGTACTTCGGGGTATTGGCCCGACAGCTGGCCGATCACATGCCAAGACTTATCGGTGCTGCCGTCGTCGATGAACACCACCTCGTAGCTGTGCCCGCTGGCCTTAAGCGTGCGGTCGATCCAGGCCATCAGTTCGGGCAGGGACTCCGCTTCGTTGAGCAGGGGGACGACGATGCTGACTTGGGGCTGACTCATAAACTAGCGGGGCAGTCGGCGAAGAAACAAGGAAAACAAGAAGCTGAAAAGTAGCCCGGAACCCAGGTAGTACATCACCTTTTCCAAGACGACGGAGAAGACACTCACCTCCATCTCGTTAATGAACTTGAGGTACTTGGCATAGCCAACCTCGCCTTGCTCGTACACCAGGGTTTCCTTGTTGTCGATGACCGCTTTGCGGTAGGCGTCGAAGCTCTCCTGCACGTAGGTCGAATCGATCAACGTCAGGAAGATGAGGAGCAGCAGCGGGGCCACGACCGTGACCATCGCGGTGACTGTCGCGCCGATGCGGAAGCCTTCGGAGAACTTCAGGTAGCCGCCGTTCACTTTGTTTCGATAGAAAAAGATGCCCAGCAGCATGAAGAAGATCGGAATCCACAAATCAAGCAGCTTGACGATGCCGAACACCCCGTCACGCAAGAAGTAGGTCACCAGAAAAAAAGCGAAGCACATCAAGGCCGCGAACAGCCCGAGCTTGACGCCGATGCGCAATTGCAGTCGCTTCAGTTCCATTATGCGAAGCGGCGATGTTGTGTGCCCCGGACGATGCCCAGCACCTTGCCTTTCAGCGTCTGGCCCAGCAGCGGGGTATTCTTCGAACGCGAGAGTGAGCGGTCGTACACCCATTCCTCATCGGGGTTGAAGAGTGTTAGGTTGGGGCGCACCCCGACTTTCAGTTCCGGGACGGCTTGTCCCAACAGTTGGCGCGGGCCAGTTGTCAGGCGGTCCAAAATTGCATCCAGCGAAACGTTCTTGGGCGCATGCGCGACCAGCAAGGCGAAGACCGTTTCGAGCCCCGTCATGCCCGGATCCGCGCCGTCGAACTCCACAAGCTTTCCTTCGATCTCGACTGGGCGGTGATCGCTCACAATCGCATCAATCGTGCCATCGGCCACGCCTTTCCAGAGGGCTTGGCGGTCGGTCTCCGCGCGAAGCGGCGGGCTGAGTTTCAGGTTCACGTCAAAGTCCGAGAGGGCCTCATCCGTATAGGCCAGGTGCGCTGCGCTCACTGAGGCGAATACTTTCAACCCGGCCTTTTTGGCGGCGCGAATGCGCTCGACACTCCCCTTCGCCGACAGCGGACCGAGGAGCAGCTTGCCGCCCGTGTAAGCCAGAAGCTCCAGGTCGCGAGCGACCATCAGTTCTTCGGCCAGCGAGGGAATGCCTTTCAAGCCCAGGCGTGTGCTGACCACCCCTTCGTGCATCTGGCCTAGCTCAGAGAGGCCCGCGTCTTGCGGGAACTGCATAACCAGTGCGCCAGTGTGTTGCGAGTAGTCGAGGGCCAAACGGAGGACTTCCGTGTGTTCGCTCGATAGCCAGCCGTCGGTGAAGCCTACGGCACCTGCGCCTGCTTCGTCAAGAAATTCTGTGAGGGCATGGCCCTTGAGTTCTTTGGAGAGCGCGGCCAGTGGGTGCAAGGCCACCGCATGGTCGCGCGAGGCGGCGATCAGGTAGCCAACCCGGTCTTTGCCTTCGATGGGCGGTGTGGTGTTGGGCAGGGCGCAGACTTCGGTGAAACCACCGCGGGCGGCACAGTTCAGGCCGCTTTGAATCGTTTCGCGGTGCTCGTGACCGGGTTCGCCGAGGAAGGCCCGAAGGTCCATCCACCCCGCCGAGCAAGTGGCACCCTTCATCTCCCAGACCTCTTCCCCCTTCTGGGGTTCGAGTTTCGCGGCAATGACCTCGATCTGGCCGTCGGACATCCGAAGGCTGCGGGTTTTACCGTGGTCGGCAGTCCCGGGGGCATGAAGGCGGATGTCTCGGATCAGTAGCCTCATCGGGCTGTTAGCGGGGCTGGCGGCGCAGCAGCAGGATTTCCCCCAGCAAGCAGGCCAGGGCCAAAACTACGCAATATTTCCACAGGGGATGGCCCGTTTGTAGCTGGCGGACCGACTGGGCCAACTCGGCCCCTTGCTCGCCTTCCACCACGCGGACCCAACCGCGTTCGCCGACTTGCGCCCGAAGTGCCTCCGCCGACGGCGATTCGAGCAACGATTCCTCCACAGGTGCATTGAGGCCTAGCCACGAAAGCGTGTCTTGGCCCAGACAGACGGCGTAGTGTCCGGCTTCCAACGGCGTGGCAGGCCATTGGAGCAACAACCGCCCCCCCGAACGGCGCTGGGTAGGAATCAACTGGGTTTTGCCCTTGACCAAGCGAACGGGCTCCTCCCCCAATTCCCGGTCGCCCAGGCGCAGGACGATTTGTCCCTCACCTGCCCGAAGCGCGACTTGTTGTTGCAACCGCGGGCTTAGGAAGGCAATGCGATACAACACGGGCAGGAACGACCAATGCCGAGCAAAGGGTGTGTAGTCTGCTCCCAGCGGCGCGGCGCAGAGATAGAGTTGCCCCCCCTCGACCGATTGGCGACCCATGAACACTTGGCCCGACGAAAAGCGCAACACCGGATCAAGGCCCCGGCCCAATCGTAGTACAGGGCGTGCTTCGGGCATCGCGCTGCGCGTACCGATCTGCTGGAATACCCCTTCGAAAAAGCCATCGGCCTGCGGCGGACTGATGGCTTGGCGGGACGCGTCGTTCCATCGGCTTAGGCCTGAGCCCAAAGACAACCAACTGCTGGGCTGTGCCTGCCCGGAAGGAAAGAGCAACAAACTCCCCCCTTCGGCCAGGTAGTCGGTCAGTTGGCTTACCTGATCGGCGTTAGGGGTGCCCATGCCCACCCAGACCACCACATCGGCTTCCGCCAAAGCTGCGGGGTCCATCTGTTCGGGTACGCGGCTTTCGGTGCGGAACAAGGGTTCCCGCTCGTAGGCCTGGCGAACGGGTGCAACATCACTTGCCGCACCGAGGAGCAGAATCTGCACTTCTGGGGCTACCTCGAGCGTAAAGAAGAACTCATCATCAAAGCTCGGCCCTTGGTCGGTCAAGAGAACAAGCTGATGGTGCGCATCCGAAACGGC
>CAYGKP010000120.1:0-7673 GCA_964350605.1 uncultured Cytophagales bacterium
GTAGACACTGGCCTTTTTGCTGACGTTCACTTGGTCAATCTTAAAGACCGTTAGCGGGATGCGGTTCTGGACTTCCAGGTCGCCAAGCTGCTGGATCAACAGCCACTCGGAGCGCGCCTTTTGCAGTTTTTCTTTCGTCGGCTCCTTGACCATCCGGTTGCCGACCAAGAGCCCTTCAATCATTGGGTAGTTCAGGTCATAGCCCACCTTGCGGCTCAACTCGGCAAAGGTGTATTCCTGATACGTCTTGTCGACTTTGTTGAGCATCTGCACCCGCTCGGGCGTAATCTGGATGCGCGCCACTTCGATGCCGAAGGCATAATTGACCAAGATCCAGATGCGCTGGTCCTTCTCGATGCGGATGTGCGCGGTCAGGCCCGTGCTCTTGCCCCCAGGGTCGGTGTACTGCACCTTGGCTTTGCCGCTCAGGTATTGAAACTCAAGTTCGAGCAGCTTGTCGGCATCGCCAGTGGAAATGCCTTTGCTGCCTTTGCAGCCGGAGAGGACCAGCAAAGCACTCAGGCTCAGCAGGAGATATTGACTAGTCAGCGATCGCACGGTTGGTGATTTTCTGGTCGATTTCCGGGCTCGTTCCGCCCAACAATTTGGCCTTCTCCCAGAGGGCCACGGCTTCGTCCACCTTGCCCAGTTGGAACAGCGCGTCGGCGTAGTGTTCCAGGATCGTGCCATCGCCACTGGCCTCGGCAATCGGTTCGAGCAATTTGGCCGCGCCTTTGAAGTCGCCCATGCGGTAGAGCACCCAGGCATAAGTATCCACATAGGCCGCTTCAGTGGGGTAGCGGTCGACCACTTGGCCCGCCATCCGCTTGGCTTTTTCCAGTTTGTCGCCGCGCAGCGAGAGGAAATAGCTGTAGTTGTTTAGCACGTAGG
Source organism: uncultured Cytophagales bacterium (assembly GCA_964350605.1). Lineage (GTDB taxonomy): Bacteria > Bacteroidota > Bacteroidia > Cytophagales > JAAEPT01 > CAYGKP01. The sequence continues at coordinate 892 of CAYGKP010000120.1, forward strand.
GGTCCGAGGGATTGACCCGTAAGGCCGACTCGTAGGCCATGTCCGACTTCTCGTACTCGCCGACCGCGTGGTAGGCATCGCCCAAGTTGGCGTTGAAGCGGCTTTCCAACGAAGGGTCGGCAAAGGCCAAGGTTCGCCCCCGTTCCAACACCGGGATGGCTTCTTTTTGTTGGCCTTTCATCAGGAAGCCTTGGCTGCGGTAATAGTAGAGCAGTGCCTGGTTGGGGAACAGGTCGATGGCTTGCTTGCTGTGAACCAGGAGGCTGTCGAGGTCCTGCAATTCGGCATCGATGCTCAAGACTTGTTGCCAGACCAACAGGTGCCCGGGGTCGCGGGCGAGACTTTCCCGGTAGGCATCGCGGGCCTCGCGTTTCTGGTTGCCAATCTGAAGCGCATCGCCCAAGATCGAGTAAGCCTTGGCTTCCTCCGGGTGCGTCTGAACCGTCTCGCGCGCCAACTCGATGGCCAGCTCTTGCTGTGCAGTGCTTAGATCGCCCGCCAGGAAAGTGGCGATGGTACGCACCTTGCTGTCTACATCCAGGTCCTCGCTGCGGAAGGCTTCCAACAAGTGGGGGTTCGCCTCGTCGAAGTTGCCTTGGCGGCGGTATTGGTCGTAGAGGAATAGATGGATTTGCGGGTCGTTGACGGCTTTTAGGCTGAGTTCCAAGAAATCAATGGTCTTCTGCGGATCGCCCATCTCGTCGAGTTGCTCGACCACCAAGGCCCGGTAGCGCACATTGGTGGGGTCCGAATCCACCAGCTTGACCAGCGCATCCAAGGCTTTCTGTGGCTGGCCCAAGCCCATGTAAGCACGCCGACGAATCAAGGCGATCTCCTCGGTCGGTCCGTAGACTTTCTCGGCAATGTCGAGGGTCTTCAGTGCTTTGAGGAGGTACTCTTCTTTTTCGCGGCTGCGCAGGTCGGTTTCCATCGCGTAGCTCACTTGGTAGTCGCCTACTTCGATGGCGTATTCCCGCCCACGCTTGGTTTTCGCGATCAGGTCGCTGTAGGCCGCTTCCGCTTTCGACCATTCACCACCCCGGCGATGCAGCTCGGCGAGCAGCAAGTAAGAGTCCTCGAAGGTTGGGCCGTTTTCCACTGACTTACTGGCGTAGCTGACCGCTTTGCTGCGTTGGCCTTGGGCCATTTGAGTGCGCGCCAGTTGATAGAGAATCGCCGGGTTGTCGGGCGAAAACGTCAGGGCGTCGCGGAACAGTTTGTCCGCCGCCTCGTAGTCTTCCAACACCAAGCGGCCCATGCCTTCGATGAAGAGCTGCTGGGATTTGCCGTCGCGTTGCTCGATGTCTTCGGTACTGAATTGCTGCGCATACACTTCGCCTTTCTTGGGCGTTTGGCTGCTTGCGCCTTTCGGCGCACAACTGACCAGACCAGCCAGCAAAAGGGCAGGAACGAATCGGAGAAGCGAAGCGCGAGCAGTCATAAACGAGTGAGGGATCAGAGTGATTTGGTGTAGTCGCCCAGGCTGAGGGCATCGGGACTGCTGGTCCATTTTACGTGCCGCCCAATCAGCGAGCCACGCAAGTTGACACCTTCAAGTTCGGCCTTTTCTTCAATCAAACAGTCCTCGAGCAAACTGCGGTCCGCTTTCGCGCCATCTCCCAACGAAACGTTGGGACCCACCACGCTATTGCGAACCACCGCGCCCGCACCCAAGTAGACGGGGGGAATGAGCACCGAGTTCTCCACCTGGGCAGAGGGATCGATCAACTGCTCGCCCTTCGCCTGCAAAAAGCCCAGGTAGCGGCCGTTGGTTTCCACCGTGATGGGCGCATTGCCGCAATCGAGCCATTCCTTCACCTCGCCCGGCGCGAAGCTTAAGCCCTCTTCCAAGAGCATTTCCAGGGCGGTGGTCAGGCCGTATTCGCCGCCATGCGTGCGCTCCTCGGCGATCAGGCGGTCGATGGCTGCTTTCAGTTTCTCGCCTTGGCGGAAGTAATAGATGCCGATGATCGCGAGGTCCGAGACAAAGGTCTGGGGCTTTTCGACGAAGCCGGTGATATTGTTGCCGTCGAGCTTCACGACGCCAAAGGCCGAGGGGTCTTTGATTTTTTGGACCCAAATGGTGCCGTCCTGCTTCGCGTCGAGTTTGAAGTCGGCCTTGAACAAGGTGTCGGCAAAGGCGATCAGGACCGGGCCGTCCAGGGCTTCGGGGGCACAGGCAATGGCGTGGGCGGTCCCTTTCGGGTCAAGCTGATAATGAATCGTGCCTTTTGCGCCCAGGCGTTCGGCAATGCCAATCAGTTGGGCTTCGACCTCTGCGCCGAATTCCCCGACGATGAACGCGATGTGGTCCACCTTTTCGGGGCAAACCTCGATGAGGTCTTCCAGCAAGCGTTCAACAATCGGTTTGCCCGCAATGGGCAAGAGCGGTTTGGGACGTTGCAGGGTGTGGGGGCGAAGCCGGGTGCCGCGCCCGGCCATGGGAACCAGGATCTTCATTGCGTGCTAATGTACTCCGGTGCTGCCGAAACCGCCTGCGCCGCGCTCGGTGGCTTCCAGTGAGTCCGTTGCTTGCCAAGCTACTTGAGTGTAGGCTGAGACGACCATCTGGGCGATGCGCTCGCCGGGTTCGATGGTGAAGGGCTGGTTGGACAGATTGACGAGGACCACCTTGATTTCGCCGCGATAGTCCGCGTCGATGGTGCCGGGGCTGTTCAGGACGGTGATGCCGTGTTTGGCCGCCAAGCCGCTGCGGGGGCGAATTTGGGCTTCGTAGCCTTCGGGCAGGGCGATGGAAAGCCCCGTGGGGATCATCGCGCGTTCGAGAGGGCCGAGCTTGACGGATGCTTCCAAATCGGCGCGCAGGTCGAGCCCCGCGGACTGGGAAGTGGCGTAGGCGGGCAGCTCGTTTTTCGAGGCGTTGACAACGGGAACAGGGACAGTCTGTGTCATAAGACTCGAAACTACGAAGTTTCCAGGGCCCGGCGGGCGGCGGTTTTCCCCAGCGGGATCGCCAAGGCGAGGTACAGGACCAATCCGCCGGCGGTCAGGCCGACCAGTTGCCAGCCACTTAGTTCGCCTAAGAACAACTCACGCGCGGCGACCATCGCCACCGCTACGCCGATCAGCAGCAGGACGCGCCCCACGGGATAGGGAATCGGATAGTGCTTCTGGCCCCAGAAATACGAGACGACGGTCATCCCAAAGTAACAGGCCAACGTGGCCCAGGCTGAACCGAGGTAGCCCAAGTTGGGAATGAGCAGAATGTTGAGCACCACGGTGATCCCCGCGCCGAGGACCGTCAGCCACATGCCCGCCGAGGTGCGGTCGGTGAGTTTGTACCAGGTGGAGAGGTGAAAAAAGATGCCGAGGAACAGGTTCGCCAGCAAGAGGATGGGCACGACGGCGAGCCCTTCGTGGTACGTCCGTCCGCGCAGGAATACATCGGCGACCAGTTCTTTCATCAGGCTGACCCCGAGGAACACCGCCCCCGCCAAGGCGACGAACAGCACGAGCAACTGCCCGAAGAGCTTGGGGGCTTTCTTGTCCTGGGCCCGCGCGAAGAAGAACGGCTCGGCGGCGTAGCGATAGGCCTGGACCCCCAGGGTCATCAGCATTGAGAGGCGGTAGCACGCGCCGTAAATCCCCAAGGCTTCCTGGTTGGAATGGCCGGGGTAGAAGTTTTCGGGCAGCCATTCCTTGAGGATCGCGCGGTCGAGCATTTCATTGACCATGCCCGCCAGTCCCATCACCAACAGCGGCCAGGCGTACTTCAGCATTCGCTTCAGTTCCGAGTGGTCCCATTGCAGTTTGGCCGCCCGCAGCTCGCGCCACAGGAAGGGACCCATCAGAAAGTTGCCGATCAGGTTCGCCAGGAAGACATAGCCCACCCCAAAGTTTGAATCGAAATACTGGCCGCCTGAAATCTTCGGCAAAAGGACCAGAAAGAACAGGTTCAGCAGAATCGTCGCGCCGATGCCCGTCAACTTGGCGGTGGCGAAGCGTTTGGCCTTGCCCTGTTGGCGCAACCGCGCGAACGGCAGCGCAAGAACCCCATCAACAAAGAGCACCCCCGCCAAGAGGGCGATGTGTTTCCAATGGCCCACGTAGCCCAGGCCGTCGGCGATCAGCGGGCTGAGGAAGAGGAAGAGGCCCGAGATTGTCAGGCCCAAGGTCAAAAGGAACGTGAAGCCTTGGTTGTAGGCCCGCTGGGGGTCCACATCGGTGCGGTTGGCGAAGCGGAAATAGGTGGTCTCCATCCCGAAGGTGAAGACGACCATCAGGAAGGCGACGTAGGCGTACAGCTCGGTCATCTCGCCGTATTGGGCCACCGAGAGCACCGAGGGGTCGGTGTAGAGAATGACGAGCAAAAAATTAATCGTCCGCCCCAGGATCGAGGGAAGGCCGTAGAGTGCCGTCTGGCCGAGAAGTTGTTTGAAGACGCTCACCCAGCGCCTACTTTTTCTGACTGGCCGAGAAGAGCTTCTGCTTCTCGAGCTTGGTGAGGCTCTCGTACCCGCTGGTCGAGATCTTGTCGAGGATCGAATCGATCTCCTCCTGGCTGGCCTCGTCGAACTCGTTATCGCCCTGGCGCACCCGTTCGCGGGCCCGCGCACTGGCCCGGTGGCTCTGCTCGCTGCGATAGCTGACCTTGATTTTGCGCCGCGGCTTGAAGAGGCTCTTCACGCCGTAGACAAACCAGGCAACTGGCTTACTCCAATCGGTGCCCGCGCGCAGTTGCTTGATGATGATGAACCCAAAGAGTGCCCCGCCCAAGTGGGCCACGTTGCCCCCGGGGTTGTCGCCGACCACGCCAAAGAAGGACATCACCACCGAGAAAGCGGCGATGTAGACAATCTTGACGGGCCCGAGGATGAAGAGGTTGAAGGAGTAGTTGGGCAGCAGCGTCGCCGCGCCGACCACGACCGCCAGCACACTGGCCGAAGCCCCCACCATGGTGATGGAGCCGCCGCTCGCCTCGACCGACAACATGATGGTGCGGAAGTAGGGCACCAAGTTGTAGGCCACCAGATAAAGACCCGCACCCGCCAGTCCGCCCCAGACGTACAGACCCAGCAAGCGTTTCGCGCCGATGTACTCCTGGATCAGTTTTCCGAACCAGTAGAGCCAGAGCATATTGAACAGGATGTGGAACAACCCGATACGCTGGTGCAGGAAGAAATAGGTTACGGCCGTCCAAGGCCGTGTCAGGAAGGTGCGTACGTCGGCGGGAATGGCGATCCACTTGTGGACCGCGTCGAAGGCACCCGGCGCGCTGAACAGGCCCGCAAACACGAACAAGGCACTGTAGAGCAACCAGACCACCACGTTGATCAGGATCAACTGGGTGAGCACGTTGCCCGAACGCGAAAATGCGTAGCGAAAATCTTGCTGGATGCTCATCTACTCTTTACTGCCTGCGCCAGGTGCCGCCCTGCTTCTTCCAAACATACACCAGAACCAGCGCAAAGACCATTCCGCCGATGTGGGCAAAATGGGCCACGTTGTCGCCCGGCACACGGCGCACGCCATTGACCAGTTCCAGGGCCCCGTAGATGAGCACAAACCATTTCATCTTGATGGGGATCGGCAGGGGAAAAATCATGATCGTCTGGTTGGGGTAGATCAAGGCCATGGCCATCAGCAACCCAAACACGGCTCCCGAGGCACCCAGCATGGGCGTGTTGACCACCATCGCGCGGTATTCGTCGAACACTTGGCCGACTTGGGCCAAGTAGGTGGAACTGGAAGGGCGGGCAATCAAGGCCTCGAACAGGGCGGCGATGTCGGGGTTTCGTTTGAAGAAGCTGTCGCCCATCTGGTCGCGCAGGGCGACCACATTGATCTCGCTGGGTCCGCGCAAGACGGCCTGGAACGCATCGGTCACTTGCTGGACCTCCCAATAGTGAATGCCCATGTACAACGCCCCCGCACCCAGGCCACAAACCAGGTAGAGGGTCAAAAAGCGTTTCTCGCCCAGGTAATGTTCCAAGGCCGGGCCGAACATGAAGACCGCCAACATATTGAACAGCAGGTGGAAGAAATCCGCATGCAACAGCATGTAGGTCAGAAACTGATAGGGTTGGAAAAACGGCGAGTCGATGTGGTAGAGACTCAAATAGCCGGTCACCAGGCTGCCCCGCTGGCCAGTAAACATCTGGATGAGGAACAACCCGATGGTGACAATCAGAATGCTTTTGACAACAGGAGTAAGCCGACTGAACATGTGGGCAGAGGAAAGGGGAATGGGCTAGGGGTGAAGCAGCGTCTGCAAATCTACACCATCGAGTACGCGAAAGGTTCGCTGGCCAGTTGGCGAGAAGCCCGGCGTTTGGCAGGCGAACAGCCCGTCGACCAGGCCTTCCATTTGTTCGGTGGTTAGGTGATGGCTCTGGGTGTCGACCGCCCTGAGGGCCAGGGCACGGGCTAGGGTTTCGCGGCGGTCGGTCTTCAATTCGGCGCGTTCGTTTTTGAGTTGTTCCAGCAGGCGTTCGAGGAGGACTTGCCCGTCTTCGTCCTCGCAATCGACGGGCACACCCGTCAGCACGATGGTCCGTTCCCCTTCGCTTTCCAGTGCAAACCCTAAACGTTGCAAGTCGACCGAAATTTCATCGAGCAAGGCGCGGTCGGCAGCCCCCAGTTCGATGCGTTGGGGAAATAAGTAGGCTTGCGAGGCCCCTTCCGAATGGCCCAGGCGGGTCAGGAAGCGTTCGTAGAGAATCCGCTGTTGGGCGGCCCGCTGGTCGATCAACAGCAACCCGCTGCGCACCGGCGCGGCGACGTACTTGCCCAGCACCTGGAAGAACCCCTGGGTCTGGGGC
>CAYGKP010000121.1:0-7665 GCA_964350605.1 uncultured Cytophagales bacterium
TTCGAACCCAGCGTGTAGATCTCGCTGCACAACTAATCATAAAAAAAACCGAGCTTGCGGCCACAGCCTTCTCCTTCCTCCAAGGTCTGTCGGAAGTGGGCGATGTGGGTCAACAGGCGGTCCTTCTCCTCGGCCACGTCGAGTTTCTCGAGGTAGTAGATTAGTTCTTGCTCGAAGCGGTTCTGGTCGACCTTGTCGGATTCGACGTGTTCGGTCAAGGCTTGCTTCAGGCGCGTATGGAGGCTGTCGAGGCGATCCTTTTCGAGTTGCTCCACTTCGGGCACCGCATCTTCAATCACTTTCAGGTAAGCAAGCAGTTTCTCGACCAGTGCCGCCCCTTCGGTCGCGCGGAACTTCATCATGTCGGCGATGGCTTCGTCCACGGCCTTGTCGGCGGCGGCGCGCTCCTCGCCCGTCAGCTCCTCGCGGCCGCTCGTTTCCAGGATACCAGGTTGGTTGAAGGCCAAGCGAAACAGATCGCTTTCCGCGCCCAACTTGTCGGCGGTAGCCTTCAGCGAGGTGTAAATTTCCATCAACAGGGCCTCGTTAAACGCAAACGCACTTTGCCCGCTGAGGGGTTCGCAGTCAACATTGAGCGAAACTTTCCCGCGCTGCAACCGCTCGTCCAGGCGCGTTCGGAGGGGCATTTCCCAATCTGACAGCCCGCGGGGCAGGCGCACTTGCGCGTCCATCCCCTTGCTGTTCAGCGATTTAACCTCCACACGAAAGCGGTAGCGACCCGCTTCCTGCACCCCGGTGCCGAAGCCCGTCATCGAATAGACTATTCCCATACTGGCCGTGAAAATCGACAATCGCCTGACGGGGGCCAAATCCAGGTGGGCGCGTATCTTTGGGGCATGAAAGCTGGCGTAGTCGTATTCCCGGGAAGCAATTGTGATCAAGACATGCGCTATGCGCTGGAGACGCGCGTGGGGCTGGCCACCACGATGCTCTGGCACAAGGCCCACGACCTGGAAGGCTGCGACCTGATCGTCCTGCCCGGCGGGTTTTCCTATGGTGACTACCTGCGTTCGGGCGCGATTTCGCGCTTCAGCCCCATCATGCAGGAAGTGATTGCCTTCGCGAAGAAAGGCGGACGAGTACTCGGCGTCTGCAACGGCTTCCAAGTCCTCACTGAGGCGCACTTGGTGCCCGGAGCCCTGCTACGCAACAACTCGCGGAAGTTTCTCTGCCAGAACCAGTTCATCACCCCCGCCACCACGAACACAGCCTTCACCTCGGAATTGGAGATGGGTAAGGCGTACAGCATCCCCATTGCCCACGGCGAGGGACGCTACTATGCGTCGGAGGCCGACTTGGCCGAACTGAAAGCGAACGACCAGATTCTGTTCCGTTACAGCGACGCGGCGGGAAATGTGACCGAAGAGGCGAACCCCAACGGCTCGCTCGATAACATCGCGGGGGTCTGCAACAAGGGGCGCAACGTCTTTGGCCTCATGCCCCACCCCGAACGCGCCGCCGATCCGGCCCTGGGCAACCAGGACGGCCTCTCGATGCTGGCTGCGTTGGCACAGGCCGCGCTCGCCTAGCCGAACGCCCTAGCTGCCGAGGGCGTCGATCACGCCCTCCACTTCCTTCTTCGCGTTGCCGACAAACAGCCGCTCGCCGATCCAAAAGACCGGGCGCTTGAGGAATGTGTATTCCTCGGTGATCAGGCGGCCGTAGTCCGCATCGGTCAATTCGCCGGCCTTCTCTTTCGCGTCCCAGCCTTGCGAGCGGAATTTCATCGCCCGGCGCGAGAACAGGGCCTCGTAGCTGCCCGCCACTTTCTTCATCTCGTCCACCTGGGCGCGGCTGATGCCCCCCGACTTGATCTCGTGTTTCACAAACGAATCGTCGACGCCCACCTGCGCCATGATCTTCTGGCAGGTCTGACAGGTCGCGAGGTAGAATACTTCCTTTCTCATGTTTTGGTGAGTGAGGTTGTGGTGGCTTAGAAGTCGTAGCCCAAGCTGAGGTATAGCGCGGGGTCCTGCAGCTCGCCCCGGTCGTAGGGCCAGGCCAGATCGAGTTTTACGTAATAGCCGAACAGCAGCGAACGAGCACCCACGCCGTAGGACATCAGGAAAGGATTCTGGTAGTTGGTCACCTCGCCCGAGAAATTGCCCGCCTGAAATTGGGTGGTATTGATGCTGTTCGAGCGGGTGAAGGGGCTGCCGCCGGTCCAGGCCGTGCCCATGTCCGAGAAGCCAATCACTTGCAGGTTGCGCAGGAAGCTGGATCCGATGGGCCCGTTGTAGAGGTAGCGCACGATCGGTACGCGCAATTCCAGGTTTGCAACCACGTAGTTCTGCCCAAAACGAGTGTTGTATTTAAAGCCCCGTACGTTGGTCACGTACTCAATGAAAAAAATGTCCGGGTTCACCCCGTCGATGGGCGCATTAAGAGGGTCGTCCGAAAGGCCGGAGAATTCGCTGTCGTAGAACAACCAGTTGTCGATGCCTCCGAAAGCAAATTTCTTCGGGTCGTTGCCAAAGAAGCGGCCATAGCCAGCCCGGCCCGCGAGGATGATTTCCTTGTGCAGGCGCAGGTAATGGCGCAGGTCCAGGTTCAGGCGTTGGAAGTTGCGGCGGTCGTCCTGGGTGTGACGATGGGTCTGGAGCATCAACCGAAAGCGCGTCCCCTCCAGCATGTTCAGGCCGATTTCCTCGGTGTTGTCCACCACAATTTCAGCCGTCGTACCCACGTAGCGGTCGACCACGTCGTCCTGCGGGGTGAAGGCCGCGGCCATGTTGATGAAGCGCGTTTGCTTCCAGAACGGCGCGATGGCCACCCGCGTGGCGGGGGTCAGCGGATAGGCCACCTCGGCCGTGAAGGTGTTGGTGTTGTAGCGTTGGACCGCGATGTCGCCGGAGAAAAAAGCCGACGATTTGTCGAAGCTCAGGCGCAAATCGGGTCGCCAGGCCAGGTAGCGCCACTCGCCCGAAAAGCTGCTCGACCGCAGGTCGGAGATCAAAAGGATGCCCGCGTTGAACTGGTGGTTGTTGTAGAGGTCCGAGGTCCCAAAGTCGAAGAGCACTCCCGTGCCCCGCAAGGGATCGACCGTCAGGGCCGTGACCACGTAATTGACCCCCAACTGGGGTTTGTAATCGCTGGGCCCTTTCAGCTTGACGGAGTGCTTCTCGATTTCCGCCTTGGCCATGCGGGCCTTTTCTTTCTCCCAGGCCTTAATCATCCGAAGGGCTTGGCTCTCGTACAGGAACATCCGCGGTTCCAGCGAGTCGATGGCTGGCAGGTCGATGGGTCGCCCGAGCGAGTCAAGGGGGTACGGCGGTTCGGGCGGCGAGAGGCGGGGCCGCTTGCGCCAGCGATCGCGGATCAACAGCTCGCCGCTGTAGGTGTCCAGACGTTGTTTGGTGTCGAACTCCGGGTTCACGTAGGCATACTCCTTGCCCCCATCAGCCATCACGAAAGCCAGCGTGCCGCTCGCCGCGTTCAGATCGTAATGACGGATGTTATGCGAGTAGTCGCTCATCCGGCGGGCCTCTCCGCTCGCCCGGTTCAGGGAGTACAAGTGCTGCATGCGCCCCGCTTCGCCCAGGAACACAATGGCGGTGTCGCCCAAGGGTTGGGGCAAACGCTCGTTCGCATCAGTGAAGGTCAGGCGAACCAGGCTGTCGGTCTTCTCGGTCTCTTTGTTATAGATGAACAGGTCGTAGCGATTGGTGATCAGGTGCGCGGCACCGTCGCCGGACTTGAGGGTATCGGTCAGGCGGTTCGAGCTGAATACAAAGTCATAGCCTCCTGGCAAATACGCGGGGTCCAAATCATCGTAGAGATCAATGGTCAAGCGGCGGAAGCGGTTGTCCTTCCAATCGTAACTGAAAATGTCGGTCTGGCCGTCCTTCACGGCACTCATAATGAAGTAACGCCCGTCGGAGTGCGCATCCATCGAGCGGACCCCGTCGATCACTTTGAAATTCACCTTCGCAATCGTTTTGCCGTTGATGTGCTTGAGCTGGAAGGTGGTCTTTCCCCGGTTCCAATGCACGAAGGCCACCGAGGTATCGCCCACCCATTCGAGCACCGGAATCGAATAGTCGATTCGCTGGTCCACGCGCCGACGGCCCCCGCGAAGCAACTGTTTCTTCTTGCCCGTCTGGGTGTCGAGCACCTTGATGCGGTATTTGCCGCGCAGGTTTTCCGAATAGGCCACGTATTGGCCCGAGGGGCTGACGGCCACCTGTTCGTAGTTGCGACGGCGGAAGTTGCGCCGACGAACGCGTTGGTCTTTCGGCGGATCGACGGTGCCGATCAAGGCCGCGTCCGAGGGACCCACATCGGTATAGTATCGCCGCCATCGGTCGATGAATACTTCGTAGCTGATCCCCAGGGTCGAGGAAATGGCCAATTCCTCGTTGCGGATTACCCGCACCAAATTGAGGATCGCCGACATCTTGTCGCGGCCATGTTTCACTTCGATGTAGTTCCAGATCGACTGGCCGACCAGCACCGCGTCTTTTCCAACCAAGTTGGCGGGTTTCTTCGAGCGCTTGGGAAACTCCGCGCGGATGGCGTCGTCCTTCTCGGCGCTCCAGCCTTCGGCCACATAGGCCGAGGCCCCTGCGGTGAACCACTGGGGCAAACTCAGGAAGTACGAGCTCTGCACCATCTCCCGGAAGCTGCCCCCGAAGAGCATCAGGTTGATGAGCAGTTGGCTGATCTCTTGGCTCAGGTCCTGGCGAAATTGTGATTGGCTGCCCGGGTAGGCAATCTCGATTTTCGATTTGAGCAGTTGGGTCTCGCCCCCCACGAAGGCTTTCTCGACCAAGCCGATGTTGCTTTGCTGCAAATCGGTGATCGAGTTGTAGATGATCAGCGTGACTTTCGTATAAGGCGTGTAGCCAATCTGGTCAGTGATGCGGTCGAAATCTTCCTCCGCGTAGCGCGCGGCGTTGTAGGCCACGTTGTTCGCGTCGATGTAGTAATAGATGTTGAAGTTGTCGGTCGAGATCAGCTTCCACTCGAACTCGCGGTGCTGCACGCGGTTCTTACCAAAATTCTCCTGCGAGCGTTGGGCGCGCAGGGCTGGCAGGGCCAACAGAATCAAGAAAAGGGGGAAGAATTTCCTCACAACCAAGGCGGAGCGGCCTTCAAGATAACGATCCGCGGCGCAGGATGTTGACTTGGGGGCCGAGCGAGTCGCCATCCAAGATCACATTGGCTAGTCTTTCTGCCCAATAAGGCCCCAGCGACACGCCCTTCGAGCCCAGGCCATTGAACACAAACAGGTTCGGGTGGTCGGGATGTACACCAATCAACGGCCGCCGATCGTAAGTAGCCGGACGCCACCCCCAAGGGGTATCGAGCACGTCAAATTCATCGTCCAACACGGCGTTCAGGCGTTGTTTCACTTCTTCAATGCCCGATGGGCTGGGGCCGTCCCGCAACTCGCGCTCGTAGGTCGCACCGACCAAGTATTCGCCTTGGGTCTCGGTGGGCCGAACAAACACGCCGCGGTTCAGCAGCACTTGTGCCCGGTAATTCGCACAGCGCACCCGAAGTAACTGCCCGTGATTGGGCGCAAAGGGCAGCTTCGCAAAGGGCCCGCCCTCGGTCGCGGCCAACCCTTGGCACAGGACAACTGCCGAAACGTGCTTGCCCTGCCAGCGATAGCCGTCGCCTTCCTGAGTAATCTGACTCCATTCGAAGGCCGCCGTTTGGTAGGCATGGGCCAGATCATGCCGCACCGCCCGCAGAAACTCCGGCACGTCAAGCCAGCCGCCCCGGCAAATTTCCATCCCGCCATGCGGCGCGAGCACGTGCTTCGGGTCGGGGTTGGCCATTTGCTCGTTCAGGAACGGCACCCAGGCCGGATCACCGGTTTTGCTCAGCAAGTGATTCTGCTGCTCGATGTCGGCGAAGGGCTTGTAGATCGGCATGGGGTGATAAAACGACGCGCCCAACCGCGCCTCCGCACTCGGGTAGTAGTCCGCGAGGAACGAGAACAACGCCTCGGCCAGCCAGGTGAGGTTGCCCTTGCGGCCCGTGACGGGGTTGAACAGCCCGCCCGCGATGAGCGAACTACGCGGGCCCGACTCGCGGTCAATGACCACTACGTCCCGTCCGCGCAGCCGCAACCGGTCGGCGAGTAGGCTGCCGGCGAGGCCTTGGCCAACGATCAATACGGGGGGAACTGCGCTCACCCTGGCAAGTTGCGTAACTTCGCGGGATGCGCCTTCGGGTCTACACCTACAATCCGCTTTCGGAGAACACCTATTTGCTCTTCGACGACACCAAGGAAGGCATCCTGGTCGATCCGGGTTGCTGCACCTTGGAAGAGGAGGAAGACCTCTTGGTCGCCATCCAACGCGAGGGGGTCAAGGTGGTCGGCATCTACAATACCCATTCGCACATCGACCATGTGCTGGGGGTGGACGTGATGCAACGCCGCTTGAAGGTGCCCTTCTACGTCCACAAAATTGACGAGGAGACGCTCTTCGCCGTCCCGACCTACGCGCCGATGTACGGCTTCCCGAACTTTCGCGAGCCGGAAGTGGATGGCTACATCAAGGAAGGCACGCCCATCAAATTCGGCAACACGGAATTGGAAGTGCTTTTTGTACCAGGCCATGCGCCGGGGCATGTGGCGTTTCTTCATGTCGAGTCGCTGACGCTGATCGCGGGCGATGTGCTCTTCAAGCGGTCCATCGGTCGGTACGATTTGCCGGGCGGCGATGTGGATACGCTACTCGCCAGCATCAAGGAAAAATTCTTCGCCCTGCCGGACGAGACTTCTGTGCATCCCGGCCACGGGCCGCCGACCACCATCGGGGAGGAAAAACTTCACAACCCCTTCGTCGGGAAAAACGCACGAGCTTAACCTATGAAGAGGTATTTCAAGTGGCTGCCCAACGCCCTGACCCTAGGAAACCTGTTCTGTGGGGTGCTGGGCTTGCTGACCCTATGGAACCCTTCACTGCTTGTGGACGCACTCTGGGGCAAACCGGACGTGATACTGGATTACTATCGCTTTCCGCTCTATTTGATTTTCCTGGGCATGGTTTTCGATGCCTTCGATGGCCAAGCCGCCCGCTTACTCGATGCCAAATCGCCCGTAGGCCACGTGCTTGATGGCTTGTCCGACATGGTCACCTTCGGGGTGCTACCTGGTGCAATGATGGTTCATCACCTTCTTGGTACCCTTCCCCACTTTGTAGAATCACCCCTGGCCGCATCAACCCCTATTGTTCTCATCGCAGTCCCACTCTTTTACATTGGCTCGGCCGCTTATCGATTGGCACGCTACACAGCCTTCGGCGATGAAGAGTCCAAACGATTCAAGGGCAGTCCTACCCCTGCCGCCGCTGGGGTTGTGGCTGCTCTGCTCCTGGGCAACTTGGGGCTGGGGCAGAATTGGGGCCAAATCGCCTGGCTCATTATCCCCATCGCCCTGGGCCTGCTGATGATCTCGAAGATTCCCCTGCTCTCCTTCAAGGGGTTGCAGGACAAAGTCGAGCGGCCGTGGATCATTGTGCTGCTCGCCGGTGGGCTGGCCTGTGTCTTAGTGCTCGGCCCAGTGGGCTTCGGGGCTGCGTTCCTGCTATATTTGGCCCTCTCGTTGATCCGCAACTTCGCCGTCCCTACCAAATCCGCCTGACCATGAGCACCTACCGCGCCCAAATCGAAGTGATGCCCCTGCCC
>CAYGKP010000122.1:0-7663 GCA_964350605.1 uncultured Cytophagales bacterium
CCCGGACCGCACGAAGTTGATTGGCGGCCTCTTGCTTTCTCGCTTCTCTCAGATGCTGATCACGACGGTGGCGGGGGTTGCGGCGTGGCTCGTCTATTGGCATTGGGGGCTGGTCGACGGACGGATCCTGAACCCCTGGGTGTTAGCCGCGGTGCTTGGGTTGTTGGTTTTGCTTTTCGTGCTGCGCCGCCGGATTGCGAAGTTGACGTGGCTGCCGCTCAAACGCTTTTGGTCGGTTGTGGGGGTCTATACCCCTAGGGTGGTCATCGAGATTCACGCCCTTTCGGCGGTTCGCTACGCGATCTTCACCAGTCAATTTCTGTTCCTTTTATTGCTGGTCGGCGCCGAGGGATCGGTGGGGGTATTGCTTGCAGGGGTGGCCTTGGTCTTCCTGGCCAAAAGTGTGCTGATGAGCTTCAACGTCCTGGCCGATTTGGGCTTGCGCGAGGTGGCGGCGTTGTACTTTCTGGGCGACTTGGCCGGTGTGCCCTTCGACCTGGTCTTACTCTCGACCTTGGGCCTCTGGCTGATTAACTTGGTGCTGCCTTCGTTGGTGGGTGCTTTCCTTTTATGGCGACTGCGATTCACTACCTCAGCCTCGTAGCCCTGGGCCTTGGGTCCTTGTTTCTCTTTCTGGTGTGGTGGGCCAGGGGGAGGTTTCTGGCCAGGCGCGAAAGTTTCCCACAGGGCCCACTTCCTTCGGTGTCGGTTCTCATTGCCTTTCGCGATGAATGGGAGAACCTGCCGCAACTCCTTGATTCTCTGCGTGCTCAGAGTTGTACGAACGTTCAGTACAGTATTTTCCTGCTCAATGACCATTCGAAGGATGGGGGCGAGGTCTGGCTTCGCAAGCAGACCCAGGACGACCCCAGATTTCAGGTCATCGACGTAAGTGGGCACGGCAAGAAAGCTGCGCTGGCCGAAGGGATTGCGCGCTCGGAAGGGGAGATTATTTTGACGACTGATGCGGACTGTTTGGTGCCGCCCGATTGGATCGAGCGGATGGCCGAACCCTTCGTGAAGCCGACCGTTCACGTGGTCTCTGGGCTGGTCACGTTTCTGGAAGGCAACCTCTTCGCCCGGATGCAGACGGTCGAGTTCGCCAGCCTGGTGGGGTTTGGTTTTGCGTCCATCCATGCGGGGCGACCAACGATGGCCAACGGGGCCAATTTTGCCTATCGTCGCTGGGCCTACCAAGAAGTTGGTGGGCACCAAGAAGAGAAAGACGGCGCGAGCGGCGATGATGAGTTTCTCATGCACCGCATCCACCAGGAATTCCCGGGCAGCGTGGTCACCCAACGCCGGTCCGTCGTGCGAACAGCCGCAGCTCCAACGCTAGGTGCCTTCCTTCGCCAGCGTCGCCGCTGGGCCAGCAAGTGGGAGCGCTATACCTCGCGGACGGTGCAACTGTTGGCCCTACTGGTCTGGCTCACGCAGCTCGGGTGGCTGCTCAGTCCCCTTGGGTTGCTCGGACCGTCCTGGTTGGTGCAACAGGTTGGGTTCACCTGGCTTGCCAAACTACTTTTCGAGGGGCCGTATCTTTTTATCGTGCTTCGCAAACTTGGGCACCGCATGGAACGCCCCGCCAACCTGTTTGCCTTTCTGTTGGTCGAAGTGCTTTATGCGCCGTATGTTGTGGTCGTGGGGCTCTGGGCACGTTTCGGGCGCTATTCCTGGAAGGGCCGCCGCCACAACTAGCTGAATCAAAGCCAATGACCGACCGTGAATTTGCCTTGCTTGACGAGCTGTACTTCGTGATTTCCTTCGAGGAAATCTGCGAGCAGCTCGGTTGGCCCGAGGTCGAATTGGCCGGAGCACTCCACGCAATGACCGAGCGGGGCTGGGTGCGTTGCTTCCAAGGCGAAGCGGATGCCGACAATCCACTATTGGATTGGCCCGGGCGGTATGCACAGTTTCATTATCTTGCCACAAAGGAGGGATTGCTCGCGCACAACACGGATGCGTAGATTACTTATTGCTGCCAAGCGCCGACGGTTGCGCCGAAATCGTCAGGGCAACCACCGTTCGCCATCGTACTACGTGAAGCGTCGGCTTCGACGGAACGTACCTGCTATGATCGGCCTGGTGCTGATTCTGTTGGCCCATTTGGTGGCGTTTCTCGGCTACATCATCATGCCCGATTCGACACCCGATGCCAACGATGGCGCGGTCGAGATCAAACGCCAGGGCCCAGGCTTTGAGGTGACGGTTGTCAAAGTGATGAATAACCCCGAGAACCAAGCGGGGGGCTTTTTCTCGCGCATGATCTACGGCGCACCTTCGCCGTACAAGATTTACCCGGTCAGCGACTGGCACCTGGAAGGTCAAGACACCGTGGTGCTCACCGTCTTCAACCAATACGGAAACGACCCCCACGAGGAACGGCTTGGGCTGCTCGGCGTAGTTCGCTCGGTCTATTACGGGGAGTCCAAAGCGCTTTCACCCGACGGGCAAAAAGTCAAGGAGCGCGATGGGGTCATTCAATATGTGAACAACGACGAGGAGGTCGTGACCGTCACCCGGGCTGAATTGGTCGAAGAGTTCAAGGAGAATAACGTCGAGGAGCGCAGCTATTGGCTCGGCACCGAGAGCGGTGGGCGCGACATCCTCTCGATGCTGATTTATGGCACACGGATCAGTTTGTCGATCGGGTTTGTTTCGGTCCTGATCTCGCTGGCCGTGGGGGTAACCCTGGGGGCCTTGGCGGGGTTCTTCGGTGGGGTGGTCGATAGCGTGATCATGTGGTTTATGACCGTCATCTGGTCGATTCCTGCCATCGTGTTGGTCATAGCCATTTCGATGGCACTTCAAAGCAAGGGCATCTGGGTGGCCTTCGTGGCCGTAGGCCTGACCATGTGGGTCGAGGTGGCGCGCGTCGTTCGTGGTCAAATCATGGCCTTGCGCGAAAAGCAGTATGTGGAAGCTGCCCGTGCGATGGGCTTCGGTTCAATGCGCATCATCTTCAAGCACATCTTGCCCAACGTCATCGGTCCGATGATCGTGATCGCGACGGCCAACTTCGCCGCGGCGATCCTCATCGAAGCGGGGCTGTCCTTCCTGGGGCTGGGCGTGAAGCCACCAACACCTTCCTGGGGCGCGATGGTCTACGAAGGCTGGCAACTCATGTCGAACCTCGACAACTGGCACATCTTGGTGTTCCCCTCGATCTGCATCAGCTTGCTCGTCTTGGCCTTCAACCTGCTCGGCAACGGCCTTCGCGATGCCTTTGATCCGAAAACGAACCGAGAAATCGAGGCATGAGCCGCGAGATCGGGGGCTTGGATCGGCGCAAGCTCGAGCTTGATGCCTTGCTGGAGGCGACCGAGGCGATCAACGCCAACCTGCCCGAAACTTCGCTCTACAAGATTCTGTACTTCTCGTGCATCTCGGCCTATCGGATCGAGAAGCTGGTGTTGTACGTCCATGAAGGTGAAAACTGGTCGCGCGAGGCGGGTCGATTGAAGGTTGAATCCTACGAAAACAGCAGCCCAGGAGCTGCCTTGTTGGCGTGTGTGTCCTTTACCCGATTGGGGGATGTGGCTCCCGAAATTCAGGCCCAAGGGTTTGAATGGGTAGTGCCGGTACTGCACCGAAAGAAGGTCTTGGCGCATTTGCTGCTGGGGCCGATGATCGAGGTGTCGGAGGACCAACATGCCGACGCGCTTTCGTTCGTCCAAACCTTTGCGAACATCATCATGGTGGCCATCGAGAACAAGCGGATGGGTCGCCGTGCCTTGGAGCAAGAAGCCTTGCGCAAGGAGGTGGAAATCGCCCAAAGAGTCCAAGAGTTGCTACTACCCAAGGCCCTGCCCGACGGCCAGGGGTTTGACATGTACGCCACCTATCAGCCGCACCTGCAAATGGGGGGGGATACCTATGACGCCATCGAAGTAGAGGGCGGCGATCGGGTTTTTTGCGTGGCCGACGTATCGGGGAAAGGCGTACCTGCGGCGATGCTGATGGCCAACTTCCAGGCAGGCTTGCGCTTGCTGGCTCGCCACGGCTTTGACTTGGAGACCATTTGCCGTGAGCTGAATCGCTTGATCTACGAGAACATTCGTGGCGAGTTGTACGTCACCGTGTTTTTGGGCCGCTACCGGGCTTCGACCGGATCGCTCGAATACGTATCGGCGGGTCACAACCCAGTGTATTTGGTTCGCCCAGGTGGCGAGATCGATGAACTGACCGAAGGCTGTTTGATGTTGGGGGCCTTTTCCGAGTTGCCCTTTATGGACGTCGGAAAACGCGAGGTAGGCGCGGGTGATTTGCTGTTCGCCTATACCGATGGGCTGACTGAAACCTTCAACACCCTGCATGAAGAGTTTGGCGAGACCCGCTTACAGTTGTTGCTGCGCGAGTTGTATTGGCAGCCGCTCCCCGAGCTGCACCGCGAGATTTTGGAGCGCGTGGCCTCGTTCCAAGGGGAGGCACCGGGCTTCGACGACCTGACGATGCTCTCGATCCGCTTTGCTACCACATGATGATCCATCGGTACGGACGGGCCTTTTCTGCGTGGGTTCCGGGCACGCTTTGGCGCATGCCCACCCGCGAGAAGGTGGTCTACCTGACCTTCGATGACGGCCCGGTGCCTGAAGCCACGCCGTTTGTTCTGGAAACCCTAGCGATCCATTCGGCCAAAGCGACCTTCTTCTGCGTGGGCGAAAACGTAGTAAAACACGAGGGGACTTACCAAGCCGTGCTGGATGGCGGGCATGCGGTGGGCAATCATACCCAGCACCACCTCAACGGTCGAAAGACGGAGGTCGAGACCTATCTCGCAGACGTGGAAGCCTGTCGGACTGTCATGAAACTGGACGAAGCGCGGCCTTTGTTTCGCCCTCCGTATGGGCGGTTGAAATTGGCCCAGCTTCGTGCCCTTAAGCGGAACTATCGAGTAGCCTATTGGGAGGTGTTGAGTGGGGATTTTTTACCCAACTTGAGCGCGGAAGACTGTTTGCGTAAGACCTTGAAAAACACCCGCCCCGGCAGCATTGTGCTGTTCCACGATTCGGCCAAAACGATCGAGAAGCTCCGCTGGGTGTTGCCGCGTTATCTAACGGAACTGGCGGCCCAGGGCTATCGGTTCGAGGCCTTATGAGCACCTGGCTGTGGGTGCTTGTCGGCCTGGCTTCAGCCAGCATCGTGCCCTGGGTGTTTTTACTGGTCGTTCAGCGACGCCAACCAGTGCCTTCGGCCCTTGAGTCGTTTCCGACGGTAAGTATTCTGATCGCTGCGCGGAACGAGGAGTTGGCGTTGCCCCGCTGTCTTGACACCCTCCTGGCGGTGGACTACCCGAAGGACAAGCTGGAAATCTGGATCGGGGAGGACCAGAGCACCGACCGTACCGCGGAGATCGCCGCCGAGTACGCTGCCCGCGATTCGCGCATCAAGGTGCTTTCCATTCAAGGGCGATTGGGCCTGGCCAAAGGCAAAGCGAATGTGCTCGCTCAATTGGCGCACCAAGCGAAAGGTGAGCGTTGGTTGGTAACCGACGCGGACATCGCCGTACCCTCTATGTGGGTCCGGGGCATGCTCTCGGCGTTATCGGATTCGAAAGTCGGTGTCGTGACGGGTGTGACACTGATGGAAGGCGAGGGAGTCATGGCGCGCATGCAAAGCCTCGATTGGCTCTTCGCCCTGACGATCATGGATGGTTTCGCCCAGGCTGGCCAAGCCGTCACCTCGATGGGCAACAACCAAGGACTTCAACCGGAGGCCTACCTCGCTACGGGTGGCTATGAGCGGTTGCCTTTCTCCTTGACCGAGGACTTCCAACTCTTCGCCGCGATTCGAAAGGAAGGGTGGGGGTATGCCCAACTTTTCCGCCCGGAGGTCACAGCCCACTCGTTGCCGGCCCAAAACCTGAAGGCCTTGGTCAGCCAGCGCCGCCGTTGGTTGACGGGCTCGTGGCGGCTGCCGATCAGTGCGCTGGTATTGCTGTTGCTCGTGGCCCAGAGCTACGTGTCGCTCGGAGCATTGGTGGTGTTTTCGCCGCTAGTGGGGGCAAGTCTATGGGTGGGCAAGTTGCTTGTACAGAGTGCGTTGCTATGGCGTTCGGCCACCCGCGTGGGGCAACGCATACGACTGGTCGATTTGCTGCTCTACGAGGGCTTCTCAGCCGTCCTTACCTTGCTGCTCTTGGTGCTTTCACTGCTCGGTCGACCCATCAAATGGAAAGGGCGACAGTTTTAAGGTCATCAAGGTTTAACGATTTGGTAACGCAGGCTAAGGTGCTGGCGGGATGGGGCTCTCTAATTTAGCGCCGTTCCTAAACGAGGGGACCAAGTCTTGACAGATTGAAGATGGCTTTGACACTTGTCGACACACATGCCCACCTCTACGCTTCTGAGTTCGACGCGGACCGAAGCGAGGTAATCGAACGTGCGCGCCTGGCCGGCATCTCGACGATCCTGTTGCCCAACATTGATTTGGATAGCGTCGAACCCATGTTGGCCTTGGTCGCGAGCGAGCCGAACGGGTTTCGACCCATGTTGGGCTTGCACCCTTGCTACGTGAGCGACGAAGACCCCTTCGCGCAACTGGCCGAGATTGCCACCCATTGGGATCGCGCTGACTACGTCGCCGTTGGTGAGATCGGAATCGACCTGCACTGGCGTACCGACAACCTCCCCGCCCAGCAAACCGTCTTTCGGACGCAGTTGAATTGGGCCGTCGAACGGAACCTGCCCGTGGCCATTCACGCCCGAGAATCGAACGACCAAGTAGCTGAGGTTCTTGAAGACATGGCCCAACCCGGCTTATGCGGCGTACAACATTGCTTCACAGGCACATTGGCCGAGGCACAGCGACTGCTCGACCTGGGGTTCTACCTGGGCATCGGTGGGGTTTCGACCTTTAAAAAGGGCGGCCTCGATGAGGTGCTGCCTCATATCGGTCTTGATCGCTTGATCTTGGAGACCGATTGTCCATACCTAGCGCCCACCCCGAACCGCGGCAAACGAAACGAACCGGCGTACCTGACCTACATCGTGGCTCGCCTTAGCGAGCTCTTAGGCATAAGTCCCGAACACATCATTGACCAGACCACCCAGAACGCCACGGCGCTTTTTGGTCTGGAGAACAAAACTTAAGCAAGCGAAGCCATCGGCGATCTTTTCCCACAGGGGTCCCCGAGCGGTCAACGGACCGCTCGCCCTGACTGAAAAATTTCGCACCTTTGCCGCCACTGGAGAGGTGGCCGAGTGGCTGAAGGCGCACGCTTGGAAAGCGTGTGTACCTCACAAGGGTACCGAGGGTTCGAATCCCTCTCTCTCCACGCTTGAAGAAAGAAAGGCACCCGCAAACGAGCGGGGCCCGAATCGATTTGATGAAGAAGGCCGGAATGCTCCGGCTGCACGATTAAAATAAGATCAGACGAACGCTGAACCTGAACCGACACCCCTGACCCCATGAAACGTCTTGCATTTCTGCTCTTTGCTTTGGGCCTCATCGCTGCTCCTTTGAGCCTGCGCGCCGAAGAAGAGCCAGACACAACGAAGGCTGATACCACAGCTGCTGCCGCCCCTGCACCCGCAGCGGAAGAGGAAGTGGCCGAGGAAGCCGCACCAGCTGCCCCTGAAGGCCCTTCCTTCACCCAGCAGATCAAAATCAAGTTTGTTGAGGGTGGCGTGGTCTTCATGGGCATTGTCATGCTCTGTTTGAT
>CAYGKP010000123.1:0-1517 GCA_964350605.1 uncultured Cytophagales bacterium
TCGTCTTTCGCACAGAACGAAAGGGCCACACCCAGCGAACCGGCACGGCCTGTCCGGCCAATGCGGTGAACGTAGGTTTCCGGCTCCATCGGCATCTCGAAGTTGATCACGTGCGAGAGCTCGTCGATATCAATGCCGCGCGAGGCCACATCAGTTGCAACCAGCACGCGGGTCTTGCGTTGCTTGAAGTTTTGGAGCGAACGCTGGCGGGCGTTCTGGGTCTTGTCGCCATGGATGGCCTCCGAGCGAATGCCCGATTGCGAGAGCATCTTGGCCACTTTGTCCGCGCCGAATTTGGTGCGGGTAAAGACCAACGCCGATTCGACCTGCGTGCCTTCCAGCAAGTGGATGAGCAGGGCGTTCTTGTTTTCGCGGTCAACCAGGTACAGACCTTGTTCGATCGTTTCAGCAGTCGACGAATTGCGCGCCACCTCGATGCGCAAGGGATCTTGAAGGATCGAGTCGGCCAGGTCAGCAATCGGCTTGGCCAAGGTGGCCGAGAAGAAGAGCGACTGGCGGTTCTGAGGAACCATGCCGAGGATGCGGCGGATGTCGGGGATGAAGCCCATGTCGAGCATTCGGTCGGCTTCATCCAAGATGAAGAGTTCCAGGCTGCGAAGGTCAATCCACTTCTGGTTGATCAAATCGAGCAGACGACCAGGGGTCGCCACAATGATGTCAACACCTTGACGCAGCGCGTCGGTCTGGGTGCGCTGGCTCACGCCACCATAGATGGTGGTGTGGCGCAGTCCGCTGCCCACGCCGTAGCGTTTGAGGCTGTCGGAGATTTGAACGGCCAGCTCGCGGGTTGGCGTCAGAATCAGTGCACGGGTGGGGCGTTGGCCTTTGCCCGATACGCGGTTCGCGCCGAGGAGTTGGATGGTGGGCAGTGCGAAGGCAGCGGTTTTACCGGTGCCGGTCTGGGCGGAGCCAAACACATCGCGGCCCTCAAGGATGGCCGGGATGGCCTGTTCTTGGATGGGGGTTGGAGATGTATAGCCCTGTTCTTGGAGCGCCTGCAATAATGTGGGCGCGAGGCCCAAGTCTTGGAATGTCATTGGTAGTATTAAAGCACAAAGGTCAGAATAAAATGCGCCATAACCGCATTTGGGCGGATATGTGTAGGAAAAGCACTACTTTTTCGGGTTCTAATCAGGCGTACTGCCCCAGGTAGGCACGAAGGCGCGGGTCGCCCTTCCGAACTTGGAGGGCCTTTTGATAGACCCAGCGCGTCGATTCATCCACTCCCTCTTTGAGTAGCGAAAGTTCACCCTTTGACCAGGTGGCTACCATTTCACCGTTTTCATAGAGCAGAAACAGCCCCAATTTCCGGGCTTGGCCGTCTTGGCCGAACAGCAACCCGGTGAGGTTCAGGGGGTCTGTGGCCGCTAGCACCACATGCTCTGGGGTTTCGGGGGCTTTTTGGCACTTGCGCAGTGCCTCGACGGCCTCTGGCAACGCGAATTGTTCGCCAGAAATCCCACTGACGAAGCGTCCACCGCGGATTTCGCCCCGCG
>CAYGKP010000123.1:1527-7629 GCA_964350605.1 uncultured Cytophagales bacterium
GCGCTTCCCAGTTCCGATAGACCCGTAAAAGTACCCGCCAGGGGATCGACCAGCCTTCCCGGTCAATGAGTTTTCGGGTCACTACGCCATACCGCTTGAGTAGTGCCTTCGCGAAGAACTCAAGGTCCGCCTCCGAGAGGTCGGTGTTCTCTGGCGCTTGGGGCAGTAGCGACCAACGTCCTGCTTGGCCCATCGTCACGGCGGCTGGCAGGGGGCTCGCACGAAGTTGTTTGCGCTTACGGTGGGCGGGTGTGAGCAAGGCACGAAGCCCCGCGATGCTGTCCGATGTTGCCCGACCAGCAGCGACCAGTTCGCCCAGGGCGGATTCCACTTGGCTGGGCAGCAAGCCGAGGTCGGTGGCCAATGCATCAAAGAAGCTGGCACCGCGCTCTTCCAGGTAGGCCGCGACCTTCTCGGTGTTGTGGCTGAGGGGAATGGGCGGTTGGTTCTTGGTCGCGAGAAGTCGTTGCCATTGCTGCAATCGCTCGCGACCGAGCAGGGCCATCGGGCTGGCTTTCACTGCCCCGGTTGCCCCGCCGCTTGGGCGCTGAAAGCGTCCCCACACCACGCGGCCCGACAGGCTCAGGAGTTCCAGCCAGGTTGGGTCGTAGCCTTTCATTCGTGCGGGCAGGAGGTCGGCCTCCCAACCGACGGCCGGCGACTGCACGCCCTCCATTCGTTCGATGACGGCCAGCAAGCCTTCGGGGCCCATCGGTTGGTCTTCGCCCGTCAGCCCCTGCCAACGGAAGAGGAAACGTTGGAAGGTGTTGGAATCGACGGGCTGGATCCGGGCGCGAAGTTCTTGGAGCGAGTAGCGATGGATGCGGTGCAGCAGGCCGCGTTCGCACCATTCAACCGGGCCTGTTTTCGAGGAATAATTCCCTTGGAACAGAAAGCCCTCGGCTTGCAGCGCGAGCACCGAGAACTCGATTAAGTCGAGGGGAAGGCCGCAGGTATCAGTAATGGACCCGGTGGTGAAGGGCCCCAGTATCTCCGAACGCCCCCGAACCAGTTCTCGGATCGCGTCGGTGGGCTCGTGGGTTTCGCCTTGTAGGGAAGTGGGCAGGGCATTCCATGTGTCCGTGGGAGTCTCGACACCCGCTGACTTCCATAGGGGAAGTCGTTCACTCGCGACCCAAAAGGTCTTTCCCTTGTGTGCCAGCTTAGTGGCCCGGCGTTCGATCGCCAGAAATTCAACCAGCTCGGTCGCGAGGCGAGGGGCGGCTCGCTGCAATTCCTCCTCTGTTAAATAGGAACCCAACAGGAGTGCATCGACCAATTCGTCGGCGTCGCGCACCGAAGGAAAGGCTTCCGACCGCACCGTGTCGATGGCTTCGGGGGCCAGGTGGGCCAACTGCGCAGCCTGCTCGGCACTCAGGCTCCGGCTGGAGGTGATGGCCAGCGTGCGGCGTTCCTCCAGGGGCGCGGGGTCGAGAAAAGCGTAGGGCCGGGCGTTCAAGATTTCCTGACTCAGTGGACTGGGCTCGCGCAGTTCGACCGACAGCATCTCAATTTCCCCGCGTTCGATGCGGCCCACGAGTTCGAAGAGTGCTTCGTAGTCCATCGCTTCCTGAAGGCAGTCGGCAATGGTCTGGTCCACCAAGGGATGTTCGTGGATCTTTAGGTCGCCGGCTATTTTCTGCAATAAGGCGAGTTGATCGGGGAAGACCTGGGCAATCAAATCTTCGGCGGCCATGCGTTGAAATTGTGGCGGTACCTTCTCTCCGTTCCGGCGGCGCAGGTAGGCGAGTGCCCGCGAGGCGTTCCATCGCCAGCGCACCTCGAAGATCGGCGAATCGAAAAGGGCCTGGACCAAAGTGTCGCGGAGCGAAGGAGTTTTCAGGTAGCCGTAGACTTCCTGAAGGGGAAAGCTATGCGTCGAGCCGAGGGAGAGGACAACGGCATCTTCGTTGGCAGCGGCTTGCAACTCGAAATTGAAGTTGCGACAGAATTTCTTGCGTAGCGATAGGCCGAAGGCGCGGTTCAACCGGCTGCCGAAGGGGCTGTGCACGACCAAGTGCATGTCGCCTACTTCGTCGAAGAAGCGTTCAAGAATCAGGCGATCGCCCGTGGGTAGGTTGCCAAGGGCCAGTTTGCTTTTCAGTAGGTAGTCGGCCAGAAAGAAGGCACTATCCTCGTCAATGCCTGCCGATTCGATCAAGTAGTCAACCACCGGACGCAGGACCTGCTGCGCATCAGCCTCCCGAATTTCCTCGCTGGTAGCGATCATTTTGTCCACTTGGTCGCGCAACCGACCGACAGCACGTGACAACTCCCGACTGCGGCCTGGGGCTTCGCCAAACCAGAACGGCACAGTCGGCGGCTGGCCCTGCGCATCCTCAACGCGTAGTTTGCCGCCCGTCAACCGAAGTACCCGCCAGGAGGTATTGCCGAGCTGGAATACATCGCCAGGGCGAATGTCGATGGCGAAGTCTTCGTTGACGGTCCCCACAAACTGCCCACTTGGTTCCAAGATGACATCGAACTCAAAATTGTCAGGGATCGAGCCGCCGGAGGTGAGGACCGCCAATTGCGCCCCGCGCCGCGCGCGGAGTTCGCCTTTGATTCGGTCGTAATGCACCAGCGTTCGGCGTTGCCCGCGTCGGGAGGTGAAGCCCTCGCTACTCATGGTAAGTAGCTCTTCGAACCGTTCGCGCGTTAGGTCACGGTAAGGGTATGCATTTTTAAAGACGCCATACAATTCTTCGACCTCCCAATCCTGGCTAGCCGCGGCAGCGATCAGGTGTTGGGTCAAGATGTCGAGTGGCTGGGGCGGGATGTGGAGGCGGTCGAGTTCGCCAAGGCGTTGCGCTTGCAGCATGGCGACCGACTCGACCAGTTCATCGCGGGTGAGGGGAAAGATCACGCCCTTCGGCGTGCCGCCCACTTGGTGGCGCGAACGACCGATGCGTTGCAGGAATGCCGAGATCGAGCGGGTGCTGCCCATCTGGCAGACCAGATCGACGTTACCGATGTCAAGGCCCAACTCCAAGGAAGCGGTCGCGACCAAGGCTTTCAACTCGCCATGTTTTAGGCGTTGCTCGGCCAAGTGGCGTTTGTCCTTCGATAAACTGCCGTGGTGGGCCATCACCTTGCCTTCACCCAGCCGCCGTTCCAAACTAGCGGAAAGCCGCTCGGCCAAACGGCGCGTATTGACGAAGAGGAGCGTCGTGCGATGTTCCTGAATCAAGCGCACCAATTGATCGTGCAACTCCTCCCACGATTCCGCGGACATGACCGCCGAGAGCGGCGAATCGGGGAGAGCGATTCGCACGTCGAGTTGGCGTTTGTGCCCCACATCAAGGATGGCGCAGCTCGATTTGTGGCGTTCGCCTGAAAGAAAGGCCGCCGTTTCTTCGATGGGATTCTGGGTGGCCGAAAGGCCGATGCGTTGGAGCCGCCCGGTCAGGTGTTCGAGCCGTTCGAGGGTGAGTGAGAGATGAGCCCCGCGTTTGTCCTGAACCACCGCGTGGATCTCATCAACGATGATCGTGTGGACACCGCCGACCAGATTGCGACCGCCTTTACTGGTGAGCAAGTTAAAGAGCGACTCGGGGGTAGTGACCAGAATGTCTGGCGGACGGCGCAGCATGGCCGAGCGTTCCGAAGGGGCAGTATCGCCCGTGCGCACGGCGGCTTCAAGCGAGACGAAAGTCCCAGAGGCCTGTAGCCTTTCCTCGATCCCGCGTAGCGGTGCGCGCAGGTTGACTTCGATGTCATTACTCAGCGCTTTGAGCGGCGAGATGTAAATGACCCGACAGGCGGGTGGGCCGGGGTTTTCCAGTTTTTCTTTCAGTAACCGGTCGATGACCGCAAGGAAAGCGGCGAGTGTCTTACCCGAACCCGTGGGCGCGGCCAGGAGCGTTGGTTTGCCTTCTAGGATCGCAGCCCAGGTTTGAAGTTGCGCCTCGGTCGCACCCGTGGAAAACTGCTGGTTGAACCAGTCGCGGACAGCGGGATGAAAACTGGATAGGGCCTCGGCGGACATGGGTTCAGAACGCAGAGAATCCGCTCAAGATTCCCGCCCAAAGGTCAATGTGAGTAAGATCGAAAATTTGCTTGACACCAGGTTTCCGAATGGCAATAAATGGAACGAGCCCGACCAATGGCCGGGCTCGTTCCCAAACTCAGAAAGTCGAAAGGTTACTGCCCTTGACCCATCGAGAAGGTCATCTCGCCGTCGAAGCGGCAGAGGTTCTCGGTTTTGATGATGTCGAAACCAGCGGCGGTGGCTTGCTTGCTCAACTCCAGTACATCTTGATAGCTGCCCGCTTGGTCCATCTTCTTGCTAGTGTAGCGGCAACGCCAGTGGTCGGTGCAGAAGGTTTCCGGCAAGCCATTGGGGTACACCTTAAGACCACGGTTGGTAATCATCTGCAGTTCGAACGGACCGGATTTGAACTTCTCTATGGCTTTGCCCAAGACGTTCGGGTCACGGCTCTCGCCGTTCCAGTGCATGAACAGGTCGACACCCACAAGCTCCTTTTTCGCAGGAACAGTGGGGGTGAAGCTCCCTTGGATGTTTCGGTTGCTGTCTTTGTCGTACTCGACTGCGGGGAGTTTGCTGGGACGTTGACCCAAGCGCGCGATGACCGCTTGCGCGAACTCCTTGGTACCGACCTTCTCTTTGCTGGTGTCTTCCTTGTAAAGGTCGTAGGTGTGAACACCGTCCTCCAGGGTTTTCAACCAGGCGTTGTGGACCTTCTCGGCAGCCTCCGCTTGGTTGATGTACACCAGCATCTGGATGGCTCCGAGGAGCAGGCCCGATGGGTTGGCCATGTTCTGGCCCGCACGACGTGGCGCGGAACCGTGGATGGCTTCGAACATTGCGTAGTCCACGCCGATGTTGGCACTGCCACCCAAGCCGACCGAACCGGTGATTTGCGCCGCAACGTCCGAGAGGATGTCACCATAGAGGTTCTGCATCACAATCACATCGAAGGCTTCGGGGGTGTCGGCCATTTTTGCCGCCCCGATGTCGATGATCCAGTGCTCGCTTTCCAGCTCTGGGTATTCCGCGGCCACCTTATCAAAGGTTTTGTGGAACAGACCGTCGGTCAGTTTCATGATGTTGTCCTTCGAGAAGCAGGTCACTTTTTTGCGACCGTAGGCTTTCGCGTATTCGAAGGCAAAGCGGATGATCTTCTCGCTGCCGGGCTTCGAGATGAGCTTCAAGCACTGAGTGACTTCGTCGGTCTGCTGGTGCTCGATGCCTGCGTACAGGTCCTCCTCGTTCTCGCGAATGATCACCAAGTCCATAACAGGGTGCTTGGTTTTCACGAAGGGGTGGTAGGAGATGCAAGGGCGAACGTTCGCGTAGAGACCCAAGGTCTTGCGCGTGGTCACGTTCAAGCTTTTGAATCCACCACCCTGTGGGGTAGTGATGGGCGACTTCAAAAAGACCTTGGTGCGGCGCAGCGAATCCCACGATTCGGGGGCGATGCCCGCGGTGTTGCCGTTCAGGTAGACTTTCTCACCGATGTCGATGTAGTCGATTTCGAGCTTTGCGCCAGCTGCTTGGATGATCTCCAAGGTAGCGTCCATGATTTCTGGGCCAATGCCGTCGCCTTTGGCAACTGTGATTGCGGTCATTGTATGTGGGTTTTTCGGTTTTCGATTCGGTGGGGGGTCCCTCGCATCGACAAGGAAGGTGCGCAAGTTATACACCTGTACCCTTTTCCCCTAGCCGAATTTTGCCCAGAGCTAACTAGAGCTATTTGGGAAAGATTTCGTCGAGGGTCAGGACACGTACGGGGCCGTAGGTTTCGAGCAATTGGGTGTCGATGCGGTCGGCGGGGCCGATGATGAGCAGGGTATAGGGCAATTCAGCGACCTTCTCCTTATGAAAGGCGGAGACATCGGGAAGGCCCAATTCCTTGGCTTCCAAAAGCAAGCGGCCGCGTTGGTCGGTGGAAAGCCCGAGTTCTTGAAGGGCATCCCAGGTAAACAGCAGCCCTGACTTGCGGATGCGCTGCGAACGCAGGTCGCTCAAGTACGCCTCCTTCGCGAAGCCAAACGAGGCGGGGCTTTCGGGCATCTCGCGGAGCAAGCCTTCGAAGGCCTTCAAGGCTTCGGGCAACTTATCGACTTGCGTGCCGATGT